>JAJYBI010000023.1 GCA_021779095.1 Deltaproteobacteria bacterium
TCGGACTGTTCTTTAAAACCGCGCATATTCATTCTCCTGCAATATCAAAGAGTTATGCGCCGCATAATAGCATAAAATCAGTCAAAAGTGGTCGTAAATATAGTGAGTTTTTCAAAGACCTGATATAGGTAATCTGGCAGACTACCTATACCGGTAGTAAGTTACTTATACTGGTAATAAACTACCTATATACTGAAACTGCTCAATAAGTAGTTATGCATGGAAAAGGCAAATATGAACACTGAATTAATCAAAGCTCTTGAGGAGAGTAGTCTCGTAGAAAGTAAGAACGCAATAAATTTGATTACTGAGGGAGCTACAGTTCACTCAGATAGCATGCCTTGTGACGACTCATTATTGCTGACATATACTATCCGTCTGAAGCACATTAAATCCATATCAAGTGCGCATGCGCTGCGATTAGCCGCAGCAACCGCAGAGTTCGTTTCACGACTTAAATCAACCGGATCAGAGGGTGGCGATTGGCACGTCATTGAAGGAAATGACGAATATCAATTTAATGTCTTCCAGCGAAAGACAGGCGAAGTAATCGGTTGTCTTCCTGTAATTCCCAAGAATAGAGTCTCGGAAGAACGGTGGAGTGAACTATGGGAAATGCCGAAAGCATAACACTCGGGTGCTGCTGTTTCCGCTGACGCTCCACAGCAGACCCTCAAGCCGTTGTTCGTAAAGGGAAATATTCATGGGTATTGGTGAGTTACTTGACAGCATACGGGATTTCTACCTTGAGAAATTTGCTTCTCAAATAGAAGAGCTCCAGGGCAATTTAACAATCATCGTTGAGCCTGCACTCCTCACTAAGGATGGCGAGTATGCAATCGAGGGCGAACTCGGATTGCCATACCGAACAGACATAATAACGACTCAAAATGGTGAAGTGGTTGACTCATTGATGGTAGACACGGAGGAGATGCTATCTTTTCAAGGAATCAATTTTGAATGGCAAGATGAATTTCAAGTTGAGATGCTTCCATTCCAATGGAACTTTTGCCCATGTGAAATGCAAAATGGCCCAGAGAACCCAGACTGGATGAATATTAAAGATTGGTTCTTTAAGTGGTTCGAGGAACACGAGTTAGATGATCCGCATTTCAATGGTTGTCTGCATTACATGTCTGATCCAAAGATGGAGGGAGACCGTTACAAGATAGACATAGACCTTGGCTCTGCTCCCGTGGAGGCATTTGAAGAGCTGCTTGATGCGATTGCTGCGACAGGTTTTTCTGCAATGCGAATCGGATAAACGAACAACCATCGGGTGCTGCGGTGAATCCCGCAGACCCTCAGCCCCGTTGGGCAATCAAATGAGGCAATAAATGTTCGGAATATTCAAGAAAAAGGTTCCAACCTACCCAACAGAGTCACTTTGGACAGTATATAAGGGCAAGTACAACGGAAATCCCATTTTTTTCCGCCGAAATGATTCAGCACCTATGCTTTCTGGTCATCCGGAATATCGATTTCGTATGGGCATTGCTGTGCCTCTAAACAACCCGAATCAAGAGGGTCTTCCAAGTAACGATGAAATGGAGCAACTGAATATAATTGAAGATTCACTAACCAATCATTTAGAAGCGGACCAGGTGTCTCTTGAAGTTCTCGCTATTACAACTGGCGGCATGCGAGAATTCATTTTCTACACACGAAACCCTAAAACCGCGATCACCCTTCTTGAAACACTTCAAAAAGAAATTTCCTCACATGAGTTACAGCACTATGTCGAAGATGACCCGAACTGGGACCTTTATAAGGAATTCGCCTAACCAGGCCGGTGGAGCGGTGAACCCCGCTCACCGCCCACGACGTTGTACCGAAGAAGGGACTTCGAGGGGACGTTGTCATTTTGTCGAATCTAGCATCGTAACTGTATGAGCACCCCTTGGGGGACGTTGTTTGCTGGTTGACTAACTCCACATAACATGCTAATAAACCGACATGCCACGCCAATCACGACTTGATGCTCCTGGAGTGTTGCAGCATGTAATCGTCCGCGGGATCGAGAAGCGCAAGATCTTTCTCGACGAAACGGACCGTCATCTGTTCGTCAAGCGACTTGCCGACTTGTTGATGTCAACCGAAACCGAATGCCTTGCCTGGGCGCTCATCCCCAATCATTTCCACCTTCTTCTTCGCTCTGGCATCTGCGGCCTGGCGAATTTCATGAGACGGCTCCTGACCGGTTACGCCATCACCTTCAATAAACGACATAACCGTGTCGGCCATCTTTTCCAGAACCGCTACAAATCCATAGTCTGCGAAGAAGACTCATACCTTCTCGAACTGGTTCGCTACATACACCTGAATCCCTTGCGGGCAGGAATTGTCAAGAGCATGGACGAGCTTGACTGCTATCCGTGGAGCGGTCATGCCGTCCTCATGGGAAACCGTGAGTTCGAAGGACAGGTTACGGAAGAGATACTTGGCTGTTTCGCAACGCGTAAGAAGACGGCAACTGACAAGTACCGTCATTTCGTTGAAGAGGGCATAGCTGTGGGTCGTCGTACCGATCTTGTCGGTGGCGGACTGCGCCGCAGTCGGGGAGGTGCCGTAGCCGGCCAGCAGGTGGAAAGCCATGACGACCGGGTGCTTGGCAGCGGAGAATTCGTTGAATATCTGCGAAGTGAAAAGAGGCTGGGGGACCGGTTGGCGTCTGGCATATCGCTGAACCAGTTGGTGGAACGAGTTGCCGAATACTACGGTGTTACAGCCGAATCGCTGAGACGAAGCAGTCGCATGCCGATGATAGTCGAAGCGCGTGGAGCGATCTGCTATCTTGCCGTGCGCGAATTGGAAAAGAGCGGTACGGCAGTAGGCTCAGTACTGAACATGAAGAGATCGGGAGTCAGTCTGGCCGCGCGACGGGGAGAGATGATAGTTGAGCAGAATCCGGGGATCAAGGAGAGGTTGTTTGGTTGCTAGCAAGCCAGCAAACAACGTCCCCTTGATGTCCCCGCGTTCATCTCGTCCGGCCAGCTCACGCCGGAGAACGAGAACGCGCTGATCGACCGTTCGCTGAAGATGGCGATGAAACTCGCCCTTAAGGCGGACCGCGCCATCGAGAGCGACGACGAGAACAGTGACAAGTAAGCATCCTGTTGGTATGTTGTTCTGCAGAAAATGAAGAGGAAGGTAATGGGGAGATGAAACAGTACCGGATCGCACTCATCGTCGGCAGCCTGCGCCGCGATTCCATCAACCGGCAGCTGGCGCAGGGGCTGGTCCGGCTCGCCCCGGCGGAGTTCACCTTCGACCGGCTGGAGATCGGCGACCTGCCGCTCTTCAACCAGGACTGCGACGAGCACCCGACGCCGCCCGTGACCCGGCTCAAGAGCGCCATCGAGGCGGCGGACGGGCTCATCTTCGTGACGCCGGAGTACAACCGCTCCATCCCCGGCGTGCTGAAGAACGCCCTCGACCACGGCTCGCGCCCCCACGGCATGAACTCGTGGGCGGGGAGGCCGGCGGGGATCATCGGCGCGTCGCTGGGGACCATCGGCACGGCCCTGGCCCAGCAGCAGCTGCGCACGATCCTCGCCTACCTGGACGTGCCGGTCATGGGGCAGCCGGAGGCGTACCTGCAGATCCGGGAGGACGGTTTCCTGGACGAGGCCGGCGCCGTCGCGAACCGGAACACCCGGCGGTTCCTGCAGGACTGGATGGACCGGTACACGGCGTGGGTAAAGCTCCACGCCGGATGATGCCTCCGTTTCAGGTCACTTCCAGGTAGGAGCGGATGGCGATCCGGCAGTCTTCCTTCCGCCCGGTCCGGGCGCAGGAGCCGATCGCCTCGATGATGCCGCCCACCGCGTCGTCCGCCGCGATGATCTCCAGCTTCACCTTCTCGACGATGTCCGTCACGAACTTTGCGCCGCGGACGGTCATGGTATGGCCCATCCGGCGACTGTGGGCGATGACACCGCTCTCCGTGAACTCCTCGACCCCGATCCCGTCCGGCGCCTCCCGTACCTGCGCCGTCCACTGCCAGCTGCATGTCAGCGCGGACCGGTCTCCCTGCAACGACCGGTAGGGGGCGGCTGTCGTTGCCAAGTTGCCAATTACGCCTTGACTTCGCGCCCGCCAGACGGCACTCTGTGCCGAAACAGCTCCCGACGGGCCCCGTCCGCCGAGGTCGAAAGGAACCTTTATGCACCGACTCGTCATTGCCGTCATCGTCTGCCTCCTGGCCGCCACCGCGTATGCCGCAGAACCGGCACCGCCCGCCGCGCAGGAGACGATCACCACGCCGTCCGGCATGCAGTACACCTCGCTGAAGGAAGGGACCGGCCCGTCACCGAAGGCCACCGACACGGTGCGGGTGAACTACCGCGGGACCCTTCTGAACGGCCGCGAGTTCGACAGCTCGTACCGGACCGGCCGTCCGGCGGAGTTCCGGCTCGACGGTGTGATCAAGTGCTGGACGGAGGGGCTGCAGCTGATGAAGGTCGGCGGGAAGGCGCGGCTGGAGTGCCCGTCGAACCTCGCCTACGGCGACAACGGCATTCCGGGCACGATCCCGCCGTTCGCCACCCTGACCTTCGAGGTGGAGCTGCTCTCCATCGAGTAGGAGTACGCCGCCGGTGGGGCCGCATGAGGCGCAGGGGGTGACGATGAAAGCCATACGGCTTCTGCTGGTGCTGGCCACGGTGCTCTCTGCCGCGTTGGCGCGGGGAGAGGATGGCCGCAGGACCATATCGATATTCGTGGAGAACACCTCGTCGTTTCCGAATCGGGTGCAGGTTCGGGATGTGGAGGGGCGGTACGGACTGCCCGAGGACTGCCGCATCGCCAAGAAGGTAGCGGCCCGGTGCGACCGGGACGGCTTCAGGGAGTCCAGACCGCTCTCCCGCGACGGGAAGATGACCTGCGCCGTTGCTCTTGCCCTGCTGGACGAGCCGCGCTGCCAGATCAGAGACCTGATCTACGACGACTGGATCGACGGGGGGATGAAGGTGGAGCTGCAGATCCACGTCAGCCACGAGGGGTACGGGATGGTGGCCGTGCGGGCGGTGAACAACACCGACAGCTGGACCTTCAAACCCGGCCTTCGGGACGGCGACACGGTGAGTCACCAGTAGGTCCGTACCGCAGACCGACAGCTACGCCCGCGATACTGTTTCATCATTACATCTCAATAAGGAATCACCATGGATACCCTGCCCAGCTGTCCCGCCTGCAGTTCGACCTACACCTACGAAGACGGACCGCTGTACGTCTGCCCCGAATGCGCCCACGAGTGGCCGCAGACGCCCGCCGAGAGCGCCGTGGAGGAGCGCGTGGTGCGCGACGCCTTCGGCAGTGTGCTGAACGACGGCGACGCGGTTACCGTCATCAAGGACCTGAAGATCAAGGGATCGTCGTCGGTGGTGAAGGTGGGGACGAAGGTGCGGAACATCCGGCTCATCGACGGCGACCACGACATCGACTGCAGGATCGACGGGATCGGCGCCATGCAGCTGAAGTCGGAGTTCGTGAAGAAGGCGTGAGGTCCCCGTTCCGCCGGCACAACGAGCGGGTCGGAGGGGCGGGAAACCGCCCCTCCGACATCAGCGCCGTCAGTTGCAGCAGGGCTTCTTGGTGACGCAGCAGGCGTTTGTCGGCGTGTTGCAGCAGGAGTAGCCGGTTTTGGCGGCGACGGCCCAGGCGGCGGCGCCGACGGTGGCGGTAGCGATGGCTGCGGCGATGGCGATCCTGATCTTCTTGTTCATGGTGTGACCTCCAAAGGTTGTTCGGGGTGCGCCCCGTTGATGTCTTCCCCCTCTCACGTTCCGTGCCAGGATGTGATATGCTGTAATTACCGCCGGTTACGCCGGATGGCGGTGCTGCCGCCGACGCGGAAGGCAGACTATTCCTCACGGTGCGAAGGATTTTCCACAGTCCGTCGGCACGGGATGTGCTGTCCCAAGGCAGGCCATCTGGTACGGGCGGAGAGGGGGTGACCATGGCACAGCCGGATCTGACGACCGACGCGGAAAAGCTGTTCGAACAGGCGCTGGAGGCCCTTGACGAGGAAGACAGCCTGACGGCGCTTGCCCTCTTGGAGCGGGCGCTGAAGCTGCGCGACGCGGTGCACTGGTATTCCTGGATGGGGGTCTGCGTCGCCCGGGAGCGTGGGCAGCACCGCCGCGGGATGGAACTGTGTCATGAGGCGCTGGCGGCGGAGCCGGACGAGCCCGCCCACTACCTGAACCTGGGGCGGGTGCACCTCATCGCCGGCGACAAGCCGGAGGCGCTGCGGGTCATGCGCGAGGGGATGGCGAAGGGGGGGAACCCGCAGCTGGCGCAGACGCTGGAGCGGCTCGGCATGCGCCGCAGACCGTTGTTTCCCGGCCTTTCCCGCAACAATCCGCTCAACAGGTACCTGGGGCTCCTCCTCAGTCGCCTGGGGCTCCGGCGGTAGTCCGCGATCCGTCGCCATTTGACGGCATCCGGTGACCATCATGGATATCCCCTCTTCCCTCTCCCATACTCTCCCCTTCGTTTCCGGATGCCTGTTCGGCATCCGCCGGCGGTCGCCGGCGGCACTGGCCGTCCTCCTGCTCTGCCTCCTGACAGCGCTTCCCGCCGTCGCGCAGCCGCCGATTCCGGAGCGGCTGACCTACGACCTCTCCTGGCTGGGGATTCCCGTGGGGAGCGCCAGCCAGGAGATCTCCGACGGGGACGGCATGCGGCGGATCGTCTCCCGCGCCCGCTCCAACGCCTGGCTCTCCGCCTTCTATCCGGTGGACGACCGGACCGAGACGGTCCTCTCTCCCGCCGGGCCGTTCCCCGGGACGGTGCGCTCCTTCCGGATGGTTTTCAGCGAGGGGAGCTGGCGCCGCGACCGGGAGATCACCTTCGACATGGACCGGCGGATCGCCCGGTACCACGACTGGATCACCGGGCAGGAGGCGGAGGTCCACCTCGAACCGCCCCTGTTCGACATCTACGGCAGCTTCTACTACGTGCGCTCCCTGCCGCTGGAGGTGGGCACCTCCCGCTGGGTCACCATCCTGGACGGACTGAAGCTGCGCCGGATCGAGGTGCGTGTGGTGCGGCGGGAGCGGGTGACCGTTCCCGCCGGGACCTTCGACACCCTCGTGGTGCAGCCGGAGGTGGTCGAAGAGGGGGTTTTCGAGCGGAAGAAGGGGATCACCATCTGGCTTTCCGACGACGACCGCCGGCTGCCGGTAAAGGCGCGGACGGGTGTGAAGGTGGGGAGCGTGACGGCGGAGCTGACGGGCGTCGGGCCGTGATGCCGCTTCCCGGGGAGGGTGCGGTCTCCTTCGCGCTCTGGCGGCAGGACGACAACGGCAACCGGTTTCTCGTCGGTTGCTGGCCCGACCGCGCCGCCGCCGAGGCGCGGATGGCGGAGCTGACCCGCGCACCCCACAAGCAGACCTACTGGATCAGCGGCGTCCCGGGCACAATTCCCGAGAAGCCTGAAAAGCGTTAACCTCAGGGGGCGCAGGGGAAATCAAAACGCAATAAACAGGATGGACAGGATAAACAGGATGAGAAAAGCAGGAATTCCCGCAACGTGCTGAAGGGGACTCCTGAACTGAGGACTCTGGAGAAGAAACGGTCTTGATTCCCTCTGTGAAACTCTGTGCACCCCGTGGTTCAGTCTTGCAAGACTTTTCCCCGTATCCTCATTTTTTTGATTGAATTCTGCACCACTTCCCGCCATGATTCGGAACGCCGGCATCTTCTCACGGAGTCCGCATTCATGGAGCGCTACCTTATCCCTCTCTTCATCGCCAACACCCTTCTCACCATCGTCGACGCCTCCGTCGGCTACCGGGTGGTGCCGCACCTCCTGGCCCGCCGGTTCGAGGCCGCACACGACGGTGACGACGAGGTCGATGACCCGGCAGCCCCGGCCCGACGGGCGCAGGCGGTCCGCCGGCTCCTGGCGGGGATGGTGGCGATGTACATGTTCTGCAGCTGCTACGCCTATACCCGCCGCGAACCGCTCATCCTGGCGATCATCACCGGCATCCTCCTCCTGGACATCACCATCCAGGGGTTCCTGTACCTGCGGCGCCGGCGCGGGGGAGAGCGGTGAACCGGGGAGATTTCACCGCCGCCGACCGGCCATCCCGCCGCTACGGCCGCTACGCCCTGGCGCTGCTCCTCGCCGTGAACCTCCTGAACTACATCGACCGGCAGGTGCTCTTCGCGGTCTTCCCGCTCATCAAGACGGACCTCTCCCTCTCCGATACGGCGCTCGGTTTCCTGGGGAGCTCGTTCATGCTCTGCTACATGACCATCGCGCCGCTCTTCGGCTGGCTGGGGGACCGGGGGAGCCGGAGCCGGCTCGCCGCGGGGGGGCTCGCGGTCTGGAGCGTCGCCACCGCCCTGGCGGGGATCGCCGGCAGCTATCTGCCGCTCCTGGCGGCCCGCACCGCCGTGGGGGTGGGGGAGGCGAGCTTCGGCACCGTGTCGCCGGGGCTCCTGTCCGACTACTTTCCGAAAGAGCGGCGCGGCCGGGTCATCGCCCTCTTCTACCTGGCGATCCCGGTGGGGAGCGCACTCGGCTATCTCCTCGGGGGGCTCGTGGGAGCGCGGTGGGGGTGGCACGCGGCGTTTCTCATGGTGGGGCTGCCGGGGCTCCTGCTCGTCCTGCCGCTCCTGCTCCTGCGCGAGCCGCCCCGGGGCGGAACCGATCCGGCCTTTGCCCCGGCCGCGCACCCTTACCGGGAGCTGCTGCGCAACCGCTCCTTCGTGGTGAACACCCTGGCCATGGCGGCCATGACCTTCGCCATCGGCGGGCTGGCCCAGTGGGTACCGTCGTTCCTGAACCGGCTCCACGGGCTGGACGTGGCCCGGGGAAACAGTCTCTTCGGGGGGATCACCGTGCTGGCCGGGATCATCGGCACGATCGCCGGCGGCTGGCTCGGCGACCGGTACCAGGAGCGTTCCCCCCGGGGGTACCTGCTCGTTTCCGGGGCCGGCTTCCTCCTCGGTGCGCCGCTCGCCGCGGCGGCGATCCTCGCCCCCTCCACGACGGTCTGCCTCGCCCTCATCTTCTGCGCCGAGACCTTCCTCTTCCTCAACACCGGCCCGCTCAACACGGTCATCGTGAACGTCACCGCTCCCGGTGCCCGGAGCATGGCGTTCGCCGTGAACATCTTCTGCATCCACGCCCTGGGGGACGCGGTCTCTCCCGCCATCATCGGCTTTCTCTCCGACCGGTGGGGGCTGCGCGCCGGCCTCCTCCTCACCCCGGTCATGATCCTCCTGGCGGCGCTCTTCTGCTTTCTCTGCGGCCGCTACATCGAGGCCGACACCTCCCGGGCCGACGCCGCGTAGGCCGGCCCTCCCGTCCATCCACCGCTGCCCGCCGCTGCCGATTCCCGTGGCAACGCGTATGCCGTTCCCGGGCGATGACTCCGGGACTCCCCGCCGCGCCGCGTATACCGCCATGCCCTTCTGGAGCCATGTCCTGTGGATTTTGCTCAAGCAGGTTCAATTCGTGGCGATAAGAATAGTGCGCGTGCCGATGCCAGCATGAGCATGCGATGCCCGCCTTGAGAGGATTGGAAGACGCTATGATTCAGACCGGATCAATGGAATTCCGCCAGACGCGTCCGGCAGCGGTAATCGCGAAACTGCTCCTGACCGTGTTCGCCATCGAAACCGTCATCATGTTTACCCTCCCCCTTCTGCTGCCGGCAGACGGTCTGCTCCGTGATTTCGCAGATTCCCTCTGTCTGGCACTCTTCAGCGCCCCGGTGATCTGGTGGCTCATCGCCCGGCCGCTGCAGGTCGCGGCCGTTGCCCGGCAGAAGGACTTTGCCGTCCGGCTGCTGCACGACTCCGCGGCTCCCTGTTTCGTGCTGTCGCCCGACCATACCGTGCTCATCTGGAACCGGGCGTGCGAGGAGCTGACCGGTTGCCGCTCGGACGGGATGATCGGGACGGACGGGCACTGGAGCGCGTTCTACGACCACCGCCGGCCGACCCTCGCCGACCTGGTGATAGACGGCATGGAGCGGGAATTTGCCGGGCTGTACGCCCGGAGCAGCCGATCCCCCTTTGCCGCCGACGGCCTGCAGTGCGAGGGATGGTATCCGGACGTGGGGGGGAAGCGGCGTTATCTGTTCTTCGACGCGGTGCCGGTACGCACTGCGGAAGGCGAACTGATGGCGGTGATCCAGACGCTGGCGGATATTACCGAACGGAAGACGGCCGAAGAGTCCCTGCGGGTATCGGAGGAGAAGTTTTCCAAGGCGTTCCGCGCGAGCCCCGACGGCGTCGTCATCAGCGGCAAGGCCGATGGGCGTTTCATCGAGGTGAACGAGGCGTTCTACCGGATGTTCGGCTATAGCCGTGACGAGGTCGTCGGCCATACGTCGCGGGAGCTGGGGATCTGGGTCGATCCGGACGAACGGGACCGGATACTGGAACGGATCGACCGCCACGGCATGGTGCAGAACGTGGACGTCAGGTTCCGGGTCAAGTCGGGCGAGGTGCGTACCTTCCTCTGGTCGGTCGACGTCATCGAGCTGGACGACGAGGCCTGCCTCATCGCGACCGTGCGCGACACCACGGAGCAGCGGGAAAAGGAACGTCAGCTCCTCAAGAGCAGGGCGGAGCTCGTCGTCCAGCACGAGCAGCTCTCCATCCTCTGCCGCCAGATGGAGGCGGCGAAGGGGGAGGCGGAGAGGGCCTATGCGGAACTTACGGCAACCCAGGCCCAGCTGATCCAGCAGGAGAAGATGGCGTCGATCGGGCAGCTGGCGTCGGGCGTCGCCCACGAGATCAACAATCCGACCGGGTTCGTCATGAGCAATCTGGCGACACTGGAGAAATACGCGGAGCGTCTCGCGACCTTTTTCAAGGCGCAGGCGGAGACGGTTGCCGCCTGTGCCGACGCCGGGGAGCGGGAACGGCTGGCGGTACTCCGCAGCCGCCTGAAGATCGACCATATCGTCAGCGACCTCCCCTCGCTCATCGCCGAATCGCTGGACGGGACAAGAAGGATCAAGCGGATCACCCAGAACCTGAAGAGCTTCGCCCGACTGGACGGTACGGAACCCGAAACGGTCAGCCTCGCCGAATGTATCGAGAGTACCCTGACGATCGTCTGGAACGAGCTCAAGTACAAGGCCGACCTCATAAAGGAGTACGGCGACCTGCCGCCGGTCCGGTGCCATCCCCAGCAGCTTAGCCAGGTCTTCATGAACCTCCTCGTCAACGCCGCCCATGCCATCGAATCGCACGGTACCATCACCGTCAGGACGTGGCGGGAGGGGGACCGGGCCTGCGTCGCCATTGCCGATACCGGGAGCGGCATCCCCGAGGAGATCCGTACCCGCATCTTCGAGCCGTTCTTCACCACCAAGGGGACCGGCAGGGGGACGGGACTGGGGCTTCCCATCAGCTACGACATCGTGCGGAAACACGACGGCGAACTGACCCTGGAAAGCGAGGTGGGGAAGGGAACGACCTTCACCGTCTCACTGCCGATCGGAGGTACGGCGTGACCGGCCGGCGCCGCCAGCGTTACCCCGGCCGGCGGGGATATGCGTCACGCTCCTTGTGACAACCGCCGGCATCGAAACCGCCATCATGTTCCCCCTGCCGGTCGTGCTCCCCGGACCCTTCACGATCCTCACGACGGCGTTTCTCCCCCTTCTCCGCGGGCGGCAGACCGTGGCCGCTCCTTCGTATTTCCTCCCGTTGTCCGCATCCCCCATCCCGTATCACCGCTTCCCGTTCCCGAGCGAGTATTGCATGCGTCAATGTTTATTAAATATATAACATAATGATTTTGCTCAAGAATCTCCGTCCCGGACCGAAGAGTTTCCTGTGAATCGCGACACGGTCCGGGAGGAGGGGTTATGGGAATCTTCAGGGAAGCCAAATTCGGCACGAAAATCATGCTGATGGTACTGGCAAGCTGCATCGCACTGGCATTGGCCATCAGCGCCATAACGGTCCGGGAGTTCTTTCTGATCGACCGTTCATTTGCTGCGACCTACCGCACGTCGCTCTCCGCGGATTCCGATGCGACGGCGCGCAACGAGGTTGAGTCCGCCGTCAGCGTCCTGCAGCGGCTGCAGGACCGCGTCGGCAAGGGGGAACTCTCGCTGGCCGACGCAAAGACGCTCGGGGCGGACATCATCCGGAACATGCGGTACGGCAAGGACGGCTACCTCTGGGTGGATACGACGGACGGAACCAATGTCGTCTTCCTCGGCAAGGACACGGAAGGGAGGAGCCGCTGGAATCTGCAGGACGCCAGGGGGAACTACATCATCCGGGATATCATCAAGAACGGCATGCAGCCCGACGGCGGGTACACAAACTACTGGTTCCCGCGCCCGGGTGATCCCCGGCCGCTCCCGAAACGGAGCTATTCGAAGGAGTTCGCCCCCTTCGGCTGGGTGATCGGCACCGGGAACTACGTGGACGATATCGACGCCCTGGTCGCCACGGCGGCCGCACAGAGCCGGCACTCCATGGTGTCCGGCGGCTGTCTCGTTGTGGCGGTGACCGTGGTTGTGCTGGTGTTCATCGCGTGCGGCAGTATCCTTCTGACCCGCCGGCTGCTGCGGGATGTCGGCACGGAACCGGCGCATCTGGCGGAGATCGCGGGACGGGTGGCCAACGGCGACCTGACGGTACGGCTCGACGATGCCCGGGCCGGTGTGTACGGTGCGATGCGGGCCATGGTGGAGAATCTCCGGGAGATCATGGACCAGGTGAGCCGGAGTTCACTCGCCGTGTCGTCCGCCGCCGTTCAGCTGCACGCCAATGCCGCCTGCACCTCCGACAACGCGGAGGAGGTCGTCGCCCAGGCCGCAACGGTTTCCACCGCCAGCGAAGAGATGGCCGCCACCAGTACCGACATCGCCGCCAACTGCCATGCGGCGGCGGGGAGTTCCGATCAGGCGTGCAGCGCGGCACAGCAGGGGGCCGAGATCGTACGGCACACGATCGACGGGATGAACCGGATTGCCGGCAAGGTGCGCGATTCGGCCGGCGCCGTAGAGCAGCTGGGGAATCGCTCGGAACAGATCGGGGAGATCGTCGCCACCATCGAGGATATTGCCGACCAGACGAACCTTTTGGCGCTCAATGCCGCCATCGAGGCGGCGCGGGCGGGCGAGCAGGGGCGCGGCTTCGCCGTGGTTGCGGACGAGGTGCGGGCACTGGCGGAACGGACCACCAAGGCGACCCGGGAGATCGACCAGATGATCCGGAGCATCCAGACGGAAACCGGCCTGGCGGTGCGGGCGATGGAGGAGGGGGTCGCGGAGGTGGAGACCGGAACGGGCGAGGCGGCCCGGTCCGGCGATGCGCTGACCGAGATCCTGGCCCAGGTCAGCGGCGTGACGATGCAGATCAACCAGATCGCCACCGCAGCGGAGGAGCAGACCGCCACCACCCGCGAGATCAGCATGAATATCCAGCAGATCTCCGACGTGGTCCAGCAGAGCGCCCACAGTTCCCGCGAGGTGAGCCTGGCCGCCAACCAGCTGTCCCGGCTCTCGGAGGATATGCTGCAGCTCGTGGCAAAATTCAGCCTGTAGCCTTCCCGATCCGTGAGCCGATGTGCGCGGGGGCGGCATTTCCTGCCGTTCCCCGCGCACGCCGCTGCGATCCACCCCGCCTTCCCTTCGACCTTCCCCCCCTACCGCCGTCCCCCGGTTCCCGGCCGGCACCGCGCCGTCATACCGATTACGCAATTTCTTGCCTCAAGAATCTCCGTAGCGTGACGATACCTTATCTATCCGCTGTGCAGCCGCACAACGGAGGAAACGGACAGGCCGCAGACCCGTAACGTGCACGGAGTCGCACATGCTGCTGATGACACCCGACCTTACCACCGTCCAGCTCAAAACCCGTATCGCCTGGACGGTGGGGATGCTGCTCGCCGCCGTTCTCGGTATCACGGGATGGCAGATCTGGTCCGACCGCGCGTCGGTCCTCGCCGCGTCGGAACTCCAGGCCCAGGGATACGTGCGCGCCCTGGAGGAGCATGCGGGCAGCGCCTTAGCCGAGGCGGACCGCGCCCTGCGGGAGGTGGTGAACGGCATCCGGGTGCGGGGCGGGGTGGGGCGGCTGGACCGTTCCGCGCTCTACCGGCTGCTCCGCCGGCAGGGGGGGGATACCCCGCAGATCGGGTCGATCTTCCTCGCCGACCGCGCCGGTACGATGTTCGTCAACTCACTGGAATATCCGCCGAAGCCGATCGATGTCGCCGACCGGGGGTACTTCCGCTACGACCGGGGCCATCCCGATGCCGGCCTCTACATCAGCCGGCCGCTCGTAAGCCGGCTCGTGAACCGGTGGCGGTTCACCCTGGCGCGACCGCTGACCGGACAGGACGGGCGGTTCGAGGGGCTGGCCGCCGTTGCGTTCGAGATCGACTATTTCGACCGGTTCTATCACTCCCTTCAGCTGGGGCCGGGGGGGACGATCTCCCTGGTCCGGATCGACGGTGCACCGGTCGTCGCGGTGCCGGTCTCGGACGCGGCGCTCACCGCCGATCTGCGTAATACCTCCCTGTTCAGGGAACACCTCGGGCGGGAATTGGCGGGCGTCTTTATCGACCAGTCAGGGGATGGCGGCCGGGCTCCACGGCTCGTCGCCTATCGCCGGCTCTCCCGGCTGCCGCTGGTGGCGGTGGTCTCCCTCGACCGCGACGACATCCTCCTCCCCTGGCGGCAGAAGGCGTACTACGAGGCGACCATGACCGTCGGGCTCTGTCTGGCGATCCTCGTCATGACGGCGCTCCTGTTCCGGCACCTGGAGCAGCTGGAGGAGGCCCAGGCATCGCTGCGGGAGCAGGAGGAGATGGTGCGGATCAAGGCGGCGCAGATCGACGCCGCCAACGACGCCATCGTGCTGCTCGCGTCCGACGGACGGCTGGTGCAGTGCAACAGCGCCTTCAGCGAGATGACCGGGTACGGCAGGGACGAGCTGCTGCGGATGCAGCTGTGCGACCTGGCGCCGTCCGGGGAGGGACCGGCCTGCGACAGGGGCTTCGGGGCGATTCTCTCCCGGCGGGACGCGACGGTGGAAACCGCGCTGCGTACCCGGACCGGCGGAGAACTGCCGGTGGAGGTGCACGCGCGGGCCATGGAGAGCGACGACGGCAGCCGGATCCTCGCCATCATCAGGGATATCGGCGAGCGGAAGCGGAGCGAGCTCCGGGAGCGGAGCCGGCTGCAGATCCTGGAGGAGATGGCCACGGGTGGGGCGCTCCCTGCAATCCTGGACAGGATCGTCAGGTTCGTGGAGCAGGAGTCGGACGGGACGCGCTGCGCCATCCTGCTGGAGAACATAACGGGAGAGCTTCTGACCGTCGGGGCGGCGCCGGGGCTCCCCGGCCTGGATAACGCCCTGGCCGGCGGCGTGCCGGTGACCGAGCCCCCTGCCTCCGACTGGCACCGGCGGACCATCGTGGAGGAACTGTCCGGCGATCCGTTCTGGGGGGAGATCGGACTGCTCCGGATTGCGGAACTCCGTTCGTGCCTGCTGGAGCCGGTCCTGTCGTCCCAGGGTGAGCTGATGGGGACCATCGCCGTCTTCCATCGGCAGCCGGGTGCACCGGACGAAACGGAGATCCGGCTGATCGAATCCGCCGCCCACCTGGCCAACATCGCCATCGAACGGTTCTGCGCCGAGTCCGACCGGAAGCTCCTGGAAGAGCAGCTGCACCACGTGCAGCGGATCGAGGCGGTGGGGCAGCTGGCGGGGGGGATCGCCCACGACTTCAACAACCTCCTCACCCCGATCCTCTGCTACGCCGATCTGATCCTCCTGAAGACCCCCCCGGCCGATCCGATGACGGAAAAGGTGGGGGCCATCATCAGGGCGGCCCAGAAGGCCCGCGACCTGACCCAGCAGCTCCTGAGCTTCGGCCGGAAGCAGACGCTCATCATCAGGACGCTGGACCTCAACGGGATCATCGGCGGGTTCCGGGATATCCTGCGGCGCACCATCCGGGAGAACATCGCCATCGATCTCCGGCTCGCCCCCGGCGGGCTCGCCATCCGGGCGGACCAGGGGCAGATCGAGCAGATCCTCCTGAACCTGGCGGTGAACGCCCAGGACGCCATCCGGGGCAACGGGGTCATCACCATCGAGTCGGGGCATATCGTCATGGACAGCGAGTACGTCCGGCTCCATCCCGGCCTCCAGCCCGGCCCCTACGCCCTCCTCTCCTTGAGCGACAACGGCAGCGGCATGGACGACACGACGCTGGCCCACATCTTCGAGCCGTTCTTCACCACCAAGCAGATCGGCCACGGGACGGGGCTGGGGCTGGCGACGGTGTACGGCATCATCAAGCAGCACGAGGGGGCGGTGACGGTCCGGAGCAGCGTGGGGAAGGGGACCACCTTCTGCATCTACCTGCCGCTCAGCGACGAGCCGCTTCCCCGGGCCGAGGCCCCGGCGGAGCCGGTTCCGGTGCCGTCCGGCGCCGGCGCCGGGCAGACCGTGCTCGTCAGCGAGGACAACGAGATGGTCCGGACCATGATCGTCGAGGTGCTGGAGACGGCGGGCTACCGGGTCCTGTCCGCCGCCGCACCCTCGGCGGCGCTGGAGCTGGTCCGACGGGCGGGGGGCGGGATCGCCCTCCTGGTGTCCGATGTGGTGATGCCGGAGATGGGCGGCCAGGAGCTGTACGAGGAGCTGCTGGAGGTCCTGCCGGAACTGCGGGTCCTCTACATCTCCGGCTATGCCAACGAGCTGTTCGCCCATAACGGGCTGCTGGAGGAGGAGGTCAACTTCCTGCAGAAGCCGTTTTCCACGGAACGGCTGCTGGCACGGGTGCATCAGCTGGTCGGGGGATGTAGGATGAAGGGGGGCGAATCGGGAGTTGCCGACCCGCCGGCCGGCGTGGTATAGTCCCGTCCCGGGGGGAGGCATGGTGGGGCCGATCGTCGTTACCGCGTCCACGGAGCAGGAACTAAAGCTCCTGATCAGCGCCACCGGCGCGCGCGCCGGGTCCGACGTCGCGGGGCGGCCGGTGTACCTCGGCGTTTGCGGCGGTGCCGCCGTGTACCTCGCGGTGACCGGCATCGGCAAGGTGAATGCGGCGGCGGCGACCATGGCGCTTTTCGACCGGTTTTCCCCGTCCCTGGTCGTCAATACCGGCTGCGCCGGCGCCTTCCCTCAAAGCGGGCTCGCCGTGGGAGATATCGCCCTGGCGACCTCCGAGGTCCTCGGGGACGAGGGGGTGCAGACGCCGGACGGGTGGGCGCCGCTGAAAGCGATCGGCATCCCGAGCCTTACGGTGGGCGGGGTCCGCTATTTCAACGAGTTTCCCCTCTGCCGGGAGACCGCCGCCCGTGCGGCAGCACTTGCCGCCGACCGGGGAATACCGCTCTGCACAGGCCGGTTCGTCACCGTCTCCACCTGCAGCGGCACCGCCGCCCGCGGCGTCGAGCTGTGGGAAAGGTTCGGCGGGCTCTGCGAGAACATGGAGGGGGCCGCCGTCGCCCAGGTGGCGCTTCTCTGCAACGTCCCCTGTCTGGAGGTCCGGGGGGTCAGCAACCTGGTGGAGGACCGGGACCTCGCCCGCTGGGACATCCCCGCCGCCGTGTCGAACGCCCAGCGGTTCGTCCTCGCCTTCCTCGAACGTACCGCTTCGGCACTCCCCTGACCGCTCCCCGCGAAAGGAACCGTATGGACCCGCTTTCCCTCGGCTATTCCCCCTGCCCCAACGACACGTTCATCTTCCACGCGCTCGTCCACGGCCTCGCGGACACGGAGGGACTCTCGTTCCGGGAGCGGCTGGAGGACGTGGAGACCCTGAACCGGCTGGCGCTGGCGGGGGAGCTGGCGCTCTCCAAGGTCTCCTACCACCTTGTGGGGCATGTGCGGGAGGAGTACTGCCTGCTCAAATCCGGCGGTGCCCTGGGGCGCGGCTGCGGCCCGCTGGTGGTGGCGCGCCGGCCGTTCGAGATGCGCGAGCTCAAGGGACGGCGGATCGCCGTGCCCGGACGGTATACCACCGCCTGTCTCCTGCTCCGCCTGTTCGACCCGTCCCTGGACGGGCTCGTCTTCATGCCGTTCCACGAGATCATGGGGGCGGTACAGAGAGGGGAGGTGGACGCGGGGGTCATCATCCACGAATCCCGCTTTACCTACGGCGACTACGGCCTGCGCCGGCTGCTGGACCTGGGGGAATGGTGGGAGACGACGACGGGCCACCCGATCCCGCTGGGGGGAATCATCGCGAAGCGCTCCCTCGGGAAGGCGACCGTCGCCGCCGTGGACCGGTCGCTCAGGCGGAGCGTCGCATACGCCATGGCCCGCCCCGCCGAGGCCAGCGCCTATATCCGCGCCCATTCCCAGGAGATGAGCGACGAGGTCTGCGCCGCCCACATCGCCCTGTACGTGAACGCCTTTTCCCTCGACCTGGGAGGTGCGGGGGAGGCGGCCATCGCCGCGCTCTTCGCCCGGGCCGAGTCCGCCGGCCTGATCCCGCATTCGACCCGCGACCTGTTTACCCCCTGATCCCTCTGCGGTAACCACCGCATCCCATCACCTCCTCCCGCCGATCGCCGTCGTACACCCGTTTGTGCCTTTTTAAAGAACGTGCCATCAAGATTCCGCCCGTCCCGTCGATAAGAGTTATGACGGTCACCCCCTCTGCGCATCCGTACCGGCGCGGGGAAAAGACCGGCTCGCACCGGAGGGAACGGCATGGACAGTCCGAAGATGAAGGTAAGCCTGACGACGAAGATTACCGTGGCGGTCGCCGTGCTGGTAACGGTCCTGTTTTCGGTCATGGCGGTCCTGGCCGTCCGGACGCTGGGGGGCCGGCTCGACAGCACCTCGCTGGAACAGTTGCGGCACCTCGCCCCCGCGCTGGCGGCCATGATCGCGGTAACGGTGGCGATCCTCCGGGGGCTGATGCGGCACCTTACCGCACCGCTGCAGACGGTGATCCGGCACCTGGATACCCTGTCGGAGAAGCAGGGGGCGGACCGCTGCATCGCCGTCACGTCGACGGACGAGATCGGCGTGCTGGCCGAAGCGTTCAACCGGATGGTGCGGGAACTGGACCGCCGCAAGGCGGATCTGCAGAACAGTGCGGACCTGTACCGGATCGTCACGGAGTATTCCTCGGAGATGGCCGTCTGGTGGCTGAGCAGTGCAACGATCAGATACGTTTCCCCCAACTGTCTCGCCATTACCGGTTATACGGATCGTGAGTTTTACGAAAATCCCGCACTGTTCGAAGAGATCATCTGCCAGGACGACCGTGCCCCGTGGGAGCGGTACCGATCGTTGCCGCATGACGATACGGAGCTCAGGTCGCTGGAATTCCGGATCGTGGCAAAGGATGGGCAGGTCCGCTGGATAGGCCACACCTGTCATGCCATTTACGACGCGCAGGGCGAGTATCTCGGCGTGCGGGGGAGCTACCGCGACATCTCCGAGCGGATGGAGGTGGACGAGGTCCTGCGCAAGCTCTCCCTGGCCGTCGAGCAGAACCCCTGCTCCATCGTCATCACCGATACCGGTGGGGTCATCGAGTACGTGAATCCGCGCTTTTGCGAGATCTCCGGCTATTCCCTGGATGAGGCGGTGGGGCAGCATACGCGGATCCTCAAGTCGGGCGTCCACGGGGACGAACTGTACGACGAGATGTGGCAGACCATCTCCGCCGGCGGCGACTGGCGCGGCGAGTTTCAGAACAGGACGAAGGACGGCCGGCTCTACTGGGTGCTCGCCTCCATCTCTCCCATCCGGAATGCCGCCGGCGAGATCACCCACTACATCGCCATCAAGGAGGAGATCACCGCGCGGAAGCAGGCGGAGGCGGCGCTGCGCAAGAGCCAGGCGGAGCTCCTGGTGAAACACGAGCAGCTGATGGTGCTGTACGCCCAGGTGGAGCTGGGGAAGCAGCAGTGGGAACAGACTCTGGACTGCATCCGTGACGGCGTGCTGCTGGTGGACCGGTGCGATGCGGTGGTGCGCTGCAACAAGGCGGTGGCGGAGCTGGCGGGGCTGCCGCTGAAGGATATCAAGGGGACCTCGTGGCGGGAGCTCCTGCTGGGGCCGACCGTGGATACGGGCAGGTTCGACGGCGAGAACGGCGAGCTGTACGACACCGCGACGGAGCGGTGGTTCATCGTCCGGAGCTATCCCTATGCGGGGGGCGGCGGCGCCGGGGTCGGCAAGGTCATTACCCTGCACGACGCGACGGCGATCAAGCGGGCCTCCGCCGATCTGGAACAGGCGTACAACGAACTGAAGATGACCCAGGCGCACATCCTCCAGCAGGAGAAGATGGCCTCCATCGGCCAGCTGGCGGCGGGGGTGGCCCACGAGATCAACAACCCCATCGGCTTCGTGGGGAGCAACCTGGGTACCCTGGGCAAGTACCTGGACCGGGTGACCGATTACCTCGCCTTCGAGACCGGGCAGATCGCCGCCCGTTCCCTGGACGAGCTGGAGGGGGAGCTGGCGGGAAAACGGAAGGCCCTGAAGCTGGACTACGTGCTGGACGATGCCCGGCAGCTGATCGCCGAGTCGCTGGACGGCACCGACCGGGTGCGGCAGATCGTGCAGAACCTGAAGAGCTTCTCCCGGGTGGACGAGGCGGAGTACAAGTTCGCCCAGATCAACGACTGCCTGGAGAGCACCCTGAACATCGTCTGGAACGAGCTGAAGTACAAGGCGACGGTGAACCGGGAATACGGGGAGCTGCCCCCCGTCAAGTGCTACCCCCAGCAGCTGAACCAGGTGTTCATGAACCTCCTGGTGAACGCGGCCCACGCCATCGAGAAGCAGGGGGAGATCACGGTGACGAGCTGGGCGGCGGACGGATGCGTGCACGTGGCGGTGAAAGACAGCGGCTGCGGCATCCCGCCGGAGGTGCAGAAGCGGATCTTCGAGCCGTTCTTCACGACGAAGGAGGTGGGGAAGGGGACGGGACTCGGGCTCTCCATCTCCTACGACATCGTGAAGAAGCACGGCGGCGAGATCCGGGTGGAGAGTACGCCCGGCGCGGGGACGACCTTTACGGTGCAGATTCCGGCCGTGACCAGACCGGCAGAGGATGCGATGCCGGTCGCTGAGGAGCGGCGGGTCGGGAACGGAGCACTGCCATGATCGCCGGTGGGCTCAAGACCAGGATGACGGTGGCGGTCACCGTGCTGGTTGCCGGGATGCTCCTCCTGTCCGGCATAGCGGGGATCTCCTATGTGCATCGCCAGCTGCGGGATGCCATCAGCCGGCAGCAGGCCGCCATGCTCGTGTCGCTGGCGGGGCAGATCGACGGGGACATCGACCAGCTGTGCGACGAGATCGCCGAGATCGCGGAAGAGATTTCGCCGGCGCTCCTGCGGGACGGTGCGGCTGCCCGGCGCTTCCTGGATGTGCGGGGGAGATCGGAAAGCCGGTACGACAACGGCATGCTGCTTCTGTCGTCGCAGGGGCGGCTCATCGCGGCGACCGGGAACGCTTCCGGCCGGGTGGGGGACGTCCTGTCGACGCGGCCGTATTTCCGGGCGGTGATGGCGTCCGGCCGCCCGTGCGTTTCCGAGCCGTACGTCTCCGTAGTCACGCACCACCCCGTGGTCATGTTCGCCGCCCCGGTCAAGGCGCCGGACGGCACGGTGGCGGGGGTCTTCGGCGGCAGTATCGACCTCCTGAACGACAACGCCATCGGCATGATCGGCCGGCTCGCCATCGGCAGGGGGGGGTACCTCTCCCTCTATACCGCGGCGGGGGCCGTGGTCATGCACCCGGACCGGAACCTGGTCCTGAAGGCGGTCCCCCCTCCCCCCCCCGGCAGCCTCATGGCGCGGGCGCTGGCGACCGGCAGCGGCAGCGGCGAGCGGGTGAACCAGCTGGGGGTGCCGGTGCTGTCGTCGTTCCGCCGGCTCCCCTCGACGAACTGGGTCCTGGCCGCCAACTACCCGCTGGCGGAGGCGTACGCGCCGGTGGCGTTCCTCCGGTGGTATCTCTGTGTCGCCCTTGTGGCCGTCCTGGCCGGATCGATCTTCCTCGTCCGTTTCCTCATGACCCGGCTCACCGCGCCGCTGGCGCGGTTTACCCGGCATGTGGCGGAACTGCCGCACCGGCAGGGGGCGGACCGGTTCATGGAGGTCCTCACCGGCGACGAGATCGGCACCCTCACCCGGGCGTTCAACGGGATGGTGGAGGAGCTGGACGTGCAGCAGGAAGAGCTGCACAAGCTCTCCTGCGCCGTGGAGCAGAGCCCCGCATCCATCGTCATCACCGACACGAACGGGATCATCGAGTACGTGAACCCCAAGTTCACCCGGCTGACCGGCTTTGCCCGGGAAGAGGCGATCGGCCAGAACCCGCGGGTGCTCAAGTCCGGCGAGCTGCCCCCGGAGGTCTACCGTGAGATGTGGCGGACGATCACCGCCGGCGGCGAGTGGCAGGGGGAGTTCCACAACAGGAAGAAGGACGGGGAGCTGTTCTGGGAGTTCGCGCGCATCTCCCCCGTCACGGATGCCGCCGGCACCATCACCCACTTCCTGGCCATCAAGGAGGACATCACCGAGCGCAAAAGGGCGGAGGAGGCGCTGCGCACCGAGCGGCAGCGGCTCTACACCCTGCTGGATGGCATCCCGGGGTTCGTCTGTCTGCTGGCAAGCGACTACACCATCCGGTTCGCCAACCGCCGGTTCCGGGAACAGTTCGGCGAGATCGTGGGCGGCTTCTGTTACCAGATCCTCCATGGCCGGGAGGAGCCGTGCGGCGTCTGCCCCTCCTTGTCGGTCTTCGAGACGCAGGAACCGGTGACCTGGGAGTTGACCGATCCGGCTAACCGGACGTTCCAGGTGTACGACTACCCCTTCACCGATATGGACGGCACGCCGCTCGTGCTGGAGATGGGGATCGACTTCACCGAACTGAAGCGGACCGAGCGGGAGCTGCGCAAGAGCCGGGCGGAGCTGCTCGTGAATCACGAGCAGATGAAGGACCTGATCCGGAAGGTGGAGGCGAAGAACCGGGAGCTGGAGGATACCAACGCCGAGCTGAAGGCGACCCAGATGCAGATGCTGCAGAAGGAGAAGATGGCCTCCATCGGCCAGCTGGCGGCGGGGGTGGCCCACGAGATCAACAACCCCATCGGGTTTGTCGCCAGCAACCTCGGGACCCTGGAGAAGTACGTGCGGCGGCTCGTGGAGTACATCGACCTCCTGGAAACGGGCGGGGTGCCGTCGGAGGCGCTGGCGGAGAAGCGGCAGGGGCTCAAGATCGGCTACATCGCGACGGACAGCCTGCAACTGATCGCCGAGTCGCGGGACGGCACCGACCGGGTACGGAAGATCGTGGCGGACCTGAAGAGCTTTTCGCGGGTGGACGAGGCGGAGTACAAGGTTGCCCAGATCAACGACTGCCTGGAGAGCACCCTGAACATCGTCTGGAACGAGCTGAAGTACAAGGCGACGGTGCACCGGGAATACGGGGAGCTGCCCCCCGTCAAGTGCTACCCCCAGCAGCTGAACCAGGTATTCATGAACCTCCTGGTGAACGCGGCCCACGCCATCGAAAAGCAGGGGGAGATCACGGTGACGAGCTGGGAGGCGGACGGATGCGTGCACGTGGCGGTGAAAGACAGCGGCTGCGGTATCCCGCCGGAGGTGCAGCAGCGGATCTTCGAGCCGTTCTTCACCACGAAGGATGTGGGTGCGGGGACGGGACTCGGGCTCTCCATCTCCTACGACATCGTGAAGAAGCACGGCGGCGAGATCCGGGTGGAGAGCGAGCCCGGGACGGGGACGACCTTTACGGTGCGGCTTCCCGCGGTCGGGGAGTGACGGGGGCGGGTACGGGGATCGGGCTGGCCCTATCGTGCGATATCGTGAAGAAGCGCGACGGGGAGATCGTGGCGGGACGCGAAGAGGGGAAGAGGAGCGCCTTCGAGGTGCAGATACCGGTGGTGGAGAGGAGATGACATGAGTGAACAGATTCGCATCCTGTGCGTCGACGACGAGCCGAACGTCCTGCGGGCGGTGCAGCGGATATTCCTGGACGACGATTACGAGATACTGACCGCCCCCTCTGCGGCGGAGGGGCTCAAGGTGATGGAGTCCGGGGGGCCGATCCAGATCGTCATCTCCGACTACCGGATGCCGGAGATGAACGGGGTGGACCTCTTGAGCGAGGTCTGCAGGCGCTGGCCCGATACGGTACGGATCGTCCTGTCCGGCTACGCGGATACGGCGGCCATCGTGGCGGCGATCAACGAGGGGCAGATCTACAAGTTCATCGCCAAGCCGTGGAACGACGACGAACTGCGGATGTCCATCGGCAACGCCGTCGACCTGTATTTCCTCAACATGCACAACCGGGAGCTGACCCGGGAGCTCACGGCGAAGAACGCGGAGCTCAGCAGGGTGAACGCCAAGCTGGAGAAGCTGGTGGCGGAGGTGACCTCCCAGGTGGTGCTGCAGAACCGGGTCATCGAGGGGGCGCAGAATATCCTGGACGCCCTGCCGGTGGCGGTGATCGGTCTGGATACCAACGGCGACGTGGTCATGTGCAACCAGGAGGTGAACGAACTGTTCGGTCCGGGTGCGGCCGTCCCTCTGGGGGCCCATCGCAAGGATTTTCTGCCGGCCGAGGTCAACGCCTACCTGGACCGGCTGCAGGTTGAAGAACGGGGTGGCAGCTGGGAGGAGGTACCGGATACCGAATTCCGCGCGTGCTGGACCACAATCGGCGCCGAGGCCGGCACGGGGGTCGTCGTGGTCTTCGACCGGTGCGGTGCCGGGGAGCAGGAGGCATTATGAGCGAGACGACATCTACCATACCGGCCACGGTCCTGTTCGTGGACGACGAGGAGAACATCCTCCGGGCGGTGAACCGGCTGTTTATCGACGAGCCGTTCGCGGTGGTGACCGCCGCGTCCGGTACGGACGGGCTGCGGCTCCTCGGCGAGACGGGCGACGTCGCCCTCATCGTCTCCGACCAGCGGATGCCGGGGATGAACGGGGTGGAATTCCTGGAACAGGCGCGGACCATCGCGCCGGACGCCATCCGGATGGTGCTCACCGGCTACGCGGACGTCACCGCCACCATCGACGCCATCAACCGGGGCGGCGCCTGCCGCTACCTCACCAAGCCGTGGGACGACGATACCCTCGTGCAGACGGTGCGGGAGGCGGTGGAGACCTACCGGCTGATCCGGGAGAACCGGCGGCTGTCCGCCCTGGTGGAACAGCAGAACGCCGAGCTGCAGGAGTGGAACCGGAGCTTGAAGGAGCGGGTGCTGGAACAGACCTCCCGCATCCGCCTGCAGAACGAGGATCTCCGGGGGGTGAACGAGCGGCTCGCGGAGACCTTCAACGGGGCGATCAACGCCTTCGCGGCGCTCATGGCGCTCCGGGAACAGGGGGTGCAGGACCACTCCCGGACCGTGGCGGAGCTCTCGGTGGGGATCGCCCGGGGGCTGGGGCTGCCGGCGGCGGAGATCGAGACGGTCCGCACGGCGGCGCTCCTCCACGACATCGGCAAGATCGGCATCCCCGACGGGCTCCTCTACAAGGACCGGCAGACCTTCACCCCCGAGGAGCGGGCCGAGTTCCTGCTCCACGCGGTGCGCGGTCAGGCGGCCCTGGACGGCGTGGAGGCGCTCCGGGAGGCGGGACTCCTCATCCGCCATCACCACGAGCGGTTCGACGGCCTGGGGGTCCCGGACCGGCTTTCGGGGAACGCCATTCCGCTGGGGGCGCGGATCATCGCCCTGGCGGACGGCATGGACCGGGCGATCGCCAAGGCGGTGGGAAACGATCCGGTCGGGGCGACGCTGAACGCGGTGAAGGGGGCGGCGGGGAGGCTGTTCGATCCGGAACTGGTGCCCCATCTGGAAAAGCCGGCCCGGGCAATGTACGGCGCACGCGCCGTGCAGCATGTCGACGAGGAGCTGGAGGTCAATCCGGGCGACCTGCACTGCGGGATGGTGCTCAGCCGCAACGTCTGCAGCGGCACGGGGCTCCTGCTGCTGGACTGCGGTGCCGTGCTGACGGAACATATGATCATCGCGATCAAGCGGTACTACGCCCTGGACCCGCCCAAGCACGGCGTCTACATCCGGCGCGAGGGATGACGGCATGATCGAGTACGACGAACGGGAAAAACGGATGGTGGTGAAGCTGGTGTACTACGGCCCGGCGCAGTCGGGCAAGACCACCAACCTGCTGCAGCTGCACGAGCGGCTCCCCCGTCAGGGCCGGGGCGACCTGATGGTGCTGGACACCACGGACGACCGGACCATCTTCTTCGATCTCCTGCCGTTCTTCCTCACCGCCCCCAGCGGGCTGAAGGTCAAGGTGAAGGTCTACACGGTGCCGGGGCAGGTGAAGCACGACGCCACCCGCAAGGCGGTGCTCCAGCGGGCCGACGGCGTGGTGTTCGTCGCCGACTCCCAGAAACGGGAGGCGGCCAACAACCTGGCGAGCTTCGAGAACCTGGAAGAGAACCTGGCGCTGGTCGGACTGGACATCGACCGGCTGCCGCTGGTGGTGCAGTTCAACAAGCGGGATCTCGCCGACATCGTCGCGGAGGAGGCCATCCGCCGGACCTGGGGGGCGACCCGCATTCCGGTGCTCCTCGCGTCGGCGCTTCAGGGGCAGGGGGTGGAGGAGACCTTCGAACGGCTGCTCTTGTCCGTGTACGACAGTCTCGATGTCAGGTGCCGGCTCGGGGAGGCCCACGGGCTGACGCGGGATGCGTTCGTGGCGCAGCTCACCGCGCGGGAGGGGATATGAACGACGGTTCCCTGAACTATATCGTCGGCGAGGAGCGGCGTCTGGCGGACCTTTTGGGCGAGAAGGAGATGCGGCCGCTCCTTCAGGGGGCGGTGGCGGCCGGCGCCGCCCGGGCGGCGCTCCTGGACGACGCGGGGGAGGTCCTCTGGGCGGAAGGGGCCGGCGGCGGCTGTACGGCGGCCATGCCGCTCTGTCTGGAGGGGGAACCGGTGGGGACGCTGCAGGTGGCGGGAGAGGAGGCTGCGCGGGACCGGCTCGCCGGGACGGTGCGGTTTCTCCATGCGGCGGTGAGTGCGCTCGTGACGGCGAACCTGAAGCGGATGCTCACCGTGGAGACCCACACCTCGGTGGTGAACCTCACCTACGACGAGCTCCTGGAGACGAACCGCCGTCTGGCGGCCTCCGAGCGGGAGTACCGGGAGCTGGCGGAACAGCTGGAGCTGCGGGTGGCGGAGCGGACCGAGGAGCTGCGGCGCGCCCATGCCCGCCTTCTGCAGCAGGAGAAGATGGCGTCGGTGGGGCAGCTCGCCGCGGGGATCGCCCACGAGGTGAACAACCCGCTGGGGTTCATCACCAGCAACCTGACGACCCTCGGCCGGTACGTCTCCCGGCTCATGGAGATGCTGGACTGGCACGGTGCGGCGATCGCGGCGGACCCGGAACTCTCCGCCCGGGCCGCCGTCCGGGGGCGCGAGCTGAAGCTGGACCTCATCCGGGGGGATATGGGCGAACTCCTGTCCCAGAGCCTGGCCGGCGCCGAGCGGGTGAAGAAGATCGTGGCGGACCTCAGGGGGTTCTCCCACATCGACGACCCGGTGGAGGGGCTGGTGGAGCTGAACGGGGAGCTGGAGCGGACCCTGGAGGTGATGGCGCGGCAGATCCCTCCCGGTACGGAGGTGCGGCGCCGGTTCGGCACGATCCCGCTCGTGCGGGGGAATGCGGCGCTCCTCTGCCAGCTGTTCGCCGGCATCGTGCAGAACGCGATCCAGGCGCGGGCCGAGGGGCTCGTGCTGGAGATCCGGACGGAAGAAACGGACGGGAGGGTGCGGGTCGCCATCGGCGACAACGGCCCGGGGATACCGCCGGATCTCCGCAGCCGGGTGTTCGATCCGTTCTTCACCACCCGCAGCGTGGGGGACGGCACGGGGATGGGGCTCACGGTGGCCTACGACATCGTGACCGCCATGGGGGGGGCCATCGAGGCGGGCGAGGCGGCGGGGGGCGGGGCGCTGATCACGGTGGCGCTGCCGCCGGCGGAGTAGGGATCATGTCCAGGTATGCGGAACTGTTCAGAAGTACGGCATCGGGGGCTCCGGCGACAACGCCGGGCGTCGCGGTCGCCGTCGACGACGAGGACCGGCAGGAGTTCACCCTGCTCTTCGTGGACGACGAGGAGGGGGTGCTCCACGCCCTGCGCCGGATCTTCATGGACGAGAACTACGAGATCCTCACCGCTCCTTCCGCCCCCGCCGCCCTGGGAATCCTGGAGTCGCGGCCGGTGCACCTGATGATCACCGACCACCGGATGCCGGGGATGACCGGTGCGGAGCTCCTGAAGCAGGCGCGGGAGCGCTGGCCCGAGACGATCCGGATCATGCTCACCGGCTATGCCGACGTCTCCTCCATCATGGGGGCGGTGAAGGACGGCGCGGTGTACAAGTTCGTCACCAAGCCGTGGAACGACGACGACCTGCGGCTGACGGTGAGCCTGGCGCTGCAGCAGTACCTGCTGATGCAGGAGAACCGCCGGCTGAAGGACATCGCCCGGGAACAGCAGGCGAAGATCAGGAGTTTCGCCGGCATGCTCGGGGAACACCGGGGGGTGGTCGGCTCCATCCTGGCGAAGACGGGGTACCTGTCCCAGGATGCGCTGCAGCGGGCGGAGCGGGAGCAGGCGAAGGGGGAGATGATCGGCGAGACGCTGGTGCGGCTCGGCCTCGTGAGCGAGGGGCGGATCGTGAAGTCGCTCCAGGACCACCTCTCCCTCGACGCCGTGGACCTCAAGGAGTATGCCGTCAGCCCCGCGGCGGCGCGGTTCCTCCCCCGCGACCTGTGCGAGCGGCACCGGGTGCTGCCGCTGAAGATCGACGGGCGGCGGCTCACCCTTGCCATGGCCGACCCCTCGGACATCTACACCTGCGACAACATCGCGATGATGACCGGGCTCCAGGTGGTGCCGCTGGTGGCGCCGGGCTCGGAGATCCTGGCGGCCATCGACACCGTCTGCCGGGAGGGGACGGCCGACGAGGAGGCCGCGGACTACGACGACCTGGAGCCTTTGGACGAGATCGATATCGTCCTGGACGAGGAGGAGGAGGTGAACGTCCAGGAGCTGGTCGGCTCCTCCGAGGTGCCGCCGGTGATCCGGATCGTGAACGCCATCATCTCCGAGGCGATCCGCTACCGGGCGAGCGACATCCACCTGGAGGCGAAGACCAAGTACACCCTGGTGCGGTACCGGATCGACGGCCTTCTGCACAGCAAGATCAGGATCCCGGCGGAACTGCATCCGGCGGTGGTCTCCCGCGTGAAGATCCTGGCCAAGATGGACATCTCGGAGCGCCGCCGTCCCCAGGACGGCCGGATCACGGTGAAGGCCGGCACCCGGCTCGTGGATATGCGGGTCTCCTCCATGCCGACTTTGAACGGCGAGAAGATGGTCTTGAGGATCCTGGACAAGAGCGCCGCCATCAAGAGCCTGGACGAGCTGGGGGTCCTGCCGGACGACTTCGGGAAGATCAACATCATGGTGAAGCGCCCCCAGGGGGTCATCATCAGCACCGGTCCCACCGGCAGCGGCAAGACCACCATGCTCTACTCCATCCTCTCCGCCATGATGGAGAACAGCCGCAACTTCGAGACCATCGAGGAGCCGGTGGAGTACTACCTGGAGGACGCGAACCAGGTCTCCATCCGGGAAAAGATCGGGCTCACCTTCGCCCAGGTGCTGCGGGCCACCCTGCGCCAGGACCCGGACGTGATCCTCGTGGGGGAGATCCGGGATCAGGAGACGGCGGACGTGGCGTTCAAGGCGGCGCTTACCGGCCACATGGTGCTCTCCACCCTGCACACCAACAGCTCCGTCGCCTCCATCACCCGGCTCATGGACATGGGGATCAAGCCGTACATCATCGCCTCCGCCCTGGAGGGGATCATGGCCCAGCGGCTGGTGCGGAAGGTCTGCGACGCGTGCCGTACGCCGCTGCCGCCGGACCATGAGCTGATGCAGCTCCTGCGGGTGCCGGACGGCTACTTCCCCGGCGAGGTGTTCCGGGGGCGGGGGTGCGACCGGTGCAACAATACCGGCTACCGGGGGCGGACCGGGGTCTTCGAGCTGTTCGTCATGAACGACGACTTCCGGCAGCATATCAGCACCGCGTACAAGGAATCGGAGCTTCTGGAGATGGCGCGGGCCAACGGGATGCGGACCCTGGTGGAGGACGGCCTGGAGAAGGTCCGGTCCGGGGAGACGACCCTGGACGAGCTGGTGCGGGTCATCGGGCCGCGCACCGCCTACGAGCGGGGCTGCAGCTGCGGCCGGCGGGTGGACGCCAAGTTCCTGTTCTGCCCCTGGTGCGGCGCGTTCCGCCAGAACTGCTGCCGCTCCTGCCGGATGCCGCTGGAGGCGGGGTGGCTCTCCTGCCCGTTCTGCGGCAGCGCCAACGCGCCGGACCCCGACGTCATCACGCTGTCGGATCAGGTTTCATAACACGAAGGAGGTTATTGCCATGGAAAACAGGATACTGCTGGTGGACGACGAGGAGTATATCCTGCACTCCCTCCAGCGCGCGCTTGCCGACGAGCCGTACCGGGTCCATGCGGCGCGCGCTGGGGAGGATGCGCTGCAGTTGATGCGGGAGTGGCGGTTCAAGGTGGTCATGTCCGACGAGCGGATGCCCGGCATGGGAGGTTCGGAACTCCTCTCCATCGTCCGACAGCAGTACCCGGAGACGGTCCGGATCATGCTGACCGGTCATGCGAGCGTGGAATCCACCATGCGGGCGGTGAACAGCGGCGAGATCTACCGGTTCTTCACCAAGCCGTGGAACGACGTCGAGCTTCTGCAGGCGCTCCGCTCCGCCGTGGACAAGTACGACCTGGAGACGGAGAACCGCAGGCTTCTGCGGAAGGTGAAGGACCAGTCCCTGGAGTTGCGCCTCATGGAACGGCGGTTCCCCGGGATCACCCGGCTGGAGCGGGACCGGCAGGGGAACTTCCTTCTGGACGAGAACGAGGAACTGGACCTGGCGAAGATCCTCGCCGCGTGCGAGGCGGAAGCTCAGGCGCTGTAGGGATGGGGGCCGGCTTGACCTCGAAGGCAATCGATGCTATAAGGTACCTTCGCCCGGAAGGAGGTGCTGTATGGCATCTTTGAACCTGAGACGCGTGACGGCGGTTGTCCTCTGCCAGGCGCTTCTCGTGCTTCATACGCTTCCCCTGCAGGCAGAAGAAAAGGTCACGAGCGGTGCGGTGCAGACCGTCGTGACGGACACGCGGGAACCGGGGGTGGTGGGATTCGCCTCCTACTATGCCAGCCGGTTCCGCGGCAGGAAGACCACGTCCGGCGTCAGGTATGACCCGGAAAAGCTGACGGCGGCCCATCCCACCCTGCCACTGGGAACGCGGGTGCGGGTCGCCAACCTGGATAACGACAAGGAGGTGGTGGTCACGATTATCGACCGCTGCCGGAAACGGAGTCATCCCTTCATCGACCTCTCCCGGGCCGCGGCGCGCAAGCTGGGGTTTCTGGGAAGGGGGAAGGCGCGGGTCACCATCGCCCGGCTGGAAGAGGGCGACTCCTGACAATCACACAGGGCGAACGAAACGAAGAAAGGCCGGACAGCTGTCCGGCCTTTCTTCGTTTCGCGTATGGCTCAGGAATGCCGCTTTTTCTTTTTGTGCCCCTTGCCGCTTCCGGCATGCTTCGAGCCCTTCCCCTTTCCCTTCTTTGCGGATGTGCCCTTCGCCGACCTGCCCTTGTGGGCCGACCTGCCCTTGTGGGCCGACCTGCCCTTGTGGGCCGACCTGCCGTGGCGGGTTGACCTGCCCTTGTGGGACGACCTGCCCTTGTGGGACGACCTGCCGTGGTGGTGACGGTGGCCGGACTTGATGGATTCGATCGGAACCGCGGTCAGTTCGTCCCTGATGTTGTTCAATAGAACGGTCGGCTCCGTCAGGGCCGGATCGGCCTTTTTCGCCGCCTCCAGCGTCACCTTCGCCTCCTCGATCCGTCCCGTCTTCATGTAGATACGACCGAGACCGTTGAGGGCGCGGGCGTGGTCGCTTTTCAGCTCCAGCGCCTTTTTGTAGGAGGCGGCCGCCGCATCGTACTCCTTCCGGAATTCGAAGAGAAGTCCCAGCTTGTAGTGGCTGTTCGGGTCATTGGGGGCCAGCTCGACCCCTTCCTTCAGGAGCGTCGCCAGGCTGTCGTAGTCCTTCTTCTTCACGTACAGCGACGCCAGGGCGGTGCGTGCGTCGGGATCGTCGCGCTTGATGCGCAGGATCTCCCGGTATTCCTTCTCCGCCTCGTCGTTCAGGCCGTTCTTCCGGTACAGCGCCGCCAGTTCCCGGTGGACGTCCGGATCGTCCGGCCGGAGGCGGGTCAGTTCCAGATACTGGGAGATCGCCTCGGGATAGTTCTTCAGGGTGAAGTAGATCCGGGCGAGTTTGCCGATGACGACGGGGTTGTCGGGGTTCGTCTTCAGGAGGGTGCGGTACTGTTCCACCGCCTGGGGATAGCTGCCGCGCAGCGCGTACAGGTCGGCCAGCCGTGTGCGGGCGTCGGTGTTGTCGGAGCGGTATTTGAGCGCCTTGCGGTATTCCACGACCGCCTCGTCCAGGAGCCCCTTCTTTTCGTACAGGATGCCGAGGTTCAGGTGCAGCTGGGCGTTGTCGGGGATCTGGCGGACCGCCGCCTCGTAGACGGTGACCGCTTCGGCGTCACGACCGGCGGCCACGAGGGCGGCGCCGAGCTTCAGGTTCGCCTCCGGCAGGTTCGGCTTCTGCTTCACCGCCGCCTGATATGCATCGACCGCCTTGCCGTAATCCCCGGCCGCGACGAAACCGTCCCCTTCGTTCAGGTGGTCGGTGGCGGTGAGAGGGTCGAACCGCTCCGGCTTGCCGGCGAGAAAGTATTCGTATCCCGCGTTCTTTGCATCCCCCCGTTTTTCGTAGATGGAGGCGAGGAGCAGGTGGGCCTGCTGGTTGCCGGGAGAGGTGGCGACGAGCCGTTTCAGGGCTTTTTCCGCCAGGTCGAGCCGGTTTTCCCGGATACGGACGGCGGCAAGCCCGGTGGTTGCCCCCTCGCTGGCCGGGTCGATGGCGAGGGCCTGCCGGTACTCTTTCTCGGCGTCGTCGGTGCGTCCCGCCGCCAGACATGCGTCGGCCATGCCGACGCGCAGCGCAGGATCGCGGGGTGCAAGCTTGATTGCCTCTTCGTAGTGGTAGAGGGCGAGCGGGACGAGTTTCCGTTCGGCGAAGATACGGGCGAGGGCGGCGTGGTAGCGGGGGGAAGGGGCCTGCTGCAGCGCCTTCGTAAGCTCGACCGCCGCATCGTCCAGGTCGCCGCTTTCAAGGAGGAGCATGCCGAGCCTGCCGTCCGCTACGGGGAAATCGGCGTCCGCGCGCTGCAGTTCGCGGAACTCGGCCGCGACCGTCGCCGGGTCGTTGCTGCGGCTGGCCCTGTACACCCTCGCCAGATGGGCGGCCGGGCCGCCCGGGCAGAGGGTGATGATCCGGTTTTCCAGTTCGCTGGTGTCGCTGCCGGTCCGGCTGTTCTGAAGCGTGTCGGCCAGGGTGCGCGCTTCGGCGCAGCCGTCCGCGGCCGTCGCCAGGCGGACGGTAGCAGGCAGCAGGGACAGGGCGGTTAGTGACAAGGCAATGAGACGTTTCATGCGGCCCTCGCAGGTATGTGGGGAAGAAAAGCTGGGGGATTATAGCCGCGGGCGTGGAATATTTCAATTCCTAAGGATGGCGGGTGACGGGAAATCCGGCCGGCAAACGGGGGGTGACGGCGGTGAAAGCGGTCCTGTTTGCGCCGGTTTACCTTGACTTTGGGGGCAAAGATGGTTAAATCAAGAGTCATTGTTGCGGGGCCTGTCTGGTCCGATCCGGAAACCGGCTGCAAACCCGGGCACGGTGATGTGCCCGCCGCGGAAACCCCATGGCTGCTCTCCCCCAAGACCCCAAGGATATGCTGACGCTGTTCCGTCGGCAGATCAGGGAGATATTCTCCCACCTCGCCTCCCTGGAACACCCGGAAGGAAACGGGGAGGGTGACTATGCCCCCCTGATGGATATGTACGAGTCGCCGGACAGTCTGGTCGTGGAGATCGACCTCCCCGGGTTTGCCCGGGAGGATCTCTCCGCCACGGTCTGCTGCTCGCTCCTGGTCCTGGAGGGGGTGAAGCGGGTGGACCCGCCGCCGCAGGAGGGGCGGTTCATCTGTCTGGAGCGTCGGTTCGGCCGGTTCTGCCGGACCATCGAGATCCCGCCCGATGTGGACAGAAGCGGCATCCGCGCCTCCCTCGCCCGGGGGGTCTTGACCGTCACCATGCCCAAGCTGTCCGACAGCAACGGGATCGTCAGGTCGATCCCGATCGAATAGAAGAAGGAGTGCGCCATGGCCAAGGAAGACAAACAGGAAACCGAAGAGCTGAAGATTCCCGACATCCTGCCGCTGTTGCCGGTGCGGGACGTGGTGGTCTATCCCTACATGATCCTGCCGCTGTTCGTCGGGCGGGAGATTTCCATCAATGCGGTGGACGAGGCTCTGTCCAGGGACCGGCTGATCTTCCTCGCCACCCAGCGGGAGGCGGGAGACGAGGACCCGGCCCCGGAGGCGATCTACGAGGTCGGCACCGTCGCCATGATCATGCGGATGCTGAAGCTCCCCGACGGCCGGGTGAAGATCCTCGTGCAGGGGCTTTCCAAGGGGCGGATCACGGAGTACGTCTCCGACAAGCCGTTCTACTCGGTGCGGGTGGAGCGTCTGCTGGAGCCGGCCGTGGCGGAGGAGTCGCTGGAGACGGAGGCGCTCATGCGCACCGTGAAGGAGCAGCTCACCTCCATCATCTCCCTGGGGAAGGTCATCTCGCCGGAAGTGCTGGTGATCGTGGAGAACATGCAGGAGCCGGGGAGCCTGGCCGACCTGGTGGCCAGCAACATCGGCCTGAAGATCGAGGACGCCCAGCAGCTCCTGGAGATCGTGGACCCGGTGGGCCGCCTGAAAAAGGTGAACGAGCTCCTCAACAAGGAGCATGAGCTCCTGAGCATGCAGGCCCGCATCCAGTCGGCGGCCAAGGAGGAGATGGGGAAGAGCCAGCGTGAGTATTTCCTGCGGGAGCAGCTCCGGGCGATCCAGCAGGAGCTGGGAGAAACGGACGCCCGCTCCGAGGAGCTGGCCGAACTGCGCAAATCCATCGAGCAGGCGAAGATGCCGGAGAACGTGGAGAAGGAGGCGCTGAAGCAGCTGGGACGGCTGGAGCAGATGCACCCCGACTCCGCCGAATCGGGGATGATCCGCACCTACCTGGACTGGATGGTGGACCTCCCCTGGAGCGTCTCCACGAAGGATTCCCTGCAGATCAAGAAGGCGAAGCAGATCCTGGACGAGGACCACTACTACCTGGAGAAGATCAAGGAGCGGATCCTGGAGTTCCTGGCGGTGAGGAAGCTTCGGAAGGAGATGAAGGGGCCGATCCTCTGCTTCGTGGGCCCTCCCGGCGTCGGCAAGACCTCCCTGGGCAAGTCCATCGCCCGGGCCATGGGGCGCAAGTTCATCCGGATCTCACTGGGCGGGGTGCGCGACGAGGCGGAGATCCGCGGCCATCGCCGCACCTACGTGGGGGCGATGCCGGGCCGCATCCTGCAGGGACTGAAGCAGGCCGGCTCCAACAACCCGGTCTTCATGCTGGACGAGCTGGACAAGCTCGGGTCCGACTTCCGCGGCGATCCGTCCTCGGCGCTCCTGGAGGTGCTGGACCCGGAACAGAACTTCATGTTCTCGGACCACTACATCAACCTGCCGTTCGACCTCTCCAACGTGATGTTCATCGCCACCGCCAACCAGGCGGACACCATCCCCGGTCCGCTCTACGACCGGATGGAGGTGATCAACCTCTCCGGCTACACGGAGGAGGAGAAGCTGCAGATCGCCAAGCGGTACCTCGTGCCGCGCCAGACGAAGGAAAACGGCATCTCGGCACGGACGGTGAAGATCACCGACGACGCCATCAAGACCATCATCGCCAAGTACACCCGGGAGGCGGGGCTCCGGAACCTGGAGCGGGAGATCGGCACCGTCTGCCGCAAGATCGCCCGCAAGGTGGCGGAGGGGGAGAAGCGCCAGTTCACGGTGGGTGCCGGCGCCGTGGCCCGCTACCTGGGGCCGGCCCGGTTCCTGCGGGAAGACGAGATGGAACAGAACGAGGTGGGACTCGTCACCGGTCTCGCCTGGACCCCCGTGGGGGGCGAGGTGCTGTACGTCGAGGCGACCATCATGAAGGGGAAAGGGGGGCTCACCCTGACCGGCCACCTGGGGGACGTGATGAAGGAGTCGGTGCAGGCCGCCCTTTCCTTCATCCGGTCCAAGGCGGCGGAGCTGCACCTCTCCGAGGATTTCGCCGCGAGCAACGACATCCACGTCCACGTGCCGGCGGGTGCGATCCCCAAGGACGGCCCCTCCGCCGGAATCACCATGGCCACGGCGCTTGTCTCCGCCCTGACCCGGGTGCCGGTGCGCAAGGACGTGGCGATGACCGGTGAGATCACCCTGCGGGGGAAGGTGCTTCCCATCGGCGGACTCAAGGAGAAGATGCTCGCCGCCATCCGGGCCGGCATCACCACCATCATCATCCCCGAACAGAACAGGAAGGACCTTGAGGAGATCCCGCGGCATATCCTCCGGAAGGTGACGGTGCTGCCGGTGAAGACCATCGGCGATGTGCTGAAGATCGCACTGGAGAGCTATCCGCCGCCCGGGGCGGCGGCGGAGAAGCCCGCGCCCGCAAAGGCCGGGTCCGCTACGCGGAAGACGGCGGCCCCGCAACGCAAGCGCGCCACGGCGGGGGCCAGGCAGTGAAGCTTGCCGACCTGGGCGAGTTCGGCCTGATCGACCGGATCGCCCGCCGGGTGTCGCCTGCGCCCGGGGTGCTGATCGGCATCGGCGACGATGCCGCGTCGGTCCGGACCGGCGACGGACGCGTCTCCCTGCTCACCTCCGACATGCTGGTGGAGGGGGTCCATTTCGACCTGACGACCACCGATCCCGTCCGGCTCGGCCGGAAATCCCTGTCGGTCAACCTTTCGGATATCGCCGCCATGGGCGGCATCCCCCGGTACGTTCTCCTGTCGCTGGCGATTCCGCCGACCATCCCGGCGGAGTTCGTGGAGGAGCTCGTCGGCGGGATGAACGGGTGTGCCGACCGGTTCGGGGCGACGCTGGTGGGGGGGGATACCTGCGCCTCCCGCCGCGACCTCGTCCTTTCCATCACCGTCGTGGGGGAACAGACCTCCGACCGGGTCGTGAGCCGCGCCGGTGCCCGGCCGGGCGATCTGGTCTGCGTTACCGGCGACCTGGGCGAGTCCGCCCTGGGACTGCGCGAGCTGCAGGCCGGGGTGCGGGTGAGCCCCGCCATCGACCGTCATCTCGATCCCCTGCCGCGGATGGAGACGGGCAGGCTGCTCGCCGAGGCGGGCATCCCTTCCGCCATGATCGACGTGAGCGACGGCCTTTTGGCGGATCTCGGGCACATCCTGGAACGGTCGGGCGTGGGGGCGGAGCTGGAGAGCGACCTGGTACCGCTCTCCCCCTATTTCCGGGAGACCGCCGGCCGGTACCACGCAACGCCGCTGGAGCTGGCCGTCACCGGCGGCGAGGATTACGAGCTGTTGTTTACGGTGCCCCCGGCGCGGGAGGCGGAGCTCCGCCGGTTTGCGGCCGGGATGTCGTGCCCGGTGACCGTGATCGGCCGTATCACCGCCGAAAAGGGGCTCTCCCTGCGCGACCGGTGCGGCACGCCGGTGGTCGTCGCCGGCAGTGGCTACCGGCACTTCTGACGGTCTCCCCGGGTAACCGGACAATCCTATTTGGAATACGAACGAGTGATACGCATGTCTCGATATCTTTCCGTACTGATGAACAGCGCATCGACCTGCACCGCGTGCCGGCGCCCCCATGGCGGCCGGACCGGCATCGTTCCATGAATCCGGCCGGGGCCGACAATCGACTGCCGACAGGCACCGACTTCGAATGTACCGAGCCATCCTTCCGGCAGATCCAGCGGATTCTGAAGGAGCGCAAACGGTTCAACCTGGAGAGCTACAAGGACAAGTGCATGAAACGGCGGATCGCCATCCGCGTCAGGGCGACCCGCAGCGGGACGTGCGAGGAATACGCCGCCCTGATCGAGCGGGACGACCACGAGCTCGACCGGCTCGTGAAGGTGCTGACGATCCATGTGAGCCAGTTCTTCCGCAATCCGCCGACCTTCGAGAAACTCCGTGACGACGTGATTCCGCACCTGTTCCAACGGAGTCGCGCCGCCGGCACCGGCCTGACGGTCTGGAGCGTCGGCTGTGCGGCGGGTGAGGAGCCCTACTCGCTGGCCATCATGCTGCACGCGCATTTTGCCGCGGAGATGGCGGCGGTGCCCGTCTCCATCGTCGCCACCGATGTGGATGCGGAGGTGCTGGAACGGGCCCGCGACGGCGAGTACGGCGAAGACCGGGTGGCCGGGGTGGATCCCGCACTGCGGGCGCGGTATTTCCACGAGCGGGACGGCCGGTTCCTCCTGCACGACGAGATCCGCCGGATGGTGACCTTCTGCCGGGGCGACCTCTTCCACGTGGAGGAGTACCCCCCCTGCGACCTGATCCTCTGCCGGAACGTACTGATCTATTTCGAGCGCACCCAGCAGGAGCGGATCATCAAGGGGTTCGCCCGGGCCCTCCCCGTCGACGGCGTGCTGGTGCTGGGGAAGTCGGAGACCCTGGTGGGAGAGAGCCGGAGGCTTTTCCGGACGATCTGCCCGGTGGAGCGAATCTACGGCCGGATGCCGTGAGCCGCCGGCGTCGCGTCACACAAACTGCGCAGTCAACCGCCGGTACGCGGCGGCGTTGAAAGGAGAGGTTATGCATATCCCCATTGGCTACAAGTTCACCCTCGGGTTTGTGGTGGTGGTGGCGTCCGTGGCGTTCGTCCCCAAGGGGGTTGAGCTCCTGGGGTACGCGCCGGAGATAACGGCGATCCTCTCCTATGTGGTGGCCATGACCATCGGCCTCATCCTCGGTGCGATATTCACCCGGAGTTTCACCCGGAACATTTCGCGGCTCAAGGATGCCACCGAGGAGATCAGCGGCGGCGATCTGACCAACGACGTGGTCCTCGGGGCGACCCGGTTTCCCGACGAAACGACGGAGATGGCGGCGTCCATCAACCGGATGGCTGCGAGCCTGCGCCAGCTGGTGCTCCATGTGCGGGATGCGTCGCAGAAGGTGGCGGAGTCGGCGGAAACCCTCACCTCATCGGCGCTGGAGGTCAACTCCTCCACGGAGGAGGTCGCCCAGGCCATCGAGCAGATCTCCCGCGGGGCGGAGAGCCAGGCGGAGACGGTGGCGAAGAGCTCCAAGGTGATCCACGAGATGGCCATCTCCATCGAACTCGTCGCCAAGCGGGCCAGGGAGGCGGCGAAGGCGGCGCGGGAGACGAGCCAGACCGCCCAGCGCGGCGGCGAGATGGCGGGTGATTCGATGCAACGGATGAAGGAGCTTTTGGACCGGGTGGCCACCAGCGGCCAGCAGTTCATGACGCTGAACGCGAAGCTGCAGCAGGTGGGGAAGATCGCCGATTTCATCGGCGACATCGCCCGCCAGACGAACCTTCTGGCGCTCAACGCCTCCATCGAGGCGACCCGTGCCGGGGAATACGGCAAGGGGTTCAGCGTGGTGGCGGACGAGGTGCGCAAACTGGCCGACGGCACCGGCAAGTCGGCGGCCAGCATCATCGAGCTGATCGTCGGGATCAAGGAGGAGAGCCAGAAGGTGCAGGAGAACATCGCCGCCAGCTCCCTCAGCATCAGCGCCGGGCGGCAGAAACTGGACACGACGGCGGCGGCGTTTTCCGACATCCTGACGACGGTCCTGGAGACGGAAAAGAAGGCGAACAGCATCGCCGACCTGTCCCAGATGCAGACGGAAGGGGCACAGCGGATGGTCGCCACCATCGACGAGATCGCCCGGGTCGCGGAGGACAACGCCGCCTCCACGGAACAGGTATCCGCCGCCACCGAGGAGCAGGCCGCCTCCATGCAGGAGATGACCCTGGCGACCAAGGAGCTGGCCGCACTGGCGGCCGAGCTGATGCGGGTCGTGGAACGGTTCCGGGTCGATGCCGCCGGCGTGGCCGACCCGGCATGAGCGAGCGGGTCAGCAGGCTGCTGATCTTCCGGGTGCACGGGGTCCGGTACGGCCTCGACCTGTACGACGTGTCCGAGGTACTGGAGACCTTCACCCTGTACCCGATCCCGCGGGCACCCGCCACCCTCCGCGGAGCGGTGAACAGCCACGGGATTCTGATCCCCGTGGTGGATCTGGGGAACTATTTCGGTTCCGGACCGCTGGCGGAGCAGGGGACGCTCCTGGTGCTTGACCGGGGACGGGCGAACTGCGCGCTCCTGGTGGAACGGGTGGAGGCGGTGGTGCCGTTCGAAGAGGCGATCGGGGAGGACGTCTCGACGGAGCCGGAGTTCGCCCGGCTGCTGAAGCTTGCCGACGGCCCGGTGCGGCAGCTCTCGTTCGACGGGGTCGTCGAGGGGGTCGAAAGGGTGCTGCAGTCGTGCTGACGGCGGGACTGTCCGACGGGGGAATGCCGATATGGACATGAGTCAGTATCTCGCCCTGTTCGTTTCCGAGACCCGGGAACACCTGACCGCCATGGGCGACCTGATCGTGGCGCTGGAAAAATCCCCCTCCAACACGGCGGACGTGGATTCCCTGTTCCGGTCGGCCCATTCCGTGAAGGGGATGGCCGCCTCGATGGGGTACGGCGATATCGCCGATCTGGCCCACGCGCTGGAAGACCTCATGGACCGGGTCCGCAAGGGGGAGTTCGTCTTCGACGGCGGGGTGGCGGATCTCTTGCTGGAGGGGACGGACATCCTGCAGCACGCCGTCGTCGCCGTATCCGGCGGCGGGGACGGCAGGTGCGAGATCAAGGACCTCTGCCGCCGTGTCGCCGATTTTACCCCCGGCGCCGCCCCCTCGAAGCCTGCCCCGCAACCGCCTCCCCCGGCCCCCCCACCGGAACCGGCCGCCGGCGGTACGAAGCCTTCCGGTGCCGCGGAGCCGCTGCAGACGGTCCGGGTCCGTACCGACATCCTGGACCGGCTGGTGAACGTCACCGGTGAACTCGTCACCTGCAAGAACCATCTGCTGAGCCTCTGCCGCGACGACTTCCCCGAGGAGGTGGGGGGCGCGCTCACCGACCTTTCCCGCCTGCTCCGCAGCCTGCACAACGACGTCATGCAGGTCCGGATGATGCCGCTGGCCACCATCGTCGACCGGTTTCCCCGTCTGGTGCGCGACCTGGGGCGGAAGCAGGGGAAAGAGATCGAGTTCGTCATCGAGGGGCGGGAGATCGAACTGGACCGGAGCATGCTGGAGGAGCTGAGCGACCCGCTGGTGCATATCCTGCGGAATGCGGTGGACCACGGAATCGAGAGCCGCGAGGTCCGGCTGGCGGCGGGGAAGCGGTACCAGGGAAAGATCGTACTGGCCGCCCGGCGGGAGCGGGACCAGGTGGTGCTCTCCATCCAGGACGACGGCAAGGGGATGGACCCCGCTGCGCTGGTGGCGACGGCGGTGAAAAAGGGGCTCGTCGCACCGGAGAAGGCGCAGAAGCTGACCCGGCAGGAGGCGTTCCTGCTCACCTGCCTCCCCGGCTTTTCCACCGCCGCCGCGGTCACCGACATCTCGGGGCGCGGCGTCGGCATGGATGCGGTCAGCAGTTCCATCAAATCGCTCGGTGGGGTGCTGGCCATCGATTCCCGCCAGGGGGCCGGTTCGCGGATCGTCCTCAGGCTGCCGATCTCCGTGGCGATCATCCAGGTGCTGCTGGTCGCCGGCGGCAACATGACCATCGCCGTGCCGGTCACGAGCATCATCAGAACCGCCGAGGTGCGCCGCCGGGAGATCTCCAGCAAGGGGGCGCACAAGGTGTTCTCCCTGGACGACCAGGCGATCCCCATCTTAAGCCTCAACCGTATCCTCGGACTGCCGCTCGCCCCCGTGACGGGCGAAAGCCTGTCGGTGCTGGTGGCGGAGATGAAGGGGCGCCTCGTCGGGCTTCTGGTGGACCGGTTCATCGGCCAGCAGGAGGTGTTCGTCAAGCCGCTCGGACGGCCCTTGTCGCGTCTGCGGGGGATCTCCGGCGGTGCCATTCTGGGGGAGGGGCAGGTGGTGTTCCTGCTGGACATCCCCAACCTGCTGTAGCCGGTGCAGACGGTATCGCGCCGGCGAAAGTCGTTGCGCGGGTGACCGAGTTGTGGCACAATTTCCCATCCCGGGGGGCCGGGGCGAACCGGCCGTCGGAGTCGGTCCGGCAGTTTCATGCAAGGAGGGGTGATGAAGCTCAGGAATGTAGCCCTTATCGTACTTTTCGTGGTGCAGGCGGCTGTCAGTGCTCAGGCTGCGGCCCCGCCCGGCCGGTTCGGAGACATACCGCAGGGGGCGTTTCCCGACGACCGGCAGGCGGCGCCAGTTCCCGGTCTCCCGTCACTCAATACCAAGATTCCCCTCGGACTTCAGGATGTGATCCATACCGTCGAGGATGCGTTCCGGCCCGACCGGCAGGGGCTGCTCCCCGTATCCGACGTGGTGGCCGACTTCTTCCAGAGCACGGTGCTGGCGAACGGGCGCGAGATGCGTGCCGACGGCCAGATGTTCGTCAGGTTCGCCGACGAGGGACGACCGCTCATGTTCCGGTTCGACTACTTCCGGCCGGCCCAGCAGGAGATCGTCTGCGACGGCAACACCCAGTGGGTCTACCTGCCGGAGAACCGTCAGGTGATCCTGAGCGACGTACGGTTCGCCTTCAACCAGTCCGGTTTCGACCCGGGCCACGACCGGGGGGTCAACTTCCTCCAGGGACTGGGGAGCATCTCGCGGGATTTCCTGATCAACTTCTCGTCCCAGCAGTACGACCCCCAGGGGAACTACATCCTGGAGCTGGACCCCCGCCGTTCCTCCGTGTCGGTACAGAAGCTGTTCATGGTGGTGAGCCGCGAGTCGGTCCTGATGCACAAACAGGGGATCGCGCCGACCCTGGCCACCCAGGAGTTCCTCTTCCCGATCCGCTCGACCACGGTGATCGATCACGAGGGGAACCGCACGACCCTCGAATTCAGCAACATCAAGACCAACAGCCGGCTGCAGCCGTCGCTCTTCAACTTCGTCGTACCGGCGGACGTCCAGGTGGTCAAGCCGGGGCGAAACTACTGAATCCGCGACGGCGCCGACCCGTCGCCACGCAGGAGGAGAACAGTTCCATGCGCAGAGCACGCACCGTCATCATTCCGTTTGTCATCCTCCTCTGTCTCGCCGTTGCGGGTGTCGCGAACGCCGCGGAGCTGAAGGACGTGGTGGCCGCACTTGAACAGGGGTACGGCGAGCTGCACGACCTGCAGGCCGATTTCGCCCAGCGCACGACCATTGCGGCACTGAAGCGGAACCAGAAGGGGGCCGGCGAACTGTACCTCAAGCGGCCGGCCAAGGCGTCCGCCATGTTCCGCTTCGACTACACGAAGCCGCGGCAGGAGATCGTCTCCAACGGCAGGACCGTCTGGTACTACATCCCGGAAAACAGGCAGGTCATGACCTCCGAACTTTCCGCCATGTTCGCCGGGGGGAACAGCATCGCCCTCGCCTGGCTCACCGGAATGGGGAACCTGTCCCGGGATTTCGCCGTCGCCTTCGACGGCAAGGGGCGGGACGCGCACGGCAACTACCTCCTGGACCTGACCCCGAAACGGGCGAACCAGGGGATCACCCGGCTGCAGCTCACCATCGCCGCCGGGGCGGTGGACGGCTATCTGAAGGCGGGGAAGGCGGTCATGCCGTTCCCGATCGTGGCGTCGACCGTCACCGATGCCATGGGGAACCGGACCGCCATCGAGTTCAGCCGGGTAAAGGTGAACCAGGGGCTGGGCAGCGGCCGGTTCACCTTCAAGATCCCCAAAGGGGTCGAGGTCATCCGGCAGTAGCATCCGACGACAGAGAGAATGAAAGGAGCAGGCCATGCCGTCGTTCGACATCGTATCGAAGGTGGAGATGCAGGAGGTGGACAACGCCGTCAACCAGGCGATCAAGGAGATCGGCCAGCGGTACGACTTCAAGGGGTCCAAGAGCGAGATCACCCAGGAGAAGGACGCGGTGAAGGTGCTCGCCGACGACGACTACAAGCTGAAGGCGGTCGTCGACGTCCTGCAGTCAAAGTTCCTGAAGCGCAACATCTCCATCAAGGCGCTGCAGTACGGCAAGGTGGAGCCGGCCTCCGGCGGCATGGTGCGCCAGATCATCACGGTGCAGCAGGGGATCTCCAAGGAGAAGGGGAAGGAGATCGTCGCCGCCATCAAGGAGTCGAAGCTGAAGGTGCAGGGACAGATCCAGGACGACCAGGTGCGGGTGACCGGCAAGAACCGGGACGACCTGCAGGAGGCCATCGCGCTGTTGAAGGGGAAGGACCTGGGGGTGGAGATGCAGTTCACCAACTTCCGCGAGTAGGAACGCGACTTTTTCGCGATCGCGGCCATCCCCTCACACAATCCCTCTCCCAGAGGGAGAGGGCACGGAATGCTCTCACCTTTCGGGGGAGAGATAGAGAGAGGGGCGCCTTGCGCTCATCGAAAAATTCGCGTTCCTTTTTTGCCGGCAACACACATTCAAGCCACTGTTCGGTTTTCCTCCGTGGAACTCTTTGACCTCTGTGGTTCAAGCTTTTTGCAGTTCAAGACTCATATCGATGCATCGGGGGCATGTTTGGAGAAAAGCACGCAGAAAGTCAGCATGGTCAGCCTCGGCTGTCCCAAGAACCTGGTGGACGCGGAGGTGATGCTCGGCTGTCTGTCCAAGGACGGTTACGAGATTACCACCGACGAGCGCGAGGCGGACATCATCATCGTCAACACCTGCTCCTTCATCAAGGAGGCGAAGCAGGAGAGCATCGACACGATCCTCGATCTGGCGGACCGGAAGCACGACGCCCGCTGCCGCCTTCTGATCGTGGCCGGCTGCCTCCCCCAGCGGTACCAGGAGGAGCTGGCCAGGGAACTCCCGGAGGTGGATATCTTCATCGGTACCGGCGACTACCCGCGCATTGCGGAGATCGTCGCCGAGAAGGAGGGAACCGATGAGCAGCTCCGCTACATCGGCGACCCCAACTTCATCTTCGACGAGGAGCTGATCCGGCTGAACTCGTCCCCCTCCTACACCGCCTACCTGAAGATCGCCGAGGGGTGCTCCAACTGCTGCTCCTACTGCGTCATCCCGTCCCTGCGCGGGAGCTTGCGCTCCCGTCCCCTGGACCGGGTGCTGGACGAGGCGAAAAGGCTCGTGGCGGGCGGGGTGAAGGAGCTCAACCTCATCGCCCAGGACATCACCGCCTACGGCCGGGACCTCCCCGACGGCGCGTCGCTGGAGAGGCTCGTCACCGAGCTCGCGGCCCTGGAGGGGCTGCAGTGGATACGCCTTTTGTACGCCTATCCCGACGGCATCACCGACGGGCTCATCCGGCTCATCAGGGACGAGCCCAAGGTCTGCAACTACCTGGATATTCCGATCCAGCATATCAGCGACCCGGTCCTGAAGCGGATGAACCGGCGAAGCGGCGAACAGCAGATCCGCGACCTGGTGGTCCGGCTGCGCGCCGAGATCCCCGACATCGCCCTGCGCACCTCGCTCATCGTCGGTTTCCCCGGCGAGACGGACGAGGATTTCAAGAAGCTCGCGCAGTTCGTGGAGGAGGCGCAGTTCGACCGGCTCGGCGTCTTCTGCTACTCAAAAGAGGAGGGGACCCCGGCGGCGGAGATGGCGGACCAGGTATCCGAGCGGATCAAGCGGGAGCGGTACAAGAAGCTGATGCGGGCCCAGGCGCGGGTGTCGTTCCGGCGCAACCGGCAGCTGGTGGACACGGTGGAGCGGGTCATCGTCGAGGGGTACAGCGAGGAGACGGAGCTGCTGCTCAAGGGACGCTCTTCCCGGCAGGCGCCGGACATCGACGGCCAGGTGTACATCACCGCGGGAAACGCCAACATCGGCGACATCGTCAGCCTGCGGATCACCGATTCTTCGGACTACGACCTGATCGGCGAGATCGTGGAATGACCGGTTTCCGGCGATAATGTATCCCGGCTTTTTGCTTGACAACCGGCCGCAGTACGGTATGATTTCGTCCGCCCCGAGGGGCTGCGGTCCATCAACCAGCGGAGTGACTGATAATGAAGGATAAACAGGCGGAAATGAAGGGGATTCTCCTGCAGATGAAGGATGACACCCTGCGCGAGATCAGCAAGGCGATGAAGTCCGGCACGGACGCCTCCTCCGGCGAACCGAGCGGCGACATCTACGACCAGGCCTCATCCGAGCGCGACCGCGAGCTGGGGCTGATCCTCGGCGACCGGGAGCGCGAGAAGGTACGGAACATCGACGAGGCGCTGCAGCGGATCGCGGACGGCGAGTACGGCATCTGCGAGGAGTGCGAGGAGGAGATCCCCCTCGGCCGGCTGAAGGTCGTGCCGTTCGCCCGCTACTGCGTCAAGTGCAAGGCGGACATCGAGAAGCAGCAGGCCCAGACCAAGCGGTTCGAGGAGGACCGGGCCTACCGGGACATCGCCATGGGCGAGGAAGAGGAAGCCTGAAGTGGACGGGGCGTTCCGGAAGGAACGCCCTTTCTGTTTGTGCGGCACGGAGAGGCGCGTGAAGATCGATACGGAGTACATCAAGCTGGACAGCCTGCTGAAGGCGGAGAACGTCGTCGCCTCCGGCGGCGAGGCGAAGATGGTGATCGGCGACGGGCTCGTCACCGTCAACGGCGAGGTGGAGCTGCGGCGCGGGCGCAAGCTGCGTCCCGGCGACCGGGTCGGGTTCGCCGGCCACACCTTCGTGGTGGAGTGATCTTGTGGGACTGCTGAAGATTGCCGACGACCTGGCCGCGGAGCTGGCCGGCCTCACCTTCGCCCCTCCCGTCGCCCACGTCTACAACCCGCTGGTCTACGCCCGGGCGCCGCTTCGACAGTACCTGGAGCGGTTCGGCGCGCCGCCGAAAGAGGCGGTGTTCGTCGGGATGAACCCGGGACCGTGGGGGATGGCCCAGACCGGCGTGCCGTTCGGCGAGGTGGGGTTCGTGCGGAACTGGATGGGGATCGAGGCGGAGGTTACCCGCCCCGCCGGCGAGCATCCGAAGAAGCGGGTCACCGGCTTTGCCTGCCGCCGCAGCGAGGTGAGCGGGAAAAGGCTCTGGGGGCTCGCCGCCGAGCGGTTCGAGGCACCGAAGCAGTTCTTCGACCGGTTCTTCGTCCTCAACTACTGCCCGCTCCTCTTCCTGGACGCGGACGGCCGCAACCTGACCCCCGACAAACTGAAGGCGTCCGAGCAGGCCGCGCTGCAGGAGCGCTGCGACCGGGCGCTCTACCGCTCCATCGAATTCCTCAAGCCCCGCCTCGTCATCGGCGTGGGGAACTTCGCCGAGGCGCGGGCGCGGGAGGCGCTCTCCGGGCTGGATGTCTCGATCGGCCGGATACTCCACCCGAGCCCCCAGAACCCCCAGGCCAACAAGGGGTGGCGGGAGATCGTCCTCGCACAGCTGGCGGAGCTTGGAGTTGCGTTCTGATCAAACCCCTGAATGGTACACGGAAAAGGCGGAATAATCGGATAAAGGTGGATCAACCCTGGATTTGCACGGTGTTCATGTGTAATCGCGCGAAAAGGTATCGCCACTGATCCGCTTTTAGATTCGATCAGGTGTCTTTATCCGCGTCCCCGAAAAGATTTTGACGTTCGATCCGCAGTTATCCGAAGTTTCCGCCTTTTCCGTGTGCCATTGCCGTTCGGTTTCTTGCCCAGAGGCCTTGTGCCTCAGTGTTTTGGGAGGTGTCACATGTCCGCAGCCGATGCGCTTCTTGCCATCCTCACCCCGCAGCTGGGTACCGAGACCCACGTGGGACCCTGGCTCGTCGTCGACCAGGAGCGGATCGACCGGTTCGCCGAGGTGACCGGCGATGTCCAGTGGATCCATACCGACCCGGAGCGGGCGCACCGGGAATCCCCCTACGGCACCACCGTGGCCCACGGCTACCTCACCCTGTCGCTTTTGCCGTACCTCACCCGGAGCAACGCCCCCGGCTTCTTCGAGCGGAACTACCCCGGCATGCGCTACCGCGTCAACTACGGCCTGAACCGGGTGCGGTTCCCGGCGCCGGTGCGCTCCGGTGCGCGGGTCCGGGCGCACACGGTCCTGCTTTCGGCGGAGAAGCTGGAAAAGGGGGTGCAGATCGTCTACCGGCTCACGGTGGAGATCGAGGGGGAGGAGAAGCCCGCCTGCGTGGCGGAATCGGTGGTGCGGGTCTACTGACATGGAACCGATGGAACCGGTGGAACTCCCCATCGACGGCACCCTGGACCTGCACGCCTTCTCCCCGCGGGAGGTGGGGGAGCTGGTGCCGGCATACCTGGACGCCTGCCGGGAACGGGGAATCCTGTCCGTGCGGATCGTCCACGGCAAGGGGACCGGCCGGCTGCGCGCCTCGGTACATGCCATCCTCGACCGGCTTCCCGGCATCCGTTCGTACCGCCTGGCGGACGAGACGGGCGGCGGCTGGGGGGCTACCCTGGTGGAGCTGGAACCACCGGCAGAAAACAATGAATAGCTGAACGACAAAGGCCCGCGAGATGCGGGCCTTTTCTTTAAAATTCCACCACAGAGACACCGAGGCACTGAGAAAGACAAAAAACAGACTATGGACGCAGATGAACGCAGTACAAGCAGATTAGATGCAAAACAATAGCTTTAGGTTTAATCCGCCTTTTCTGCGTTTATCTGCGTCCGGGAACTGTTATTCAGGTTCGATCCGCCGTTATCCGTGTTCATCGGATTCGATCCGTGTCCCAATGCCTTTCGCTTTCCTCTGTGTCTCCGTGGCAGGGGTTGACAATCAGCCCCGTTTCAGTATCCGCGCAACGTCCTTGGCGTGGTAGGTGAGGATCAGGTTGGCGCCGGCCCGCTTGAACGACATCATCGTCTCCATCACGACCCGCTCCTCGTCGATCCACCCCTTCTGCGCCGCCGCCTTCACCATGCTGTACTCGCCGGAGACGTTGTACACCGCCAGCGGCAGGGTGAATTCGTTGCGCATGTCGCGCACGATGTCCAGGTACGGCAGCCCCGGTTTCACCATGATGAGGTCGGCCCCCTCCTCGATGTCCATCTGCGCCTCGCGCACCGCCTCCAGCCGGTTGGCCGGGTCCATCTGGTACGAGCGGCGGTCGCCGAACTGGGGGGTGGATTCCGCCGCCTCCCTGAACGGTCCGTAGTAGCCCGAGGCGTACTTCACCGCGTAGCTCATGATCGGGATGTCGTGGAACGCGTTCTCGTCCAGGATCTCGCGGATCGCCATGACCCGGCCGTCCATCATGTCCGACGGGGCGACCATGTCGGCGCCGGCCCGGGCGTGGGAGAGCGCCTCCTTCGCCAGGAGCTCCAGGGTCGCGTCGTTGTCCACGTCGCCGTCCCTGATCACGCCGCAGTGGCCGTGGTCCGTGTACTCGCACAGGCAGACGTCGGTGATCACCGCGAGCCCCGGCACCTGTTTCTTGAGCGCCCGGATCGTCTCCTGGATGATGCCGGTGTCCGAGTAGGCGTCGCTCCCCACCGCGTCCTTCGTCTCCGGGATGCCGAAGAGGATCACCGCCGGCACGCCCAGCTCGTGCACCTCCTGGGCCTCCTCCACGATGTGCTCGATGGACTGCTGGTAGATTCCCGGCATGGAGGAGATCTCTTTTTTTATCCCCTTGCCGAAGGCGGAGAACATGGGGTAGATCAGGTCGTGTGCGGAGAGGGAGGTCTCCCGGACCATGTTGCGGAACACCTCCTTGCCTCTGATGCGCCGGGCGCGAAACTGGGGATAGTACATGGGGATCTCCTTTGCGGGAAGGGAATGTGTCCGGTCGAACAGCTTCAAATGATACATCAAAAGTTGCGGGGAGCTCAAAGGGTTTTTCGCCGCCGGCCTGCGCGGGACTAAGTGTGTGTGGGGAACATATTTGGGTAAAGATTCGTTCATCTGCACCGATGAGCTTGTATAGGCGCGCGCATCGGGTGCCTGTGTCCGCTCGATCAGGGCGAACAGTGAGAAACGCTACGGGAGGATGAGCGATGAGAGCAACGATAGCGACGAAGATGTACGGTTTCGTGTTCACCGGAGGGGCGGCCCTGCTGCTGGTGGCGCTGTTCGCCTGGTATTGCGTGGCCCATCTGGACGGCAGGATGGAGGAGCTTGTCCGGCACGAGGAGCGGCAGAAGACGCTCAGCATGGAGGCTTCCATCAGCATGGGGGACGCCATCCATTCGTTCAAGGATTACCTGCTCCGCAAGGACCCGAAGTTCATCGACGCGTTCAAAAAAGACGTGGCGGATATCGATACGGACCTGCAGGAGCTGGACAAGCTGGTGACGAACGACGAGGAACGGCAGGCGCTCAAAGACGCCCAGACCTATTTCCCCCCGTACCGCGCCTCCCTCGACGAGATGGTGACGGCGCGGAACAAGACGGACGATATCGCCGCCGTCGACCGGCAGATCAAGGGGGTGGACCGGCCGCTCCGGTTTGCCCTGGACAAGCTGGCGGCGCTGAGCGACAAGGCGTTCACCGCCCACCGGAAAGAGGCGGAGGCGCATGCGGTGTTCCTGACCTATCTGCTCCTCGCCGGCGTACTGGTGGTCGGGTTCATCTTCTGCGCGATGGGGGTGGCGGTCACCCGCAACATGACCGGCCGGATCAAGTCGGTCGTGGCCGCCATCGGCCGGGTGGCGGAAAAGGACCTGACGGTGGTGCTGGCGGTGAACGGTGGCGACGAACTGGCGGAGATGGCGGATGATTTCAACCGGATGGTGGCGGCCACGCGGCAGATGGTGGTGGATATCAACGGCAGCTCCACCCAGCTGGCGACTGCGGTGAGCCAGCTCAACGCCACCGCCACCCAGATCGCCACCGGTGCGGAGGAGGTGGCGTCCCAGGCGGCCACCGTGGCGGTGGCGAGCGAGGAGATGGCGGCCACGAGTGCCGATATCGCCCGGAACAGCGCCATGGCGGCGGACGGGGCGCAGCATGCCAACGGCTCCGCCCTGGCCGGCGTCAACGTGGCGGATCAGACCATCGGCGGGATGGCGCGCATCGCCGAGCGGGTCAGGGCTTCGGCCCAGACCGTGGAAAACCTGGGGGCGCGGAGCGACCAGATCGGCGAGATCGTCGGCACCATCGAGGACATCGCCGACCAGACGAACCTCCTGGCGCTCAATGCGGCCATCGAGGCGGCCCGGGCCGGCGAGCAGGGGCGCGGGTTTGCCGTGGTGGCGGACGAGGTGCGGGCGCTGGCGGAACGGACCACACGGGCCACCAGGGAGATCGGCGAGATGATCAAGGCGATCCAGACGGAGACGAAGGGGGCGGTCGCCGCCATGGAGGAGGGGGTGCGCGAGGTGGAGAGCGGCACCGCCGATGCGGCGCGGTCGGGGGAGGCGCTCAAGGAGATCCTCACCCAGATCGAGAGCGTGACCATGCAGGTCTCCCAGATCGCCACGGCGGCGGAGGAGCAGACGGCCACCACCACCGAGATCACCGGCAACATCCAGCAGATCACCGACGTGGTGCAGGAGACCGCGCGGGGTGCGCAGGAGTCGGCGGCGGCCGCGAGCCAGCTTTCCCTCATGGCGGAGGAGCTGCACCGGATGGTGGGGCAGTTCCGGATCGCCGGGTGACGCTGCGGCGGTCGTTGGCGGCTGCCGGACAATTATGTGTAGTGCGGAAGGGGCAGGATTATCCTGCCCCTTCCGTATTTCGTCTGATGATCCGAAAATTCCGTCCGTTGTCTCCGGTCCGCATGGCTACTGTTCGATATCCAGTTGCCGCTTCGGCGAGGTCGAAGCCGGTGATGACGACATCCTCCCGGATATCGCGGCTGATCAGCTCCATGACCCGGTAGAGGTCGCGGGCGTCGTCCCTCAGATTGCCGGGAATCCCGTTTTCCGAAGCGGCGGGAATGAAGTTCGGATGGGTCGTGGAGGGCAGGGCAACCATGTGGAATCCGGCCTGGAAAAATGCCCGCTGGAGGAACCGGTTCTTCGGGTCATTGTAGCCTGCGCCCATGCCGGGAACGAGGAAGATGAGAGGGGCGGGATGATCCTGCACGGCGATTGAGTAGCGCAGTTTCCTGCTGTACCAGAGGATGTCGGGAATCGGCCGGTCCGCGAATACCATCACGTCCCGTTCGCTGACATTGATCCGCGCCGGCACGTCGGCCTTGAGTTCCTTCGGGGTGCCGAGCACGGTCGCCACGTACGGATCGGCGTAGGGGTAGCCGTACGGTTCTTCCGCGGCGATTGCCGGGGCGCTCAGCAGGTGTATGCAGAGGACGAGCGCCGGGAGAATTCTCAGGAGTGTCCCGGCCGGGTCGACTTTCCGGGGCATTCCTCCTCGCTGACCATCGTATCCGTGGCAATCGGCAGATTCACGCATAGTGCACCCCAGCGAAGGAGGACCAAACGGGGACAGCCTGTAGAGGGAAGTCAACGAAGTCATTCCTTGGTAGTTTCCCTGAGTGCCGGTATGTGACCTGTGCCTCGATGTTGTATTCCAGGAACTTGACGTACCACTCGGCAAAGGCGAACAGGTACGGTGAAACGGCGGCTTGTCCGCGGGATGTTCCAGGTCGTCCGGAGGGGAATTGCCGGTTGCCGCTAGAATCGGTATCCGATCCCCCCCAGGAAGAGGTCGGTATCGCGGCTGTAGCTCGTGATGATCCGATCCCAGGTTGCACGTATGGCCCAGTGTGGCGTCAGCCGGTAGCTGCCGGAGAGAGAGGCGATCTCGGAAATGAAAATCCCCGAACTCCTGATCACCGCTGGATCGCGGCGTTCGTCTTCGGCGAAGTATGCCCCGCCTCCGGCACTGAGGGCCAGATGCTCGTTGAAGAACGACTTGGCCAGCCACAGCTCGGTGGTCAGGCCGTAACGGTCAATGAGGTCGTTTCTCCCTTCGTACAGGGCGCCTGTCGAGAACTCCAGGTACCACGGCAGGCGCCGTCGGTATTCGAGGCAGAGGGCCGCAGACCGGCCGCTGTTGCCGCTACTTGGGATGTTCACGACGGTCTGGCCGCCGAAGACGGTCACCTCGTTGTCGTTCGTATCCCTGATTTCGGCGGGCGCCCAGGCCACGGGACCGGGTTTCTCGGGACGGTCGAGTTGGTAGCCGATCCCGGCGAGTGCCGAGAGGGTATCGAAGCTGCTTCCTCCCCTGATCCACGAACCCCGCACCTGGAAAATGAAACGGCTGTCCGTGTACCACATTGCGGCCGCGTTGACCATGGTCCCCCAGCCATGGAAATCCGATGCCGGTGCCGGAGCGGCGGGGATGATGGTGTCGTAATAGAAGACGCCGCCGGCGCCAACTGCGAGGGAGAGGTGCCGGTTGAACTGGTTCGTGCGGAGCCAGAGGTTGACGGCATTGCCGTCACGGTGGTGATCGATGAAATGCCCCTGGTTCAGGTACGAGACACTCCAGGCGAAATTCTCGCCGAGCCCCTCCATGTATTCCAACTGATATGCGCCCGCCTTCTGGACCGGGTTATCCGTTGCTCCGTAGCCGCCGAGAAAACTGATCTCTCCGGCAATAGCAGGAGTGGTGATTGCGATGAACAGAATCGACATGACTATGCGCCGCATATGCATACCCCTTTCGTTTGTCCAGCCGTCGCCGTCGATCCCGTTCGTGTGGGGCTGGCGTTCCTTTTCGCCAATGATAGCACCCCCTTGTAGGCTGTCAACGCACGTGAATAAGGCAGATAGGAGAGGATTCCTGGGTACGTTTGGAAGGATGAAGGATGCAGGGGCGTTTACGGTTCGGGGCTACAATGCTGAAGAGCCGCCAGCAGAAAGCATATAAGGGGCAGATCTAATCGTGCACGTTATCAAACAATCACGTCCTGAGGCTCTTCTTCTATCCAATAAATGCATATATACAAGCCAGACCCTGTGGGTTCGGGAGTGGTGCGCAGGAGTCGGCGGCGGCCGCGAGCCAGCTTTCCCTCATGGCGGAGGAGCTGCACCGGATGGTGGGGCAGTTCCGGATCGCCGGGTGAGGCGGCGCGGAACACCGGCGGGCGGATATATCTCTGAAGTGCACGAGGGGCAGGGTCATCCTGCCCCTTCTTTTTTGCGCTGAGACTGTGCGGGGTCTACTCGCTGATCAGCACCTGCGACCGCAGGTCGCGCAGGATGCGGCGGGCGTCCTTCTGGTAGTCCGCCGTGTAGGCGGCGGAACAGACGTTCGTCGCCGTCTTGTCGTCCAGCTCCCGGGTGACGGTCAGGGTGGTCCCCTCCATCCGGTAGGTCGCCCTGTAGTCGACGGCGGCGCTGTGGAACGCGAAGTCCTTCGGGAACCCCACCACCCGCATGGCGGCGGGGAACTCGTAGACGTACTCCTCCACGCTCCGCCCCCCGCTGCAGACCGTCGGCTTGCGGGGCGTCGGTTCGTAGGCCCCCGCCACGAACCCGCCGATGGGGAAGGCGCTGGAGGCCACCGGCCGGATCGGCATCCCGGTGGTGCTGGCGACCACCAGCAGGTCCTCCAGCTTGAAGGAGACGCCGAATCGGTAGGTGTCGATCAGCGCCGTGGGGTCGTCCTTCGTGAGCGTCCCTGTGCCGTGGACCCCCTGGGCGTCCAGCATCCGCCGTGCCACGTACGCCTCCTGGCCGCCCGGCAGGTCCCGCATCGCCTCCCGGAGCGCGGCGGCGGGGACCCCCCTGAGGCTGACCTCGGTGGTCCCTTCGGCGGAGCCGTCGGGGTTGATCCTGATCCGGGTGCGCATCACCTGTTCGTTGCCGTACTGGGCGGTGGACGGGATCTTCATCCCCTCCCGGTAGTGGGAGACGAGGAGCACCGGCTTTTCCCCCAGGTTCGTGGGGAGCATGCCGTAGGGGATGCCGGAGGCGGTGGCGTCCAGGAAGAGCTTCTCGTCGGGGAGGTAATCGATCACGTGGTTGATGGTCGCCACCACCGGCACCTTGGGGAGGTCGTACCGGCCGCGGGCGTTCACCAGTGCCTGTTCGCTCCGGATCATCCGGGCAGCCAGGAGTGCCTGGAGCAGGGTCGCGTGGTCCTTGCAGTCCCCCATCCGGTTGTCCAGCACCACGTCCAGGTCGCGGGGGACCACGGCGCCGATGCCGATGCAGTTGCCGCCGTAGGAGATGTTCCGCGTCACCCAGTCGTAGATGGCCCGCGCCTGGGCGTCGGGGGCGGTCGCGTCCGCCACGATCTGCGCGGCGAGCGTCCTGATCCGGGGCGTCACCGCCGCCTTCGGCGTGGCGCGCGCGCCGTACGCCTCGGCGATCTGCCGGTAGTCATCGAAGGTGGAGACGTAGACGCTCGGGTCGTCCCCCACGTACGAGATGCCGTTGTCGGCGGGGTTCCACTTCTCCGGGTGCGGGTTGTGCCAGGTCCATTCCAGGGTCTGCCGGCCGTCCTTCACCACCGGCGGCAGTGCGGTCAGGAAGTACTCCTCGTGGCGCAGCTTCAGCGTCGCCGGGGCGATGATCCTGATATCCACGTTGTCGTAGGCCTGGTAGCGGGAGAATGCGTTGGCGACGGAGAACTGGCCGGGGAACATCCCCTCCCGGTTCACCACCCGTGACGAGAAGACCGTCGTGTCGCCCACCGCCAGGTCGGGGAAGACCACGGAGATGGAGGTCTCGTCGGAATAGAGCGGGGAGGCGTTCTTGTAGCCGTCGTTGGTGGTGGTCTGGTAGCTCCCCTTCGGCACGTCGATCCGCTCGCCCGTTTTCTTCAGGGTGTAGGCCTCCAGGATCTCGCCCGTGGCCACGCTCGTGCTGAAGGTGATGGAGGTCTCCTTCATGTTCTCCAGGGCGCTCTCTTTCAGCGCCGTCATGGACCATTGCTGGCTCTCCGTGTACGACCCGTCGGCGTTCACCTCGTAGGTGATCTGCCAGTTCGTGCAGCGGACCGGGATGTCCGCCTCCGCCATCGGCTCCGCCCAGGCGGGGAGGCTGCTTGCCAGCAGCAGGATGGCGGTGAGGAGGAGTTTACGTGCGGTGCGGAAGTCAAGGCGAGGCATGGGTGGCTCCTTGGGGGGAGGTGGTGATGTTGTAGTTTATGAGGCGAAACTGACAACGTGGGAGAGCACAGCAGCGGAGCGCTAGCGGAGACTGCTGCTGCGCTAGGTTAGGTGTTCTCACCATGGTCCCCGAAAATTAATCGTGGTGAGACAGTCTTCCGGCTTGCTTACGTAGCGCCAACTCAATCGTTTTCCAAGGCCGTAATACACCGGTCCTGTTCCGTACTGATAATTTCCTGTACTTTGTTTTGCATCTACTCGCCATGCAATAACACATTGCCCTGACGAGGCATCCTTTGGCATCGAACCTTCACTGTATTCCATGATGGAATCTTCGACCTTCAGGCATTGATTAGTTTTGCACCACTCCGACTCTGGCACCGGAGTATAAAATTCCTTCCCGAGTTGAAAATCTTGATCGCGTTTGAAGCTTTCGATTCGCTTCTCTTTTGACATCCAGAGGGCCGTATTCTGTTCATTTGACATAAACGGAATGCAACCGTTGCAAAGAACGGTCAATGCTGTGAACGCAATTATCTTTCTTCTCATCTTTATCACCCAACGGCAGAGAGCACAGCGGGTTCACCGCTGCTGCGCTTGGTTGAACAGAATCAGATATTAATTCGGAAGCCTGGATCTGCTTTATAAAATATTCTCTCTCAAAATATACCCAACGACTGATCCCCTCTCAGTCAGAAAATCTAATATTACCAAAACTTCTTCTTTTAATTTCTTGGTCCTTCTTATTTTTTCGCGCTCTTTGTAGATAAATTTTCTTGTAAGGTTTTCGAGATAGTATTGAGTATTGGTTTCCAATTTAGCAGACCACAGTTTCTTGTGGGCGGTCATCATCCACGACAACCATGAAATTCCATAAGTTAGGTATTTGCTTGCTATATTGTTTAACGATTTAGCAAGCGAGTTTAAGGTTGACGGACAATGGCCAATATTTTTCACAACGTCCGCGAAGAATCTGCTATTGACGTCTTTAAACGTATGCCAATCCGTTGCGGTCTCCTTCCATTGGGTTTGGGTCCGTGGGCGGGGACGTACTTAAAAAGTTAACCAAATCCACGGATTTTGCAGACTTTTTAAGTTTTTAAGAATGTCCCCTTAGCTTCCACTACCCAAACTGCTCAATTCCCATG
>JAJYBI010000002.1 GCA_021779095.1 Deltaproteobacteria bacterium
AACTGGTGGTAAAGAGGATAAATAATCGACCACGAAAGTGCCTCGACTACCGGACACCTGCGGAGGTCATGCGGCAGGCTCTACGTGGTGCACTTGCAATTTGAATCTGCCGGGACCGTCGGTGACCGTCGGGGACGGTCCTTATTTGTCAATTCTACTGCACATAATTACCTAAATTACCGTGCATCATGAACTTGGCGACGACAACATCTCCGTTCTCCACGATCGCTCTTCCTCGCGCTCTTGGGGAGGACCGTCGGGGACGGTCCTTATTTGTCAATTCTACTGCACATAATTACCTGAATTACCGTGCATCATGAACTTGGCGACGACAACATCTCCGTTCTCCACGATCGCTCTTCCTCGCGCTCTTGCGGCGCAGACTCCAGCGCTCGTCAATCCGAGTACGCTGCCGACCGTTGTGCCGGTATGTCCCATGGAGCAGGCGATATAGCAGACGACGGCGCGTGCCTTGGATATGGCTGGTGAACGTGAGTTGGTTGTCACTGCGCTTGCGGCGACGGAAAGCTCTTCCACAACCGCTGCAATGATGTCGGAGACCGGGATCTTCAGGGATATCCTTGGTGCCAGGTTCGCGTGTGAGCGCAAGGCTTCGGCAAATCCGTCATCGCCAAGGATGCGCGAGTCAAAGTTCATGTGCGTCTCTGCATCAGAGGCGGCCTTCCAGTCCCTTTGTCCGACAAGATTTTTTCTGCGACTCATGACATCACCGTCGGCGATAAAGGCGGAATATCTCTCGCGTGCAACGGCAGTTTTTTTGCTGAATAGGCCGAGCACCTCCGGCACCTTCTGCCCTGCCATCTCTCTCTTTCCGAGTACCACCGCATGGCCGCACCAGGGGTAGCTGTCGAGTTCGGAAAGGCTGGAAACGATGCCGGCGCGCAAGGGGTTGAGATGGATGTATCGCACCAGTTCAAGCAGGTATGCGTCTTCGTCACAAACGATGGATTTGAAACGGTTCTGGAACAGGTGGCCGGACCGGTTGTGGCGCAGATTGAATGCGACCGCATAGCCGGTGAGGAGGCGCTTCATCACCGTACCGAGAGTGGCCTTTCTGGGACGCAGGAGCAAATGGAAGTGATTCGACATGAGCGACCAGGCAAGGCAATCGGTCTCCGTTTCCCGGGCAAGTGATGATAACCGCCGGACAAAGTCCTCCCGGTCGGCATCTTCCAGGAATATGTCGCGCCTTTCTATGCCGCGCACGATAACGTGCTGCAGCAGGTCAGGTATGTCGAGTCGCCGGGATCTTGGCATCGCAATTTCGATTAGTTATGTACGATTGATTTGACAAATGAGGTACGTCCCCTTCCATCTTGTAGTGTAATCGAAATCCTTTGGTTTCCGCTTCAAGGTTCCAACTCTCGAAATAGTATTAATAATTGATGTTTTTACAATTTTGAGTTAGTCAGCACAGCAAAGTGCTTTCGTCTTTCGAAAATCAATCTGATCATTTACGATCAACCCTTTCCTTTTTGGACGGTAGCTGGCGTAATCTTTGAGTTTTTCAAACCATTCTTTAAACTGGCCTTCGAAATCAAATAGTTCAAATCCGTAATAGAAGGTAGTTACTGATTCTCCAAAACTTTTATCTGCTAGTGCAGCATTTAAAAAATTTTCTAGGGCAACCAGGTTAACTTTCCAACCACCTTCATCGTAAACTTCAACTCCCTTTGTTTGTTCAATTATAATTTTCATCGATTCTCCTGCATAACGGGGTGCCACTGAGCCGCGAGCGTAGCGAGACGAGCTCTTGTGGCGTGTTGGATATGATTACTGCGGATGTAGAAAACTCCAAGCAAAGTCTTTCATCTCAATTTCGCGCAAAACTCCATCAGCCTCGACATACCTTTTCTTGTCCTTACGAATCACTGGTTGCCAGTTGTTTTTGTAGTTCACGGCCAAGCTGCTTCCAGGTCCAATTCTGAGGTCGTATGCCCCATCAAGATTGCCGTCGACATATGAAATTCCACCTACAAAGCTTGGCGAATAGTCGTAGGATTTAAACTCACCAGTTGCAAGATTGAATCTCACGCTAATAATTCTGTTTTTCGAGTCCATAAAACTGATAGAAGGCGTTGAATCCGCATTGATAATCACTTTTGGGAAACCGCTTTTCATTGGGTGTAGTATTGCCTCTGCTTTTTGTGGATCACTCGGCACGAATGCGGCAAATGCGCCCAATTTAGCGACACGGGAGTTCGTTATCCATGGCGTCAGCATTTTCATGCCTTTCTTGTTGTCATCATCAGGCCACGAAGCTGTAACATCTCTGGGTCTTGAGACCCAATGACTTATTCCGGAAATCACAGCGACACCCGAAAGAAATCCCAATGCAAAAGACTTCCAATTCATTTCTTTTCTCCGTTATCCAACGAATGTAGTTGAGCAGACGCTTTTGGTATCTACCGGTAGATGCTTGCATCTACATATATATCCCTGCATCTACCTGTAGATGCCGCCCTGTCATCTACAGGTAGATGCTTTCACCCGTTCTGACACTTATCCTGAAGCATCTACATGTATATGCTTTTCCAGTGGCGTGCCTGCTATATTTCCAGGTCCTAATAAAGGGCCAGGCACCTAATCCGCATTCAAACCGATGTCCTATCTCAATTAGGTGCCCCATCCAAGTAATTTGCCTGCCATATAAGTAACTTATTACCGGAATAAAAGGTCTGCCAGATTACCTATGCCGGTAGCTTCTGCCGCCAAGGATATGAATCCGCATCGACCGGTCAGTTCTGGACATACGTGAAAGGACCTGCAACACACAATATCGTCAGGTCTTGCGACACGCTCCTCTGCATCCCCAGCCCCGGCGTTCAGTTATCACACGGAGTCGTCAGTGCGACTCCCCGACGAAGTACGGCTGCGCATCGGTCCAGAACTGGTTCGACGTTGCCTGGAAGGCGTCTTCCTCGCTGTAGGTGAACGCGTTGATCCAGGCAAACGGCAGAAGACCGGCCCACAGTCCCGCTTTCCGGGTAATGTCGTAGCTGTAGGTCTCCTTCTTCTCGCCGTCACGGTAGAGATAGTACCTGACGTCATAGCCGTCCTGGGTACTCCAGGAGGGAAGCAAGGTCAGCGTCGATATGGAGATGTATCCGAAGACGAGCGCCGACATGGACATGGGTCTCCATTTGGTCTCGACCTTCACGTAGAGCCCCTTTGCCGGCGGCTCGTCAGCGGGCTTCATGGTCTTGCAGATCGCGGCGTTGCGGAAAAAGGTCTGCAGCCTGTTGTAACCGCCCGATTCCAGGATGTCGAACTTCTTGACGTTGTAGTACATGACGTCACAGCTACCGGCGGTCTGTTTCCGGTCGATGGCGTCCGGGGAAAATCCGCGGTAGGTGGAGATGCAGCCCGATAGCGTCATAGCCAGGGTCATCAGTGCGATCAGCTTCATGTGGTTCCCTCCGTCACAATTTGGATGTAACTACCATACCGGCGGTGCACTCCCCCTCACCCCCCGTACACCACATACCCCCGCCGGGGCGCCTCGATCTCGCACCAGCCGTCATTGTCGGTGACGACCGGCGGCGGGTTCCAGATGGCGTCCTTCGCCCGCCAGGCCAGCGGCCGCAGCTGCCGCACCGGGAAACCGGTGCGCAGCCGCTGCCGGATGGCGTCGCCGGCGTTGTTCAGGGCGAAGACGAGCCCCGGCTGGTCGCCGGCGCCGGTGCGCTCCATGGCGTAGAAGACGTCGTCCACGTACAGGATGTGCGTCGCCCCGCCGGCGTGGCTCTCGTGGAGCTGCACGAGCCGCTCGATGCCGCTCGGCTCCCCCGGCTCGGCCAGGCCGTAGCGGTAGTAGTCCTTCCAGTAGACGCAGGGATACCCCTCGTGGGTGAGGATATAGGCGTAAGCGAGCATCTTGTCGTTGACGATCTCGTCGTTGCCGTCGCCGCGGAAATCGTGGTTGTCCACGAAGGTGACCGCCTCGAAGGGGCGGTCCTTCATGAGCACGCCGCCGTCGGCCAGCCGCCGCAGGCTGAAGCCGGGACTGTCACACAGCTCCTTCAGCCGGTAGCGCAGGGGAAAGTCGAAGGCGCCGACCCGATTGGCGGCCCAGCGGTTGACCGAATCGAGCCAGGAGTCGATATAGCCGTCGCCGGCCCAGCACTCGCCCACGCCGTAGACCGCCACCTCCCGGCCGTCCCGCTTGTAGGTCCGGTCGTGGAGCGCCCGGACGATCCAGCCCCCGAACCCCTTGACGAAATCGTAGCGGAAGCCGTCGAAGCCGATGGTCTCCACCAGCCACTTGGCGTGGTTGAGGATGCCGGTCATGACCCGGGGGTTGGTGTGGCAGAGGTCCGGCATGGTGCCGAAGACGCCCGGGTCGGAATCCGGGTAGGGAGAGGGGTTGAAGCAGGTCCAGTCGCGGGTGAACGTGCCGCTCTGCGGCGTGAAGCGGGTCCACCACTCCCTGCCGGTGATGGGGTTCGGCTCGGCGGCGTCGGCGCCGTTGTTGTGGTTCAGGATCAGGTCGGCATAGACGGAGAGGTTGTGGTCGTGGGCCGTCCGGATAAGCACCTGCAACTCCTGCCGTGAGCCGAACCAGGTGCGCGTCTCGCCCGGCACGACCGCCTTCTGGTCGTATTCCCCCAGGTCGTAGTAGTCGTAGACGTCGTACCCCATGGAGACGCCGCCGATGTTGGCCCCCTTGCCGGCCGGCGGCAGCCAGAGGGCGGTGAAGCCGGCCCGCGCCAGCTCCGGCAGCTTGCCGGCCAGGTGGTTCCACCAGCCGTATTCCCGCCGCTCCTCGCGGGGACAGTCCCAGTAAAACGCCTGCAGCAGTACGCCCATGGTTGTTACCTCCTTATGTCACGTTCCGAGCAGCAGCAGGTCCAGCGCCCGGGAGTAGACCGGGGCGAAGATATAATCCATCGCATTCCATGCGACGATCAGGAACAGGAACTGGAACGTGGACTGGTGCATCAGCTCCATGTACCGGGAGGCCTGGCGGTCCGACAGAAAGAGCGGCAGGGCGCCGCTTCCGTCCAGCGGCGGCAGCGGCAGCAGGTTGAAGACCATGAGGAGCAGGTTGAGGGTGAACATGATGCTGAGAAGGATGCAGACCCCGTCCAGGAGTCCGGCATGCACCGGCACGACCACCTGCGAAAACGTGATCCCGTCCGCCAGGTCGAACAGGCCGGCGTACATCCCGGCGCGGATGGCACACCCCGCCAGCACCATGAGCACCATGTTCGCCCCCGGCCCGGCCAGCGCCATGAGCGCCGAACGCTTGGGGTACCGCTCCGCCCAATGCGGATCGTAGGGGGCGCTGGCCCAGCCGATCATCCAGCCGCCGGCGAGAAACGAGACGATCGGCACGAGGACCATCCCCAGCGGTTCGCGGCGTATGTGCGGCACGGGGTTGAGGGTCACCTGTCCGCCGTCGTGGGCGGTGGAATCACCCAGCCGGTGGGCGACGAAGGCGTGGGCCGCCTCGTGGCAGGTGGTGGAAAAGAGGAAGGCGACGTACCAGATGAGACCGAAGGTGATCTGTTCCACGGAAGAAGTTCTCCTGTATGCGGACTCGGAACATTGTACCACGCAACCCGACGGGCACTGCATTGGCCACCGATAATGTACCCGGCCACAGTCTGTCCGTAAAGTAAAATTTCAGTTACGGGCGCAAAAAAAGCCCCTCCGCGAGGAGGGGCTCTGAACCGGCATCGAATACGGAACCGTCTATCGGGAGATCTCCGCGTCCTCGACGATGACGGCAAAGCGGTAGCCGGCACCGAAATCCTTGTCCCGGACCAGGGTACCGCGGACCGTGACGACCTCGCCGACCTTCGCGGACTTCGGGCTGGTGACCACCAGTTCGTCGTCCTTCTTGGCCGCACTGCCGCTGCCGTCCCGCAGGTGAAGCCAGTTGCGCCGCATGATCCCTTCAGACACCTTGACCACCTTGCCGCGCACGACGACCTTTTTGCCGGCCGTGGGTCCCTTCTTCGCGAACAGCTCGGCGACCCGGTAGGCGTTCGCCCCCTTTGCCTTGTGCACCTTGATCGTCGCCATCGGCTCCGCGCTGGAGCCGTTCCCCTTGAAGCCGGCGGAGAGATCGACCCCTTTGTGCGCCAGCGCCTTGAGCTTGTCCGCACTCTCTTCAGGTGTGTCGCTGACCAGACCGGGGGAGAAGACGATGCTGGAAAACTTCCGCTTGAGGCTCTTGCTGTAGAATTCGCCCATGGGCATGCCGGGCTTGACGGTAACCGTGCTGCCGACGGTGACGGGAGAGGCAGGAATGGCGAACCAGGTGGTCGTCCCTTTTTTCTCCTGGAGGTTGACGTAGGTGTAGCCGCCGCTGTTCATCGTCTCCAGCACCTTGCCCGTTATGGCGCCGTTGTCGCCCTTTCCCGCAGAGGCATGTTCGGCTGCCGTCTTCGGCATGCAGACTCCGGCCACCGGCAGAGCAAGGAGAGCCGCGGCTGCAATCACCACTATCCATCTGTTCATTGTCGTTCCTTTCATGGAGAGCTGTCGCCGGATCGGCGGGCAGCGTAATGTCGTGCCGGGCAAGCCTACTGCGTCCCGCTACGATACGTCAAGTTATTATCCCGGTGCGTGCGGCTGCTCCCGCTTTCCCCTTCCCCGTCGGCACTGACAATGGGGCTGGCCGTCCCGGAGGAAAGGAGGAAGAACAGCAGCGCCAGCACGGCATATCCTGCAGCCAGGTGAAAGACGACCGGATCGGGCGCCGCCCAGGGGAGAAACATGGCCCCCGACGGCAGCGGCGAATGGATGGCCCCGCACAGGGTGGCTGCGGCGCAGACCGTCATAAACAGGGCAGCCCGGCGGAGCCGGTGGTCCAGGAGGGCGGCAAACCCGCCCCCCCACAGAAGAGACGTGACGATGAAGCCGTTCCCCAGGAGCTGCGTTGCCCGGTAGCCGGCGGCGGTGTCGCCGGTGAGATCGGCAACGCTCTTTCCCAGGTTCCCGAGCAAGAGACCGAACTCGATCTGGACCAGGCAGGCGACGACCGGCAGGAACGCCAGGGCGATCGCCTTGTAGTGCCGACGCGGGGTAGCCTCGAACGCCTGGGCGAGGATCTCGATGCCGATGAAGACGAGAATCGGCGCCACGGCCGCCGGAGGAAGCAGGTCGACGAAGAAGGAGAGGTAGCCGAGCATCCCGCCGAGTCCGATGAAGAGGGCCGTGGCCAGGGTGTAGCCGGCGCGCCCCCCCATATCCTTGTAAGCCGGATGACCGATGTAGGGGCACGACTGGATGACGCCGCCGCACAGCCCCGCGAGAAGCGTCGCCACCCCCTCCACCAGCAGGATGTCGCGGGTGCCGTAGTCGTCACCCGCCGCCGCCGCGCTCTCGGTGACGTCCACCCCGCCGACGACGGTGGCAAGGGCGAAGGGGATCGCCAACGGCAGAAAGGTGAGCGCCTTCGCGAGTCCCGGCAGGAACGCGAGCGTCGGCAGCGGCAGGGCGAACCGCAGCTCCGGCAGGTGGAGCTGCAACGCCTCCCCGGCGGGGAGCAGCCCGGCACTGCCAAGAAGGTAATGTGCCGCCGTCCCCAGGAGGATGCCGGCGAAGGCGCCGGGAAGCCGGAACGGCAGCCGGACCTTCGCCACCAGGGCGGCCAGCACCACCCCGAGGGAGAGGAACCCCACCACGGGAGAGGAGAAGAGCCGCAGTATCGGCAGGTAGGCGATGAGGAGAAGCGCAACGGCGGCGATTGAGCCGAGAAGACCGGCACGCGGCACCGCCCGGCGGAGCGCCGGCCCGCAGAAGGAGGCGCCGATCTTGAAGAGCCCCATGAGGACGACCGTCGCCATGGCCGCCTGCCAGGTGAAGAGCGCATCCTTCGTCGCCAGGTAGAGCGGCCCGATGATGCCGAACGCGATCCCGAAGGTGGAGGGGGTATCGAGCCCCAGCGGCATGGCGGTCACATGCCGGTTGCCGGTACGCCGCGCGAGCCGCACCGCCAGCCAGGTGTAGAGCAGGTCCCCCACCAGCACCCCGACGGCGCTGCCGGGGATCATCCGGTACAGGACGACCTCCCGCGGCATATGGAACGCCCCCATGAGGATGGCGGCCATGATCACCAGGTCGGACATGTTGTCCAGCATCAGGCCGAAAAAGGCGTTGATGTCGCCGATGGCGAAGATACGGTAGCCGCCGTCTGCGGTACGGCCCGTCATGCTAGTTTCTCTTTCCCCACAGCTCCTCCAGTCGCTGATCCCGCCCGCACCGGTAGCGGTAGAAGTGGTAGCGGATCGGGTTCTTCCTGTAGTAGTTCTGGTGGTACTCCTCGGCCGGGTAGAATGGCCCGGCGGGGGTTATCTCCGTGACGATCTCCCCCTTGAACGGCTTCGTCCGCATAAGTTCGCGCTTCGACTCCTCCGCCTCGCGCCGCTGGGCCTCGCCGTGGTAGAAGATGGCGCTGCGGTACTGGTGCCCTACATCGCAGAACTGCCGGTCCTTCACCGTCGGGTCGATGTTGTGCCAGTACACCTCCAGCAGTTTCCGGTAGCCGATCTTCGCGGGATCGAATGTAATCTGCACCGATTCCGCATGGCCGGTCCACCCCGCGGAGACCTGCTCGTAGGTGGGGTTCTTCACGTGGCCTCCCGTATAGCCGGACACGACCGACACCACCCCGGGGAGCTCGTCGAACGGATGCACCATGCACCAGAAGCAGCCGCCGGCGAAGGTGGCGGTCTCCAGCTTCGGCCCGGCGGCAGCGGCTCCCGTGGAAAATCCTGCCAGCACGGCAGCCAGCAGAAGCAGCGTTGTGAGCGTTTTCATGGTCACCTCCTGTCCATCCGGGTGCGTCAACTTCCCATGAAACCTGCAGCTGTCTTCAGTATGGGACAAACCGGCCGTTCCCGCAATCGCGTATGACCTCGCCCGGCCTTTGGCCACCCTCTCCCGGGGGGAGCGAGATAGAGTGAGGGGATAGTCCCCCGGATGGGGATCAGATCGCTACCCGCACCGGCGTCGCGTTCAGGAGCCGCGCCGCGTCCTGCGGCGCCATGCTCACCAGGAAGCCGCGCTTGCCGCCGTTGAGATAGACCGTCGGCAGGTCGAGGACCGTCTCCTCGATGTAGACCGGCATGGCGCGCCGGGTGCCGAAGGGGGAGGTCCCCCCGACGAGATAGCCGGAATGCCGGTTCGCCGTCTCCGGCGTGCAGGGCGAGACCCCCTTCACCCCCATGACCCGCGCCAGCTCCTTGGTGGAGACCTGTCGGTCGCCGTGCATCAGGACGAGCAGGGGGTTTCCCCGCTCGTCCTCCATGACCAGGGTCTTGATCACGCAGTGTTCGTCCACCCCCAGCTCCCGGGCGGAGACCGCCGTCCCCCCCTTCTCCTCGTAGGCGTACAGGTGCTCGACGAACGGCACCTTCGCGGCACGCAGTATCCGTATCGCCGGCGTCACCGGCATCTTTTCCTTGGCCATGAGACCTCCCGTGGAAAACCTGCCACAGAGACGCAGAGACACGGAGAAAACAAAAAAGTTGAACGGAATATATCCTAACCCAAAATCTGATCGGGCAAATTCATTATAATAGCAAACAATTTTGATTACGATTGTTCCGCCGTTATCCGAAGTTTTTGCATTTTCCGCGTACCATTGTCTTTCGGTTTTCTCTGTGTCTCCGTGTCTCTGTGGCAAAATTACGAACGCAAACTACGAAAAAAGGCCGCCCCGGAACGGGGTGGCCTTTGTGATGATGTGCCGTCAGCTGCTACTCGACGAAGCTCTTCAGCTTCTTGCTGCGGGACGGATGACGGAGCTTCCTGAGCGCCTTCGCCTCGATCTGGCGGATGCGCTCGCGGGTGACCTCGAAGTCCTGCCCTACCTCTTCCAGGGTGTGGTCGCTCTTCTCGCCGATGCCGAACCGCATCCTGAGGACCTTTTCCTCCCGCGGCGTGAGGGTTCCCAGCACCCGGGCGGTCTGTTCGGACAGGTTGGCCTTGATGACCGCCTCCAGAGGAGAGACGACTCCCTTGTCCTCGATGAAATCCCCCAGATGGGAATCCTCTTCCTCGCCGATGGGGGTCTCCAGGGAGATCGGCTCCTTGGCGATCTTCAGTACCTTGCGCACCTTGTCCAGCGGCAGGCTCATCCGTTCGGCAATCTCCTCGGGAGACGGCTCGCGGCCGATCTCCTGCACCAGCTGGCGGCTGGTCCGGATCAGCTTGTTGATGGTCTCGATCATATGTACCGGAATCCGGATGGTGCGGGCCTGGTCGGCGATGGCCCGGGTAATTGCCTGCCGGATCCACCAGGTGGCGTAGGTGGAGAACTTGTAGCCACGCTGGTATTCAAACTTGTCCACCGCCTTCATGAGGCCGATGTTCCCCTCCTGGATCAGGTCCAGGAACTGCAGGCCGCGGTTCGTGTACTTCTTGGCGATGGAGACCACGAGGCGCAGGTTCGCCTCCACGAGCTCGGATTTTGCCAGCTTCGCCTTCCGCTCACCCTCCTCGATCGCCTTGAGCGCCTTGGCGAGGTCGGTGGCGCGAAACCCGGACTCCTGCTCGATCTTCTTGAGCTTGCGCTCCGTACCCCGCAGCCGTTTTTCCAGCTTCTGGGCCTCTTCCTGGTCGAGTTTCAGCTTCTTCAGCGCCTTCTTCGCACCATCGCCGCCACCCTGCAGGGCATCGAACAGGGCGAGCAGCTCTGGCTCGGAGAACCCGGCTTCGCGCTCGATCTCCGCAATCTCCTCCAGCACCGTATCCACCTTGCAGGAGAGCTCCTTGAGGCGCAGGGCGATCTTCTCGATATGACGGTCCTTCAGCCGGAGCGCCTTGAGGAACACGGCCAGCTGCTCCTTGAGCTCCTTGCATTCCCGTCGGTGCTCCTCCTCGTCCCCTTCACCCGACTCGATCGCATCGCGCAGCACTTCCATCCGCTGATCACATGCCTGTATCTCGTCCAGCTGGGCCAGGAGACGGATCTTCTGCACATCCTCCTCGTCCTCCTCCAGCTCCTCCTCTTCCACTTCCTTACTGATCTCCGCGGGAGTGATCTGGAACTTGCGCAGTTTCTCGCCGAGGGCGATGACCTCCTTGACGGTAATGGGGGTATTGAGGATGACGCTCGCCATGTCCTTCTCACCCTCTTCGATCCGCTTGGCGATCTCTACCTCGCCTTCGCGGGTCAGGAGGGAAACGGACCCCATCTCGCGCAGGTACATCCGGACCGGATCGCTGGTCCGGCCGAGCGCCCCCGGCTCAAACTCCATCTCTTCGCCTTCGCCCTCCCCCTCTTCCTCCTCGTCGAGGTCGAGCTTCACCTTGGGGATCTTCACCTTCTGGGCGGAATCGACGATCTCGATATCCATCTCACCGAACATGCTCATGACGTCGTCGATCTGTTCGGACGACACGATATCAGGTGGCAGCAGATCGTTCACCTCGTCATAGGTAAGGAATCCTTTTTCCTTACCCATGTCGATGAGCTGCTTTACCTCATCCATGCTTTTCTTTGCCATTCGGGCACCTCGGTTCTGCTGACTGTATCTAGAGTAATTGAGATTTTCTGTTTCGCAACCCTTCAATCTCGTGAAGGATTTCGCGGTAGCGGGGCGACTCCGGCGACAGCAGGGCCAGCTCACGCGCCAGCATTTTCATGTCCTTGAGCGATGTACGCTCCAACGCCCGACGGCACTCCTCGAACGCCTTCAGCGGATCGATCTCTTCCAGGTGCCGGTCTTCCACCAGCAACGCAGCTATCCGGCGCTGCAGCTCGTCCGAGCCGCACCTCTCCAGGATATGCGCAAAGTCGGCGCCCTCTTCCCACTCTCCGCCGAGCAGCGACTCGGCCACCGGCAACAGGTCACCGGAGAAGAGCGACGTGACGCCGGTCTCGGCCACCCGCCGCCGCACCTCCGGGAACTTCACCATGAGCGACAACAAGAGGTCCGCCGGGGCCACCGGCCGGTGCCGGGGTGCGTTCTTTTCCGCAAAATCGGTGCCGGAAACGGGGGCTCGCCCCAGTTTTTTTCGCAACACCTGTCCGTTGATCCCCAGAAGCCGCGAGAGTTCCGTCAGGTACATCTCCCGCTCGACAGGGTTGCCAATCTTCAGCAGGCGCGGCGTCAACTCCTCAACGATCCGGACCTTGCCGGCCACCGAGCCGGTATCGCCGCTGCGAACCGTGTCCCGCAGGAAAAAATCGAACAGCGGCCGCGCCGCCACTACCCGTTCATTAAACGCGCCGGCCCCCCGCGCGTTGACAAAACTGTCCGGGTCGTCGCCGGCCGGCAGTTCGATGACCCACGCCGGCCGGTTTTCCTCCAGTGCCAGGTCGAGGGTCCGGAGTGTGGCTTTTTTACCCGCCCCATCGGCGTCAAACAGCGTGTACAGCTTCCCCGCATACCGGTGCAGCAGCTTCAGATGCCCCGTGGTCAGCGCCGTACCGCAGGAGGCGACCACATTCCGCACGCCGGCCTGGTAGAGGGCCAGGTGATCGAAATACCCTTCCACGACGATGGCGCCGTCCTGCTCGCGCATCGCCTGCTTGGCCAGGTGGACGCCGAACAGCACCTCGCTCTTGTGGTAGATGGGCGACTCGGGCGAGTTGATGTACTTGGGCAGGCTGTCGTCCAGCACCCGGCCGCCAAAACCGATGGGGCGCCCCTGCGGATCGGCGATGGTGAACAGGAGCCGGTTCCGGAAGGTGTCGTAGTAGCCGCCACCGTCCCTCTTCCGCACGAGGCCGAGCCGCTCCGCCAGGGGAAGCGACGCCCTCTTCTGTTCCAGGTGCCGCACGAGCGTATCCCACCGGTCGGGGGCGAATCCGAGCCGGTACGCCTCGGAGGTTTCCGCATCGACGCCGCGCCCTGCGAGGTAGCGACGGCCCGGCTCGCCCGCCGGTTCATCCCGCAGGATCTGCCGGTACAGGTTCACCGCCATTTCGGAGAGTCGGAACAGCTCGTCCCGCTCGTCCTGTCGTTTCTTTTCCACCGGTGTCGGAGCCCGGTCCTCGATGACGACGCCGACCTTTTTGGCCAAATGCCGGACTGCCTCGGGAAATGACAGCCCCTCTATCTTCATGACGAAGGTGATGGCGTTCCCGCCGACCCCGCATCCGAAGCAGTGGAAGATCCCCCGGGCCGGGTTCACGTTGAACGACGGGGTCTTCTCGCCATGGAATGGGCAGAGCCCCTGGTAGTTGGCCCCCGATTTCCGTAGCGCGACGTAGTCCGAAACTACCTCGTAGATCGACGCCCGCTCACGGACCTCCGCGATCTTTTCATCTGGTATCACGGACATCAGCTTCTCCGGGTACCGCTAGTGCACCGCTTTCGACCTGGCTTCCCACCCCTCGATGATGTCCCGTCCCGCGGCGCTGAACGACTGGGCAGTGCGAGAACGCAGCAGGGGCCCTTTCACCTTCTCGGGGACCGGCTTGCTCATCGCCAGAGCCAGGAGGATGCTGAGGAGAAACGCCCCCTCGAGGCCGCCGAAAATGATGCCGCCGATCCGGTTCACCCCTCCCAGCAGCATGACCTTGAGGACGACCGTCAGCAGGTGCCCGAAGAGGTAGAACAGGAGCCCCAGGATCACGTAGATCAGAGCGAAGGAGATGACCACCGATGCGAAATGGGGAAGACGGATGAGCGGCCTGATGGCCTCGGCGAGCGACGGATAGTACTTGAATGCGGCCCAGGCTCCCGCGACCAGGCCGAGCAGGGCACAGACCTCCCTGACAAGCCCCTTTGTGAACCCTTTCACCATGAAAGCCACCAGAATGACCCATATAAGGATGTCCACAAACGTCATGCAGGGCTCCGCACTTCTATAACGTAAAAAGCAGGGGCGACCCGAAGAATCACCCCCACTTCTTTATCCACGACAAGATTCGCTGCTGCAGAAGAAGTACCGGTGGGTCAGGCAAGCGCCTCACGCACGAGATCACTGACGGCCTTGCCGTCGGCACGGCCGGCCACCTTGGGCTGGATTGCCTTCATCACCTTCCCCATGTCCTTGGGTCCCTGAGCCCCGCATTCCGCGATGACACTCTGCACCAGGGAAACTATCTCGTCACGGCTCATCTGCTGTGGGAGAAACGTCAGGAGGGTCTGCAGTTCCGCCTCTTCCTTCTGAACCAGATCGTCACGACCAGCTTCGCCGAAGAGTCGGATGGATTCGCGACGCTGTTTGACCAGGGTGGAAATGACTTCCGTGATCCCCTGGTCATCCAGTTCGCGCTTTACTTCGATTTCTCTGTTTTTCACCGCGGAACGAATAGACCGGATCGCCGAGAGCTTCAGCTCCTCTCGCGACTTCATCGCACTCTTCATTTCATCGGTCAGTCGGTCTCGCAGGGTCATGTCGATCAATCCATCATCTTGCGCTGCTTCTTCAGGGCGCGTTTACGGGCGGCAATCGCCTTCTTCTTCCGCTTGATACTCGGCTTTTCGTAGTGCTCGCGCTTGCGGACTTCCGACAGGATTCCCGCCTTCTCGCACTGCTTCTTGAACTTCTTCATCGCAAGCTCAAAGGATTCAGTTTCTTTTACCTTTACTCCCGGCATTCATATTCCCCTCCCTTCTGTAATGAATTTACCGATTTACAGACAAGAACAGGCCGGCAGATACTCCAAAAAGAAACAGTATAATACCATCAGCCGCAGTATTGTCAATACAATTTAAACAGTTACCGCGCCTCACCCCGCGCGTTCTTCTCCTCGATGCCGGAGATGCCGAACCGACGGCGCAGTTCGGCGTAGATCTCCTCGGGCGCGATGTCGTAGAAGCCGAGAAGCACCAGGGCATGAAAGAAGAGGTCTGCGCACTCGTAGACCATCTCCTCCCGTACGCCCCCCTTGCCGGCAATGACCAGCTCCGTCGCCTCCTCCCCCAGCTTTTTCAGGACCTTGTCGATCCCCTTTGCCATGAGGGACGCGGTATAGGAGTTTTCCGTCGGGTTCGCCTTCCGCTCCTGGATGACCTCGTAGACAGCCTGCAGGATATCATTCCGTTCGTTCATGACCGCACCGCCACACCACGTTCCCGCAGGTATTCCTTCGCCTCGCCGATGGTGTACTCCCGGTAGTGGAAGATGGAGGCGGCGAGACAGGCGCTGGCGCCCGCCTTGGTGAAGCCGTCGTACAGGTGTTCCAGATTGCCGACGCCGCCGGAGGCGATGACCGGGATGGAGACCGCGTCCACCACCGCCCGGGTCAGGCCGAGGTCATAGCCGTCCTTGGTCCCGTCGCAGTCCATGCTGGTCAAAAGGATCTCGCCAGAGCCGTACTCCTCCATCCGCACCGCCCACTCCACGGCGTCGATGCCGGTCGGGTTGCGGCCGCCATGGGTGTAGACCTCCCAGCGGTTCTCGCCGGGGACCCGGCGGGCGTCGATGGCCACCACGGTACACTGGGAACCGAACCGCTCGGCGGCCTCCTTGACGAACTCCGGCCGGTGCACGGCGGCGGTGTTGATGGATGTCTTGTCGGCCCCGGCGTTCAGGAGCCGCCGGATGTCGTCCACGGTGCGGATGCCGCCCCCCACGGTGAGCGGCATGAAGACCCGCTCGGCCGTGCGGCGCACCACGTCGATGATGATGTCCCGCTCGTCGGAGGAGGCGGTGATATCCAGGAAGGTGAGCTCGTCGGCCCCCTCCAGGTCGTACCGCTCGGCGATCTCCACCGGGTCGCCGGCATCGCGCAGTTCCAGGAACTGCACCCCCTTCACCACCCGGCCCCCCTTCACGTCCAGACAGGGGATGATACGTTTTGTAAGCATAGACTTAACCCCGAAAAACGATGTAACAGGATGGACAGAATAAAGACAAAAACCTTAGCTGATTAGCGACAATCTTCCGCTACCAAGTTCCCCCCTTCCTTGATGGGAGGGGGTCAGGGGGTGGGTGAAGTTTCAACTGATCGATATCTTGGCACCTTCACCCCCACCCTCGCCCTCCCCCGTCAAGGGGGAGGGAATGATAAGGGCGGTAGCAGAAGATCATCGCTAATCAGGAAACCTTAAGCCTTATTCCTGGTTATCCTGTACATTCTGTTATATAGAATTGTTTTTGGTAAGCGCAACCGCCTCGGCCAGTTTGATGGCACCGGTGTAGACCGCCTTGCCGGTTATGACGCCGGTCACGCCGCTTCGCTCGATGGCCATCAGGTTTTCGATATCTTTCAGGGTCGAGACGCCGCCGGAGGCGATGACCGGGATGGTGATGGCCTCGGCCAACGCCCTGGTGGCTTCCAGATTGGGCCCCTGCAACATGCCGTCACGGCTGATGTCGGTGTAAATGATTGCCGACACCCCGTATCCCTCGAACTTCATCGCCAGGTCCGCGGCCGTGATGTCGGTCACTTCGGCCCACCCCTGGACGGCAACCATGCCGTTCTTGGCATCGATCCCCACCACGATTCTGCCGGGAAATTTGGCGCATGCCTCCTTCACGAGTTCCGGGTTGCGCTGGGCGGCGGTGCCGATGATCACCCGCGACAGCCCCAGCGACAGATAGGCCTCGATCGTCTGGAGGTCACGGATGCCTCCTCCCAGCTGGGAGGGGATGGTGATCGCCTTGACGATCGCCTCGATGGCGGCGCGGTTCTTCGGCTCGCCGGCAAAGGCGCCGTCGAGATCGACGATGTGCAAAAGCTCAGCCCCCTCGTCCTGCCAGGCGCGGGCCTGGGCGCCGGGGTCGTCGTTGAACACGGTGTCGCGGTCCATGAGCCCCTGTTCGAGGCGGACGCACTTTCCTTCCTTCAGATCTATTGCCGGTATGACGATCATAGAAAACCTTTCAGATTCTTTGCCACAGAGACACGGAGACACAGAGAAAACCCCACAGAGAAAAGCGCGATTCTATATCAACAAGCGGTTAAAGACGTTCTCTGTGGCAGTTCTCCGTGCCTCTGTGTCTCCGTGGCAGATTTTAAGATTTTTGACCGGCGAAGTTGCGCAGGATGCCGAGCCCCTTCTCCTGGGACTTCTCCGGGTGGAACTGGGTGCCGACCACGTTGTCCTTCCAGACCGAGGAGCAGAACTCCATGCCGTACCGGGTCGTGGTGGCGATCACCGACGGGTCGTCCGGCGCCACGTAGTAGGAGTGGACGAAGTAGACGTTGGCGCCATCCTCAAGGTCGGCGAACGCCGGCGGCCGGCGCTTGATGGCGAGCTGGTTCCACCCCATGTGGGGGACCTTCAGCACCTCGCCCCCCTCCGTCATCCCCACCGGGAAACGCACGACCCGGCCGGGGATCACGTTCAGCCCCTCGTAGTAGCCGAACTCCTCGCTCCCGGTGAAGAGTAGCTGCAGGCCGACGCAGATCCCGAGGAACGGCCGCCCCTCGCGGATGACCCGGAGGATCGGCTCCACGAATCCCGCCTCTTCCAGGTTGCGCATGCAGTCGCGGAACGCCCCCACGCCGGGAAGCACGACCTTCTCCGCCTCCAGGACAATCTTCGGATCAGCGGTCACCACCGCCTCGTAGCCGACCTTCTCGAACCCCTTCTGTACGGAACGGAGGTTACCCATCCCGTAATCGATGATTGCGATCATTACAAAACCCCGTGAAATGTAAGACGTAAGACGTGAGACGTTACATGCCTGCTTCTCACGTCTTGCGTCTCACGTCTCACATGTTTTAAAGTTTGCCCTTGGTGGACATGACCCCTTCGATGCGGGGGTCGAGCTGCGTCGCCTGGTCCAGCGCCCGGGCGGCCGCCTTGAAGCATGCCTCGATGATATGGTGCACGTTGTCGCCGTACATGACGTTCACATGGAGGTTGAGGGCACAGCTGTTCGCGAACGCCTGGAAGAACTCCTTCGCCAGCTCCACGTCGAAATCCCCGATCTTCACCTTGGGAAGCCGGACGTTGTATACGAGGAAGGGACGGCCGGACAGGTCCGTCGCCACGCTGGCGAGGGTCTCGTCCATGGGAACCGAGGCCTGGCCGTAGCGCCGGATGCCCGCCTTGTCCCCCAGCGCGTCCCTGAACGCCTGGCCGAGGACGATGCCGATATCCTCCACGGTGTGGTGAAAGTCGATGTCGATATCCCCCACCGCGGCCACCTCCAGGTCGAAGAACCCGTGCCGGGCGAACAGGTTCAGCATGTGATCCAGGAAAGGCACCGACGTGCAGATCTTCGCCTCGCCGGAACCGTCGATGTTCAGGGAGAGCTTGATCTGGGTCTCTTTCGTGATCCGTTCGATGGAAGCAGTACGGGCCATGACAATCTCCTTAAATCGGGCTCAAGGCACGGGCTCAGGGCTAAAGGTTTATCCAGTAGCCTTTTGCCCTTGGCCATTAGCCCGGTTATTGTATTTCCTTCATCGCCGCCAGGGTCTTCTCCATCTCCTCCCGGGTGCCGATGGAGATGCGCAGGCCGTGGGCGAGCAGCGGATCTGCGAAGTGCCGCACGAGGATCTTCCGCGCGTAGAGGCCGTCATAGACCCGCTGACCGTTACGGTCCGGAGGGGTGGCGAAGACGTAGTTCCCTTGGGAGGGGATCACGTCGTACCCGATGGCCCGCAGCTCGCCAGAGAACCACTCCCGGGTCGCGCGGATCTTCCGGCAGCACTCCGCCAGATACTCCTGATCGCGCAGGGCGGCAACGCAGGCGGCCTGGGCCAGACGGTCCAGGTTGTAATGGTCGCGGATCTTGTCCAGGGCGGCGATCACCTCGGGCCGGGCGATGGCGAGCCCCAGCCGCATGCCGGCCAGCGCGTAGCTCTTAGAAAGTGAACGGGTCACCACCACGTTTTCGAACCGCTTCACGAGCTCCACGGCGCTGAACTCGGCAAACTCGGCGTACGTCTCGTCCAGCACCAGCATCCCGTCGCATCTGCCGGCCAGCTCCGCGATATAGTCGATGGGGAACACCGGCCCCAGCGGGGCGTTGGGGGTGGTGAGGAAAAAGATCTTCCCCGCATAACGCGCCGGGAAGTCGGCAATCCGGAACCCTTCCGTCAGGCCGAAGGTCCGGACTCGCGCTCCCTGCACCTCGGCCAGGGTCGCATAGTAGGAATAAGAGGGGTGGACGTACCCGATCTCCTCCCCCTCGCCGGCGAATGCCCGGATCAGGTTGTTCAGCACCTCGTCGGAACCGTTGGCCATGATGACCCAGGACGGATCGAAGCCGTACAGTTCCCCCGCCACCTCCCGCAACTGCTGACTGGAGGCGCTGGGATAGGTATGCAGGCTCGCCCCGTCCGGCCCCAGTTCGGCCAGGATCGCCTCCCGCACCTTGGGGGACGGGGGATAGGAGTTCTCGTTGGTGTTCAGCTTGATCCACGAGGCGATGTCCGGCGGCTGGTAGCCGGGGACATACCCCTTCATGGCGGCGATGTTGGGACGGAGTGGAATCATTTGAGTTACCTGTTTTGTATAGGTCATATAGGACCCATAAGACCTATAGGTCTCATTCTATTTACTTTAGCCTTATGCTCACCGACTTCCCGTGCGCCTCCAGCCCTTCCAGGCCGGAGATCCGCACGATGTCCGCCCCCAGCCGGTTCAGCCCGTCTTGCGAGAACCAGACGATGGAGGACTTCTTCACGAAATCGTCCACGGAGAGGGGAGAGAAGAACCGCGCCGTGCCGCCGGTGGGGAGGGTGTGATTCGGGCCCGCGAGATAGTCACCGGCGGCCTCCGGGGTGAAGTGTCCCATGAAGATCGCTCCCGCGTTGACGATCTGCGGCAGGATGGCGAACGGGTCGGCCACCGCCAGCTCCAGGTGCTCCGGGGCGATCCGGTTGGAGAAGTCAATCGCTTCTGCCAGAGTGCCGGCCACGATGACCGCGCCGTACCGGTCCCACGACGCCCGGGCGATGGACTCACGGGAGAGCTCCAACAATTGGCGCTCCACCTCCGCCGCCACCTTTTCCCCGAAACCCCGGTCCGTGGTGATGAGGATGGAGGAGGCGAGCTCGTCGTGCTCCGCCTGGGAGAGGAGGTCCGCCGCGATGTGGGCGGGACTGCCGCTGCCGTCGTTGATGACGAGGATCTCGCTCGGGCCGGCAATCATGTCGATCCCCACCCGGCCGAAGACGAGCTTCTTGGCCGTGGCGACGTAGATGTTGCCCGGGCCGGTGACCTTGTCCACCCGCGGTACCGTCGCCGTGCCGCAGGCCAGCGCCGCCACCGCCTGGGCGCCGCCGATGCGGAAGATGGCGTCGACCCCCGCCAGTTTGGCCGCCACCAGCACGTGGGGGTTGATCTCCCCCCCCGGCGTCGGGGCGACCATGACCACCTCGGGCACACCGGCGACCTTGGCCGGCACCGCGTTCATGATGACGCTGGAGGGGTAGCTCGCCTTACCCCCCGGCACGTAGATGCCGACCCGTGAGAGCGGCGTCACCTTCTGCCCCAGCATGACGTCGGTTTCCTCGGTGGAAAGCCAGCTCTGCTGCTTCTGCTTCTCGTGGAAGGACGCGACCCGCTCCACCGCGAGCTTCAGTGCGGCAACGTCCGCCTCGTCAACCGCGGCGAACGCCCGGTCGATCTCGGCGTCGGTCACCCGCAGCTCGGCCACGGAGGCGGCCTCCAGCCGGTCGAAGCGGCGGGTGAACTCCAGGAGCGCCTCGTCTCCCCGGGTCCGCACGGCGGCGATGATCTCCAGGACCGTCGCCTCCACCTCGCGGCCGGTCTCCTCGCCGCGCGCCAGGATGGCGGCGAATTTCGCATCGAAATCGTTGTCGTGTATGTCGAGGAATTGCATCATTCACCTTTAAAATCTGCCACTGAGACACGGAGACACAGAGAAATCAGAATCTCTGCGAAAAGGGCTTGTTGCGTCTATCCAAAAACCGTCAGGAACGAACTACCACAACACGGGGTTCTGAACATTAATCGGCTTACGCCTTCTCTGTGTCTCCGTGTCTCTGCGGCAGGTTCTATACGTGCTGCTCCAGCCCCCGGATGATCTCCGTGATCCGCTGGTGCTTGGTCTTCAGGCTCGCCCGGTTGACGATGAGCCGGGTGGTGATCTCGGCGATGGTCTCCACCTCCACCAGCCCGTTCTGCTTGAGGGTCTCGCCCGTGGAGACCAGGTCAACGATCCGCTCGGACAGCCCCACCAAGGGAGCCAGCTCGATGGAGCCGTACAGCTTGATCAGCTCCACCTGCACCCCCTTCGCGCTGAAGTACGTCTCGGTGATGTTGGGGTACTTGGTGGCGATCCGGATGTTGGACCAGCGGGCGGGATCGTCGTCCCGGGAGAGCTCCGCCGGCTCGGCGACCATGAGGCGGCAGTAGCCGAACTTCAGGTCCAGCGGCTCGTACAGGTCCTTCCCCTGCTCCATCAGGGTATCCTTGCCCACGATCCCCAGGTCGGCGCAGCCGTACTCCACGTAGGTGGGAACGTCCGTCGCACGGACGATCATGTAGCGCATCCGCTGCGCCGGGTTCTCGAAGATCAGCTTGCGGGACTTGCCCAAAAGCTCCGTGCAGTCGATGCCGATCTTGCCGAACAGCTCCACGGACTCTTCGAGAATCCGTCCCTTGGGGATGGCAATGGTAATGTAATCAGTCATGAGACTCTCTTGGGCTCACGGCGCAAGGTACAAGGCGCAAGAATATTTATCCTGTGCCCTGCGCCTTGCGCCCTGTGCCATCGTTATTCTTTGACTCGCTGGATGTCCGCGCCCAGCGCCGCCAGTTTCTTCTCGATCGACTCGTATCCCCGGTCCAGATGATAGATGCGGGAGACCTCGGTGGTGGCATCGGCCGCCAGGCCGGCGAGGATGAGGGATGCGGAGGCCCTGAGGTCCGTGGCCATGACCGGCGCGCCGGAGAGCTTCTTCACCCCCTTGATGGTGGCGGAGTTTCCCTCGACGGTGATGTCCGCCCCGAACCGCATCAGTTCGGAGACGTGCATGAACCGGTTCTCGAAAATGTTCTCGGTAATGACGCTGGCGCCGTCGGCGACGCACATGAGCGCCATGAACTGGGCCTGCATGTCCGTCGGGAACCCGGGATAGGGGCGGGTCTTGATGTTCACCGCCGTGGGGCGGCGCGGACATCTGACCCGCAGCACGCTGTCCTTGTTGGTGATCTCCACCCCGGCGTCCAGCAGCTTGAACACGAGCGCGTCCAGGTGCTCCGGTTTCATGTTGCGCAGCTTTACATCGCCTCCGGTGATGGCCGCCGCGATCATGAAGGTCCCCGCCTCGATCCGGTCCGGCATCACCTCGTAGCACACCGGGGACATCTCTTTCACCCCTTCTATCCGGATCGTATCGGTGCCGGCCCCCTCGATCCGTGCCCCCATCTTGTTGAGGATGTTCGCCAGGTCCACGATCTCCGGCTCACGGGCAGCATTCTCGATGATCGTCTCCCCCGTGGCCAGCGCCGCCGTCATCATCAGGTGCTCGGTGCCGCCGACGGTGGGCATGTCGAAGTTGATCCGCGCCCCGTGGAGCTTTCGCGCCTTCGCCTCCACGTAGCCGTGCGTAAGGTGGATATCCGCCCCCAGCGCCTTCAGCCCCATGAGGTGCTGGTCGATGGGACGGGCGCCGATGGCACAGCCGCCGGGAAGCGAGACCCGCGCCCGGCCGTGGCGGGCCAGGAGCGGCCCCAGCACGAGCACCGATGCGCGCATGGTCTTCACCAGGTCGTAGGTGGCCTCCACGCTGTTCACGTTGGCGGTATCTATCTTGACGACGTGGCCGTTCCCCTCCACCGCGGCGCCGAGGGACTCCAGCACCTTGATGGTCGTGTTGATGTCGCGCAGGAACGGCACGTTGCCGATGGTGTTGAGACCGGGGGCGAGGATGGTGGATACGAAGATGGGAAGGGCGGCGTTCTTTGAGCCGCTGACGGTGACTTCACCGGAGAGTTTCTTGCCGCCGTTGATGACCAGTTTGTCCAAAGAAAAACCTCGAATGCGGATGCGGTCTTCCGCCCGTCTCGCCGCCGTGTCCGACGACGATCCGGCCGAAATCTCACATCCGGTGGTAATACCTCAGATGAGAATCTATTCCCCTATGCGACCCGACCGCCCACCACCCGCTCGATGCCGCCGGGGTCGCGGGCGGTGAACCGTTCCGCAAAACCGTGCTGCGCCAGGATGGCGGTCACATCCTCCGCCTGGCCGATCCCCACTTCGAGCAGGAGCCAGCCGCCGGGATGCAGATGCTCCGTCGCCGCAGGGACGATGAGCCGGTAGAAGTCGAGTCCGTCCGGCCCGCCGTCCAGGGCGGAGCGCGGCTCGTACTCACGCACCTCGGGCTGGAGGTCCTCCAGGTCGGGGGTGGGGATGTACGGCGGGTTGGAGACGATCAGGTCGAACCGCCGGCCGGGGAACGGCTCGAAGAGCGAGCCCTCGCAGAGCGTCACCCGGACGCCGTTCCGCTCTGCGTTCTCCCTCGCCAGCTCAAGGGCCGCCGGCGAGGCGTCCACCCCTGTAACCTCCGCACCGGGGAGCTCCTTCGCCAGCGCCACGGCGATGCAACCGCTGCCGACCCCGATGTCGAGAATGGCGGCATCGGGCTTCGCCCGTCTTACCGCTTCCTCCACCAGCGTCTCGGTATCGTGCCGCGGGATGAGCACACCCGGCGCGACCCGAAAATCGAGCCCCCGGAACTCCTGGCTGCCGAGGATGTACTGCAGCGGCTCCCGCTTCGCCCGCCGGGCAACCATCCCCCGGAACCCGGCCAGCTCCGCATCGGTGAGCGGCTTGTCGAAATTCACGTACAGACCGACCCGGTCCAGGGAAAGCGCCGAGCAGAGCATCCACTCCGCCTCCAGCCGGGCATTCTCCACCCCCTTCCCCGCCAGGTACTCCTTGGTCCAGGTGAGGACCTTCAGCACGGTCCAGGTGTCAGGATTTTCCGACATAATGTCACATCCCGGAAACGTGATTTTTTTCGCAAGGTCCAGGCGCCCGGGGAATGGCGCAAAAGCACCCCCTCCCCGCTCCCCCCTGTCAAGGGGGGACAGAGGAGGGTGGAGCAACGCCGAGATTGCGGAAAAGGCGCGTTCCCTACGCTGCTTCGGATTGGGCCTGAAGCGCCTCCATCTGGTAATGCTGCCTCAGCGCATCCACGATCTCGGCGATATCACCAGCCATGATCGACTCCAGGCGATACAGGGTGAGGCCGATGCGGTGGTCGGTCATCCGCCCCTGGGGGAAGTTGTAGGTGCGGATCCGCTCGCTCCGGTCGCCGCTGCCTACCTGCTGCTTGCGGTCGGCCGCCAGCCGGGCGTTCTGCTCCTGCGTGATGGTATCCAGGATGCGGGACTTGAGGACCTTCATCGCCTTCGCCCGGTTCTTGATCTGGCTCCGCTCCTCCTGGCAGGCAACCACCGTCCCCGTGGGGATATGGGTGATGCGCACCGCGGAGTCGGTGGTGTTGACGTGCTGGCCGCCGGCGCCGCTGGAGCGGTACACGTCGATCTTCAGGTCCGCCGGGTTGATGTCGATGTCCACGTCCTCCGCCTCGGCCATGATCGCCACGGTGCAGGCGCTCGTGTGGATGCGCCCCTGGGCCTCCGTCTCCGGTACCCGCTGCACCCGGTGGGTGCCCGATTCGTACTTGAGCCTGGCATAGACACCTTCGCCTTCAACGGAGGCGATGACCTCCTTGAAACCGCCCCGCTCCGATTCGGACGCGGAGATGATCTCTACCTTCCAGCGGTTCAGGTCGGCGAAGCGGGAGTACATCCGGAACAGGTCGCCGGCGAAGAGGGCGGACTCGTCACCGCCGGTTCCGGCACGAATCTCCAGGATGACGCTCTTGTCGTCGTTGGGGTCCTTGGGAAGGAGCAGCAGCCGGATCTCCCCTTCGAGGTGCTCCTTTTCCTCCGTAAGGCTTTCCAGCTCCTCCTCGGCCATCTCCTTCATGTCAGGATCTGCCAGGAGTTCCCTGTTCCCTTTGATCTCGTCCAGCACCTTGCGGTACCGGCGGTACGTCTCCACGAGGGGGGTCAGGTCGGCATGCTCCCGGGAGAGCCTGCGGAACTCCGGCTGGTTCGCTATGACCGCCGGATCGGACAAAAGCGCCTCCAGTTCCTGGTGACGCCGTTCAAGTTCTTCGATTTTGTCGAACATCATGAAATCCTTGGGTTAAACTGGAACGAATGCGACATAAGGGACCAACATGTCCCCTACGTCTCATATGTCCCATATTTTTTTAAATAACCAGCCGGTCGTCCTTGTATCCTGCATTCACCGCCAGCGCCTCTTCCATGGAACGGATCGCCACCTCCAGCTGGCTGTCGTCCGGCTCGCGGGTGGTGAGCCGCTGCAGGGCGAGCCCCGGGGCGATGATCAGCTTCACCAGGGCGGCGGAATCGTTCTTCGCGCTCCACTTGAGGAACTCGTAGGAGACCCCGGCGATGAGCGGCAGCAGCACGACCCGGGAGGCGGCCTTCATGTAGAACGGCCAGACCTTCGGCACCATGGAGAAGATGACGATGCTCACCAGCATGACGATAAGCAGGAAGCTCGTGCCGCAGCGCGGATGCAACCTGCTGTGCCGCCGCACGTTCTCCACGGTCAGCTCATCCCCCGCCTCGAATGCGAAGATGGACTTGTGCTCAGCACCGTGGTACTGGAACACCCGCTGGATGTCGCCCATGCGGGAGATGACCGAGATGTAGAGCAGGAACACGGTCACCCGGATGACGCCGTCCACCAGGTTGAAGACGATGTTGGACCCGCCGATGAGCGGCACCAGCAGTTTCGTGAGGTAGAGCGGCATGATGAAGAAGAGGAGGATGCCGAACCCGAAGGCGAACGCCATGGTGCCGGCCATGACCCAGGAACTCATCTCCTCCTTCTTCCCGGCTGCTTCGCCCTCCTCTTCCACTATCGCCTCGTTGGCGGAAAAGTTGAGCGCCTTGATCCCGACGATGAGCGAGGCGAAAAGCGCGACCGCGCCGCGCACGACCGGCAGCTTCACCACCGGGTACCGCTCCGACAGGGGGACCACCTCGTCCTTCTTCACCACGATCTCGCCGGAGGCGCGCCGCACCGCGATGGCCATGGAGCGGGGCGCCCGCATCATGACCCCCTCGATGACCGCCTGGCCGCCGATGTTGATCTTTTCCGCCAGAAGATACATAAGCAGCGCAATTCGAGTCGGGACAGACATTACGAGTTCAGCTCCTTGAAGTAGGCCTTGACCTCACCCGCCCTGCCGCAGGTCATGGCCCCCTCTGGACAGGGACCGGTGAGGCACCCCGGCCCGGCATCCCGGAAGATGACCGGCGCAATCGGCGTGACGAGTCGCAGCATCTCTACCGCCATCCTCCGGATCTCCCACTGGGCCCGCTCGCAGCAGCGCAGCTCGAAGAAGTGCAGCAGTTCCCGGGCGTTCATGGTCATGATGATGTTGGTGCAGGCTGCGTTGGGGAGGATATATCTGGCGTCCTCGGCGGGAATCCCCGCCTCCACCAGTTCTGCATAGCAGCGGTGCAGTTCCTGCAGCTGTGTCTCGAACCGTGCACGCAGCTCCGGCCGTTCCTGGATGGAATCGGGGACTACCGCACCGAACCGTTTCGTGTTGGTGACGTACCGCTGGGACTGCTGGGAGTAGGACGCGATCCGGTGCCGTACGAGCTGGTGCGAGCAGGCACGGGAGATGCCGTCGATCCCGAAGGAGAACGAGGCATGCTCCAGCACCGACTGGTGCCCGAGGGACATGATCTTATCCAGAAACCCCGTGATGTCGGCGGCTGACAGCCGTTCCTGCAGTTCGTCGATACCGGCGGGGGAATAGCAGAGCCGGGCGGCCAGGGCCACCGTTCGTTCGGGATCGGGGGTGTGCTGAAGCAGGGAAACCTTCATGGATATCCTTCAGGGCGAGGTACTTGAAAAGTTCATCTGCCTGAAATAACTTAGGGGATTTCGCCATGGACAAAATCCCCTAAGTGAACCAGAAGCCCGGGGGCCGTTATTACATGCCGTAGCGCTTTTTGAACCGCTCAACACGCCCTGCGGTGTCGATGATCTTCTGCTTGCCGGTGAAGAACGGATGGCAGGCGGAACAGATTTCCGTGCTGATCTCCTTCTTGGTGGAGCGGGTCTGGAAATTGTTGCCGCAGAGGCATTTGACGGTGATTTCGTTGTACTCGGGGTGGATTCCTTCTTTCATATTTCTCCTCCTTGCCGGGCATTTGTACCGGCGCACGTATAGTATTCGATCACAGTGGAATAAATAACGTTAGCACTAATCGTTTTATTTTATCAAGCCTTTTTCTGCTACTTGCTCATGGAATCGAGAAAAGCCTGATTGGTCTTCGTTTCGGAGAGTTTATCCAGCAGAAACTCCATGCTGTCCACCACGTTCATGGGGTGGAGCACCTTGCGCAGTATCCAGATGCGGTTCAGGGAGCTCTTCTCGATGAGGAGTTCTTCCTTCCGCGTGCCGGACTTGTTCATGTCAATGGCCGGGAAGGTCCGCTTCTCCACGAGCTTCCGGTCGAGATGGACCTCCATGTTGCCGGTTCCCTTGAACTCCTCGAAGATCACCTCGTCCATCTTGCTTCCCGTATCGATCAGCGCCGATGCGATGATGGTGAGGGAGCCCCCCTCCTCGATGTTGCGGGCGGCGCCGAAGAACCGCTTCGGCTTCTGCAGTGCGTTGGCATCCACGCCGCCGGTGAGGATCTTGCCGGAGGGGGGGAGGACCGTGTTGTAGGCCCGGGCGAGACGGGTGATGGAGTCGAGGAGGATCACCACGTCGCGCTTGTGCTCCACGAGCCGCTTGGCCTTCTCGATAACCATCTCCGCCACCTGCACGTGCCGCGATGCCGGCTCGTCGAAGGTGGACGAAACCACCTCCCCCCTCACCGAACGCTGCATGTCGGTTACCTCTTCCGGCCGCTCGTCGATCAAGAGCACGATGAGGTACACCTCCGGGTGGTTCTCAGCGATGGAGTTGGCGATGTTCTGGATCAGCATGGTCTTGCCGGTGCGGGGAGGAGCCACGATGAGTCCGCGCTGCCCCTTGCCGATGGGGGAGATCAACTCCATGACCCGCATGGACATGTTGTCCGGCGCGGTCTCCAGCTTGATCTTTTCCTGGGGGTAGAGCGGGGTGAGGTTGTCGAACAGGATCTTGTCCCGGGCAACCTCGGGCGGTTCGAAGTTCACCGTTTCCACCTTCAGCAGGGCGAAGTACCGCTCGCCCTCCTTCGGCGGACGGATCTGACCGGAAACCGTGTCGCCGGTATGGAGGTTGAACCGGCGAATCTGGCTGGGTGATACGTAGATGTCGTCGGGACCCGGCAGGTAGTTGTAATCCGGTGCCCGCAGGAATCCGAAGCCGTCGGGAAGACATTCCAGCACCCCCTCGCCGAAGATCATGCCGTTCTTTTCCGTCTGGGCGTTGAGGATGGCGAAGATCAGGTCCTGCTTCCGCAGGCTCGACGCACCCTCTATGTTGAGCGCCTTGGCGATGGCGGTCAGGTCGTTGATTTTTTTCTCTTTCAGTTCCTTGAGGTTCATGGGGTCTCCTGGGATGGCGCACCGGTCCGGCGTAGGCAGGGATACGGAGGACTTGCGGGGTCAGTTGGTCTGATTCGTCTGCGGAAAGGTTGGTATATGCGTGCGGGTTACCTGAAAAATTGGTTTGGTCTATCTAGCTTGCAGGTTCGCTCTGGAATCTAACGGAATAGGGGTCAGTACAGGTACAACGAGGAATGTACTTGCTTATACCGCTGCCGCCCAAGGTTGTCAACCAATAATATTCGACGGACAATCGGGCGGTTGCGCCGTGACAAAAAGCGGTGTAGAGTGTGCAGCACCCCGCCCGGTCAGGTCGACCAAGAAACGCCGATTTCGACGAGGCGGAAGACACGACGGAAAAGGAGCTGCCATGATCACCCATATCGTCTGCTTCAAGCTCAAAGACCCCACGCCGGAAAACATCGTCACGACGCGCGACCTGCTGCTGAGCATGGAGGGAAAGATCGACGAATTGCGCCACCTGGAGGCGGGAGCCGACGTCATACGTTCCGAGCGGTCGTACGACATCGCCCTCGTCACGCGGTTCGACTCCCTGGATGCGCTGCAGGCATATCAGGTGCACCCCTACCATGCCGGCACCGTGATCCCTCACATGAAATCGGTCTGCTCGGCCATCGTTGCGGTGGATTACGCGTCGTAGACCTCACCGATCAGACGTTTCCGATCAACGAGCCCGGACCGCGGCGGTCCGGGCCGCCGGCAGCCGCGTCACACACCGTTCTGCAGCCGGAGCCGTCCCCGGGCGGCCATATCCTCATACAGCCGGACCTCGGCGGTATGGAGCGCCAGCTGCAGATCCCCCCGTTTCACCTCGGTTGCCATCCCCACCGACAGCCCGACCCTCTCTTCTCCCACATATATCGGCTCATCTGACAGCTGCTGCCTGAACCGCTCGATGACGGCCGATGTCCCTTCGACGCCGGTCCCGGGGAGCAGCACCGCAAACTCGTCACCACCCACCCGCGCCACGATATCCTCCACCCGAAAGACCGACGTGAGCAACCGGGCAACGGACTTCAGTACCTGATCGCCATGGACCCTGCCGAGCCTTTCGTTGATCGCCGCAAGGCTGTCGACATCGACCATAACGACACTGAGGGGGAAATGGCGCCCCCTGCCGAGTCGCTCCGCCTCCGCCGCATAGAACAGATGGTTATACACGCCGGTCAGGTTATCCCTGATGGAGAGCTCCTCGCGTTCCTCCGCCACAACCCGGCCGCCGATATCCCTGACCACCTCGATCCCACCGATGATCCTCCCCTGCTGATCGTGGAGAGGGAAGGCAGATACCTCGAAGGTATTCGTGGCCCTTGCGCGATCGATACAGTGCCGTATCGGCCCCGACATCTCCCCCTGCAGTACCGCCGCCATATGACAGCCACCGCAGACGCCATCACCGCGATCATAGGCATGATAGCACCGGCTCCCCACATGATCGCCCAGCATGCGACGGTGGGCGTCGTTCTGGTACACAATCCGCAGCTCCGTATCCTGGATGGCGATGCCGTCACCGATGGCTGCAAGGATCGACTCATCCGCAACCCGGTCACGGCCCGCCGTGGCGACTGCCGCACGCAGCTCCCTGTCGACGCGATGCCGCCTTCTGATCAGCCGGAATTCATCGAGCGCCTGGCGCACCGCGGGGACGAACCTCGCATGACGTCCCCGCACGATGTAGTCGCTGGCCCCCGCCTTTATTGCCGCAACGGCCTTCTCCTCACCCTGTTCCCCTTCGACGATCAGGGAGGGGACATCACTCCGGCGCGCCTTAAGACAGGCCAGCACATCCCCCCCGCCCCCCCCCTGGAAACGCCCGGCGGCAACGATGATATCCCAGCGGTCTTTTTCCAGAGATATCGCCAGTCGGTCAATCGATTCCAGACACTCGGCACCCGGTGCATACCCCGCCTGCTCCAGCAGCTTTTTGTAACGATCCACCTGCAGCTGCGACACCCCCACATACAGTATGCGCAACGACGCGGCCATATTCCCCCCTTGTCAGCCACCCAGTAGTCACATAATAACATAGGGGAAACCGGTTATCCGCAACCGGCCGCTCCGGCGCACAAAAAAGGCCCGGACCTTGCGAGGTCCGGGCCTTTTCACCACCCAACTTCCGGCACGGGGGCATGTCAAGCAACACGCCGGCTACTGCAGCTTCTCGCCGTACCGCTCCTGGTAGTATTTCTTGATCCTGTCCAGCTGATCCTTGCTCATCCCCTTCGTGTACCACTCATGACGCGGGTCGGAGTCCAGGTACTTCTTCACCAGTTCGTCGTAGAGCGTCGGCCCTGCGACCTCCTTCACCTCCGGCAGGAACTCGGTGTAGAAGTTCTTGGAAACGTCGTACATCCCGTGCCACCAGGCATAGTCGGGTCCGGACATGGCGGCACCGTGCCGCGCCCGGCGACCTTCGTGGTGCCAGAGCTCGAAGTAGGTCCAGTCAAGCTTCTTGTCGAACTCCACCGGCTTCAAGAGTTTCCTCGCCACCAGTTCCTTCATCATGTTGGTGGCAGGGGCGGCAAACTTGGTGTCGTACAGATTGACCAGATCGTCGAACTGCCGGAAGTGGTTATCGACAAACGGCGAAGAATGGCAACTGTCGCAGACGTCCTTCATGGCCGCCCGCTTCTGGTCGGCGTGTTCCTGCTTCTTGGAAATGGGTGGACGCAGTGACCAGCTGAGTCTCGTCCCGACGTCATGGGTCGCCGGCTGGTCGGCAGTGGCCCCCATGTGGCAGGTGGCACAGGTAGGTGCCGCGGTGTAATCCTTGCCAACCACCCAGGACCGCTTGCTCAGGTTCAGCTGGTCCTTTTTCGCGACGTAGAGGATGCCGTGCTTCGACTCCTGGTAGATCTCCATCTGGGGATGGTCGGGGCCGAGATGACACTTGCCGCACGCCTCGGGCTGGCGGGCCTGGGCGACGGAGAAGCTGTGCCGCGTGTGGCAGGCGGAACAGGAACCGCGGGAGCCGTCCGGATTGATCCGGCCGATGCCGGTGTTGGGCCAGGTGGTGGGATCGAGGCTGCCATTTTTCAGCAGCTTCACCTTGGAACCGTGACACTGGACGCAACCGACCGTCACCGCCTCAGGGCCGGCTACCACTTCACCAAGGTAGTTGTCCAGAGAGTTGAGGATGTCACCCGCCTTGGCGTGGTGGCTATTGGTAAACTCCTTCACCTCCTTGGGGTGGCACTTGCCGCAATCCTTGGGAGTGACCAGGACGGCAATGGTGAACCCGTAGTGCTGCTTGGCGTCCACGTCGGTCGGTTCCGCCTTGTGGCAGGTGTAGCAGTCCACCCCCTTCGCCGCATGCCGACTCTCCTTCCAGTCCTTGACAAACGACGGTGACTGGGATTCGTGACAAGCGATACACGCCTCCCCTTCCTTGGATACCTTCACCACACTCCTCTTCACCTTCGCCTTTGCCGCCTCACCGGTGGGGGCAAACGCAAGCGCCCCCGCAGCGATCAGCGCCAGCATTGCGGCAACGATGCGCCCTCTGTTCATACGGTTCTCCTTTCCTTTATTGGATAGATGGCACGACCTGCAACTGCACAGCCAGTCAGGACACGGTCTGGCTGCGGACTCGGCCAGTGTAGTTGCATCGCATGAACGCCGACTTGACGTGAGTCAAGAAACGTTTGATTCGTGACAAAACCGACACCTTCCGCTCCGGGCACAGTGAATTAAATTGTACCAACAACGACGGAAATTGCTACCGATCCATCAAAGGCGGCCGGGCCATCCGAAGGCGCACATCGGCAACATAATGCCTTGATTTTTTCCTCACCATGGATATGATGGTTTCTATAAAACATGTGTGCTTTGAAAAGGAGATGCTTCTTATGGCAAGTGACAAGGTACTCGCATTTACCGATGACAACTTTGACGGTGACGTACTCAAATCCTCCGTCCCGGTCCTGGTAGACTTCTGGGCTACGTGGTGCGCACCCTGCAAGGCAATCGCCCCCACCATCGACGCCATTGCGGAAGAGTTCGACGGCAAGATCAAGGTCGGCAAGGTGAACGTTGACGACAACCCGGCAACCCCCGGCAAATACGGTGTGCGCGGTATCCCGACGATCATCGTGTTCAAGGACGGCAAGGTTGTGGACCAGGTGGTGGGCGCCGTTCCCAAATCCCAGCTGGAAGCGTTGATCAACAAGGCACTGTGATATGAAACGCTGGCAGGCCCGTCTGACATACGCCCTCGCTGCGGCAGTCCTTCTGCTGGCCCTCCCGGTGAACTCACACGCGATCCTCCAGAAAGGTCAGGTGGCACCGCAGTTCAAGGCGACCAGCGTGACGAACAGCCCGGTATCGCTTGCCGACTACCGCGGCAAGGTGGTCGTGCTCGACTTCTTCGCCACCTGGTGCGGCCCCTGCAAGGAATCCCTGCCCCACATGGTCGATCTGTACCGGAAGTATTCCCGAAAGGGGTTGCGGGTCATCGGCATGAGCGCCGACGATGAAAGCGACCGGCTGTACGTCAAGATATTTACGGCGGACAACAAGCTCCCCTACCCCGTCATCATCGCCAACGAAGACCTGCAGGCGGACTATGGCCTCAGGTCGGTCCCGATGATCGTCGTGGTCGACAAGAAGGGGGTCGTTGCGGAAAAATTCCTGGGATATTCCCCCTCCGTCGGCATGGAGATGGAAGCGCTCATCAAACGGCTCATGGCGGAATAACGACCGACGCGAGTCAAACGGAAAAGGGCGGCGATCCTCACCGGATCACTGCCCTTTTTTCTTTCCCCTCCCCATCAGCGCCTGCTCCCCGTCGACCTCGTGCAGCTGCCGCCAGATCTCATCGGCAAGCGCGGCGCCGATCCCCTTCACCTGCGCGATCTCCTCCGGGGCAGCCTGCCGCAGCCGCTCCATGCTGCCAAAGTGCCGCAACAGGGCAGCGGCCCGGCCACTCCCCACCCCCGGCAGATCCGTCAGCGCCGAGCGTGTAAACGCCTTCCCCCGCAGCTTCCGGTGGTAGGTGATGGCAAACCGGTGCGCCTCGTCGCGGATGCGGGCAAGGAGCAGGAGCGGCGCCGAATTCTGCCGCAGCACCACCGGGTTCTTCCTTCCCGGCAGAAACACCCGCTCGTCGCTGCGCCGGACCTCCGACCGGGCGGCCGACCGGACGACCCGGCTCTTGGCGAGAGAAACCGCCGCGATCCCCACCAGTTGCAGCTCCGCGAGGACGGCCGTCAGTACGTTCAGCTGGCCTATACCGCCGTCCACCACGATCAGGTCCGGCGGACCGGGACGATCCGTATCCGGCGCGAAACGACGCGACAGCACCTCCCGCATCATGGCGAAATCGTCCGCCTGCCCGACGGTCCTGATCCGGTACCGGCGATAGTGCGCCTTGTCCGGCCTGCCGTCGAGGAACGCCACCCCGCTCCCCACCGCATTTTGCCCATGAATGTTAGATATGTCGTAGCATTCGATCCGGCGGGGAAGACACGGCAGATGCAGCCGGCGCTGCAGTTCTTCCAGTACCGCTTCCGCGGCATCGTTCTCCCGGAGCTGCTCCCTCGCCGCCTCCTCCGCATTCCGGACCGCCAGACTGACCAGTTCCGCCCGCGTCCCGCGCACCGGCACGCTCACCTTCACGCGGCCGCCGCGGCGCTCCGACAGGAGCTCCTCCAGGGGTCCGCCGTCGTCGATCCGCACCGGCAGCAGCAGTTCGGGCGGCACCTGTACCTCGCGGCCGTAATATTCGTTGAGGAACGATGCGACCCCCTCCCCGTCGTCCAGCGACCAGGGCACCCGGTACGTCCTGCTCCCGATGATGCTCCCGCCGCGTACGAACAAAAGCGCGAAGGTCAGGTGCCCGCCGTCCCGATGGATGCCGACGACGTCGCAATCCCCCGTCCGGCTCACCACGTGCTGGCGCTCCAGCGTTACCTCGATGGAGCGGGTCAGGTCACGGAAACGGGCCGCCTCCTCGAACCGTTCCGCCCTGGCCGCCTCCGCCATGCGGCGCTGGAAGACCCGCACCAGGTCCTGCTTCTTTCCCTCGAGGAACAGTGCCGCCCCCTCGGCGAGCGCCGCGTAGTCTTCCCGGCTGATCCGGCCATGACAGGGGGCGGAACACTGCTTCAACTGGTAGAAGAGGCAGGGGCGCCTGCGGCGGCGACAGGTCTCCAGCGGGTAGTGCCGTAACGGAAAGAGCCGGTACAGCTCCTTCAGCACTTCGCGGGCCGCGGCGGCCGACGCATAGGGACCGAAATACCGGGCGCCGTCCCGGCTCACCTTGCGGATGACGGAGATACGGGGAAACTCCTCCGCCATGTCCATCCGGAGCGAAAAGTAGGTCTTGTCGTCCCGCAGGTTCATGTTGTAGCGGGGGCGGTGCTGCTTGATCAGCGTGTTCTCCAGGATCAGCGCCTCTTTTTCCGTGGCGGTGACGATGAACTCAACCTGCTCCACCCGCGCCATGAGAAATTTGATCTGATAGCGCGCATCGCGGGACGCCCCGAAATAGGAGCGGACCCGCTTCCGCAGGTTTTTCGCCTTCCCGACATACAGGACTGTTCCGTCCTCCCCCCTCATGAGGTAGACGCCGGGGGTTTCGGGGAAATTGTCGATCTGCTCTCTGGTAACCATGGGATTCTACTATACTACCGCAAATGCCCGTATCAAGCGGTTTCTGGCGGCACGGGGATGGCAATCGCCGCATTGCCGGCCCGTCGGGGTGGTCAAAGTGCCACAAAACATTGAAATATCATGAAAATGTATACCTTTCACCGTTGACATCCCCCCCGCAAGATGGTATTTAACAAGGCATTTATACTCACAATGAGAACCTGCTACTGAAAGGTTGGTCCCGTGGATTTTTTTGCCCGTTACCGTGCTACATTCATCAAAACGATTCTGGGGCTGACGGTTATCATCTGCCTGGTGTCCAGCTCGGCGTTCGCCGTGGACACGGACGACTCCCAGACCTTCATCGCAGGGTTCAACGCCTATCAGAAAAAAGACTACCCCACCGCCATCGACGACATGAAGACGGTACTGAAAAAGTACCCCGACAGCCCGCTGCGTGACATGGCGCTCTTCTGGCTGGCCCGCGCCAGCTACAAATCCGGCGACATGCAGACCGCTGCAAAGACCATGTCCCAGTTCTTCCGCGAATACCCCGACAGTCCGCTCAAGACAACCGTCGAAGACGATCTGCTGAAACTCGTCGCGAAGTACGACAAGGGCGAAGCGATCCCCGGCGCGGCGCCCCAGGCGGTGGCCGAGGCGCCCAAGACGCAGGCGCCGTCCGTTGCGGAGGCCGAAGCGGCGCTCAAAGCCGCATCGGCAAAGGCGGAGGCGCAACGGGCCGCCACGGAAAAAGCGGCAGCGGCAAAGGCCGAGGCCGATCGGCTTGCTGCCGAGCAGTCGTCGAAGGCGGCAGCCGAGAAGCTGGCCGCGGAAAAAGCCGAAGCCGACCGGATTGCAGCGCAGAAAGCGGCGGCTGCAAAGGCTGAAGCCGACCGGATAGCGGCGGAGAAAGCGGCGGCGGCCAAGGCCGAAGCGGACCGAATCGCCGCGGAACAGGCGCTCAAGGCGGCGGCAGCCAAGGCCGAAGCGGAACGGGTAGCCGCGGAAAACGCTGCGGCAGCCAAGGCCGCGGCGGACAAGCTGGCCGCGGAAAAGGCGGCACGCCTGCAGTCAGCGGAGACCGAGCGGGTAGCGACGGCCAGCGAGCCCGCACCGGCGGAACCGTCCTCATTCGACAAGCTCATGGCGGAAAAGGCGGCGGCGCTGAAATCGATCGAGTCACAGGAACGGCTCGACCAGCAAGGAGCCGCACCGACGTCCTCCGCCACGGCCTCCTCTGCCACGGCCGCACAGCCGGCCCCCGCCACCGCGCCGTCACCGGCGGCGGCTCCGGCTCCGGTTTCCAAGCCGGCACCTGCCCCGGCACCGGTTGTCGTGGCGCAGCAGGCCGCACCGGCACCAGAAGCCGCCCGGCCGGCGAAACGCCGTCCGCAACCGGTCGTAACGGCCGTCCAGCCGGCACCGAAGCACGTTTCCGCCACGGCCGCGGCATACCGCGATAAGGCGATTGCCGGATACAAGTCGGTCATCGAGCGCTTCCCCGGTACCCGTGCCGCGGCTGACGCTGAACAGAAGCTGAAAGAGCTGGGAATTCCCCTCCCTGCTCCCCGTCAGCAGGTTGCACAGGCGTCCCCCACGACCCAGGTACTCAACCTGGAGGTGGGCCAGTTCGCCAATGTCGACTTCACCGTCCTGCCGGTGGGCGACACCCTCGAAGTGGGCAAGCGGTACACCATTCCGTTCGAAGCGATCAACCGGGGCAACGGCGACGACCGGTTCACCCTCGTCTCCGGCTTCCCAGCGGAGTTCGACGTCCGGTTCGCCGCTGCCCGGACTCCCGACACCCCCATCAGCGTGACCCCGACCATCGCGCCGGGCGAGAAGTTCAAGGGGGTCATCGTTCTCACGATCCCCCGGACCAACATCGACGGCCAGCGGAACGTCTATCCGGTCAAGCTCGTTTCCCAGGTGTCGGGTGACGCATCCCAGTCCCGCGAGGTTTCCCTCGTTTCCTCGGCACCGCTCATGCGGGCGGTCATCAAGTCCGACAAGGGGATGGTCCCGCCGGGCGGCAAGGTCACCTACCGGATCGCCCTCTTGAACATCGGCACCTCGGCAGCCCGAGACCTCACCCTGCGGCTCAACTATCCGCCCCAGTTCGAGCCGGTGGATACGGCAGGCACCCCGTTCAGCCGCGAATCCGCGACGGCAATGACCCTCAAGGGTCTCAAGGTGAATTCCGGCGAAAGCAGGGAGTACACCGTCGTCTTCCGGGTCAAGGACGAGGCGATTGCCCGGCAGGAGCTGTTCTGCCGTGCCGATGTCCTGAACGGTGACCTCGACACGAGCGACTCCTTCCTCTCCACCGTCGCCTACGTCGAGACGATCAGCGGCGTAACAGCCCGCACCGCGGCAAACAAGCTGGTCGTGATCCCCGGCCAGACCGTTACGGTTCCGATCGTCGTCACCAACACCGGCAACGCCATGGACAGCTTCAGCATCAAGCCCGCCGTCACCGGCGGCCTGTCCTACTCCTTCTACCACGACCTGAACCGGGACGGCATGCGCCAGTCCAACGAACCGGCCATCACCCGGATCGGACCGCTGGCGCCGAAGGAAGAGGCTTATATCCTGATGGAGATCGCCACGCCGTACAGCGTCGCCGACGGCACCACCGCCACGGTCGACGTTGCCTTCGAACCCGAATCCGACCAGGCGAAACAGGCGACAGTAGCCACCCGGCTCGCCTTCTCGCGGCCGCTCATCGAAATGACCCTTTCCGGCAAAGGCGGCAAGATCAAGCCGGGCCAAGTTGTCTCCGTCGACCTCGACGCCGTCAACAAAGGAACCAACATGGCGAAGGTCGTGGAGGTCCAGACCACCATCCCGGGCGACCTGGATGTGGTCGCCTCCGATCCGCCGTACATCAGAGGGAACGGCGGTGAATACATCTGGAAATTCGATGAGCTGGGGGCCGGGGAAAAACGGAACATCCGCCTGAGCTTCAGGGTGAAGCCGGGCGTCGCCATGGGGACCGCCATCCAGGTAAAGAACGTACTCAACTACCGCGACCAGCTGGGGAACAGGTACTGACGTGAACAGACTGCGACTGACCGTAGCCATTCTCGCCCTCTCCACCGTCACAGCCACCGCTGCCCTTGCGGCCGGTGACTACACCCTGTACGAACCGCGACCGACCGCATCGTCCAGGCCGCCGGCCAGCCCCGAAGACGGGCTGCTCGTCCACAACATCGTCATCAAGCAGGGCGACACCCTGTGGGGGCTGGCGGCAAAATACCGCGGCAAGGGATTCTACTATCCCCAGTTCCTGATCCTGAACAAGATCACCAATCCCGACCTGATCTATGCGGGAAAGATCATCCACGTTCCGGTAACCCCGGACCATCCGGTCCCCGCCCGGCACCGCCCCCGGACGCGGAAAGAGAGACTCTCGGCGGCTCCCGTGCGCCACGAAACTGCCCAGACACCAGCAGCAGTCCCTCTGCGTCACCACAAGGCCCCGATTGCCGCCGCGCCGGTAGCGAAACCGGCACCACACGGAGTGCGCAACGAGGAGACCGAACAGCGGCTGTTCGAAGCGGCATCCCGCGCCTACAAGATGGGTGACTGCAAGGAGGCGCTCCCCCGGTTCGACCGGTTTCTGGACCGCTACCCATCCTCCCCCCTGGCGGCAGACGTCGCCCTGTACCAGGCGGACTGCTACATGAAGCTTTCCGGTCAATAGTCTCTGCACCGAGCTACGAAAGCCGGCCCACCCAGGCCGGCTTTTTTTTTGCACTGCAGGCCGCCACCGTGTATACATAATATCTCCGGCGGCGGTGCGGCTTGTTACCGAAGGAGCTTCTGGTATCATTTCACCGTCCCACAGATCATTACCGAGGAGAACCGGCATGAACGAGATCGTTGAAATCAGAGACGGGATTTACTGGATCGGCGCGAAAGACCCGCAGCTGCGGGTCTTCGACGACCTGTATCCCACCAAATACGGCACGACCTACAACTCCTACCTCGTCAGGGGGAACGGCAAGACCGCCATCATCGACACGGTGAAGGCGAAATATGCCGAGGAGTACCTGGGAAAGATCCGGCAGTTGATCGATCCGGCGGAGGTGGATTACGTCATCGTCAACCACACGGAGCCCGACCACTCCGGCTCACTCTCCTACCTGCTGGAGCACTGCCCCCGCGCCAAGGTCATCTCCAGCCAGGCGGCGGCCACCTTCCTGGGGAACCAGATCCACACCCCCTTCGCCTCCCACGTGATCAAGGACGGTGAGACCATCGACCTGGGGGGCCGGACGCTCCGCTTCGTCATCGCACCGTTCCTGCACTGGCCCGACACCATGTTCACCCACCTGGCGGAGGACGGCATCCTCTTCACCTGCGATGCCTTCGGCGCCCACTACTGCGGCGAGAGCCTGTTCAACGACGAATGCCCGGACATCACCGGCGAGATGCATTTCTACTATGACTGCCTCATCCGTCCGTTCAAGGACAAGGTGCTGGCGGCCCTTGCCAAGGTGGGGAGCCTGGAGATCGGGATGATCTGTCCGAGCCACGGCCCGATCCTCCGCTCCGACCCGCAGCGCGCGGTGCAGCTGTACCGGGAGTGGAGCACGCCGAAGCACGAAACGGGGAAAAAGGTGGTCATCCTGTACATGTCCCCCCACGGCAACACCCGCAAGATGGCGGCGGCCATCGCCAAGGGGGCGTCCGTACCGGGGGTGGAGGTGATCAGCTGCCACTTCCCCGAGCAGTCCCCCGACGAGATCCGCGACCTGATGGAGCAGGCCGACGCCCTGATCTTCGGCGTGCCGACCGTGAACCGCGACGTGCCGCCCCCCATCTGGACCGTGCTCTCCTACCTCTCCACCGTCAAGCTGAAGACCAACATCGGCGCCGTCTTCGGCAGCTTCGGCTGGAGCGGCGAGGCGTGCAAGCTCGCCGAGGAACGGCTGAAAGGGGTCAACTTCCAGCTCCCCGTGCCGGCGGTGCGGGCCCAGTTCACCCCGCGCCCCCCCGTCTTGGAGCAGTGCCGGGTACTCGGCCAGACCATCGCCGAGGAAGTGCTCATGAAATAGTCCCGCCGCGCCTGCCGACGCTCCGCATCCGGGTTGTCGGCAGGCGCGTTTCCCTTCTTGTCAATCCCCCGCCGAACCGGTAGACTCGAACCTGCCATGGACGAGCCATCCCCCCACGAAACCGTCATCGAAGTCGCCATCCCGGCCCCCCTGGACCGGACGTTCCACTATCGCGTCCCTCCGCAGCATGTCACCCGTGCGCGGGTCGGCTGCCGGGCGCTGGTGCCGTTCGGGCGGCGCACCGTCACCGGCTACATCCTGGCGATCACCGACCGCTCCGACCACCCGCTGAAAGACGCCCTGGAGATCCTGGACCCGGCGCCGCTCCTCTCCCCCGAGGAACTGGAGTTCCTGCGCTGGACGGCGCAGTACTACCTGCACCCGCTGGGGGAGGTGCTGAAGGCGGCGCTTCCCCGGGGGATCAACATCGTCGGCAGAATGAAGACCGTTCTGGACGAGGACGGCGTCCCGGTGGAGCGGGAGGTCTTACGCGGCGGCCGGGGGATTCTCACGGAGCGGTTCTGCCTTCCCCGGCCGGACGCGGTGGAGCCGGCGCGCCTGTCGGAGAAGTGCCGCACCCTGCTCGCCGCCATCCGCGACGCCGGCGAGCTGTCCGCCGGAGCGCTTCGGCGGGAGTTCGGCTCCTGCTCCCCCCAGATCAGACTGCTGGATGAACGCGGCCTGATCGAGATCCTGGAACGGGAGGTCTACCGGGACCCGTTCCGCCAGGAGACCGTGCAGCGGGATACTCCACTTCCCCTGAACCCGGACCAGGCGGCGGCCCTTGCGCGGATCGGCGACGCCCTCGAAGCAGGCGGCTTCGCCCCGTTTCTGCTCCACGGCGTCACCGGCAGCGGCAAGACCGAGGTCTACCTGCAGGCGATCGCCCGGGTCGTTGCGGCGGGGAGAACGGCACTCGTCCTCGTGCCGGAGATCTCCCTCACCCCCCAGCTGGTGGTCCGGTTCCGCCGGCGTTTTACCTGCGGCATCGCCGTGCTCCACAGCGGCCTGTCCGATGGCGAGCGGTACGACGAGTGGCGGCGCATCCGGCGTAACGAGGTCGCCATCGTCATCGGCGCCCGCTCGGCAATCTTCGCCCCGCTGCACCGGATCGGCATCGTCGTGGTGGACGAGGAGCACGACGGCTCCTACAAACAGGCGGAGGGCTTGCGGTACAACGCCCGGGACCTGGCGCTCGTGCGGGGGCGACAGGCGGAGGCGGTCGTCGTCCTCGGTTCGGCCACGCCGCTCGTCACGACCCGTCATGCCGCGGACGAAGGGAAGCTCGGGTATCTCCCGCTTCCACGGCGCGCCCGCGGCCTGCCGCTCCCCGAGACGGTCCTCATCGACACACAGGGAAAGCGGGACACCTTCCTGCCGCCGCTCAAGGACGCCCTGGCGGAGAACCTGGAGAAAGGCGGCCAGTCCCTTGTCTTTTTGAACCGCCGCGGCTTCGCCACCTGGCTCGTCTGCAACGACTGCGGCCACGTACTCCGCTGCCCCAACTGCGCCGTCACCCTCACCTACCACCGCAGCCGGAATCAGCACGGCTGCCACTACTGCGGCTACGCCATCCCGGCGCCGTCCGTCTGCCCCGGCTGCGACGGCACGGAGATCGGGCTTCTGGGACGGGGCACCGAGCGGGTGGAGGACGAACTGAAGGAGCTCTACCCGGAAGCACGGGTGGCCCGCATGGACCGGGACACCACCGCCGGCCGGGGCGGCCACGCCCGGGTACTTCGGGGGATCGAGGACGGCTCCATCGACATCCTGGTGGGGACCCAGATGATCGCCAAGGGGCACGACTTCCCCGGGGTGACCCTGGTGGGGGTGATCTCCGCCGACGCCTCCTTGAACCTCCCGGACTTCCGCAGCGCCGAGCGGACCTTCCAGCTCCTCACCCAGGTGAGCGGCCGGGCCGGGCGGGGCGACCAGCCGGGGAGGGTGCTGATCCAGACGGCCGATCCCGGCCACTACGCCGTCGCCTGCGCCGCGGAGCACGACTACGAGCGGTTCTGCGCGCAGGAACTGGAGTTTCGCCGGGAGCTGGGCTACCCCCCCTTCTCCCACCTGGCGCTGGTGATCCTGTCGGGAATCACGGCCGCCGCCGTGGAGGCTGCCGCCGCAGACGCCGTCCGGGCGCTGCGGGATATCCGGAAGGGGTCCCGCCGCCGGGTGGAGATCCTCGGTCCCGCCGTCGCCCCCCTGGGGCTCGTGCGCGGCCGGCACCGCTGGCAGGTCCTTTTGAAGGCGCCGGTGCGCGCCGACCTGCGCGGAATCATCACCGCCTTCCGCGACCGGTTCAGGCCGGTCGCCCCGGTGCGGATGGCCATCGACATCGATCCGGTGGACATGCTGTGATGAACGGGACACGGATTGAAAGTCTACAACCTTTTACAGGACGCGGATATACGCTGATGAACGCAGATTAAAGGCAAAAGTCATTAACAGGACGCGGGCCACATCTAACAACGGATCTTGCATGAAATTTTTCGGTAGCCGTTTAGGCTGATTATCCGCAGGTATCTGATTTTTCAGCCTTTTCCGTGCTCCATTCGTTTTTTGGTTTTATCCGCGTTCATCTGCGTTTATCCGCGTCCCGTTGCCGTTTGTCTTTGAATTAGCTGCATACCCGCTTAACTTTTCGCCGCACCGCGCTATCATTCTTCTGTTCCATCATCCAACCAGGAGGCACCCGTGAACGCTCCCTACCGCGACCCGTCCGGCCAGTTCCCCGTCGAGCGCGACGCCTGCGCCATCATCTGCTACGTCAACAAGGCGGTCCGGCCGACCCACGGCAACGTGCAGCGGACCATCGACGCCCTCGTGAAGATGGGGCACCGGGCGGGGGAGATCAACGGCGAGGGGGACGGCTGCGGCATCCTCACCGACATCCCGCGGCTCCTCTGGCGGGAGATCCTTGTGGAAGCGGGGATGAAGGCCGGCCTGGCCGACGACCCCGGCTTCGCCGTGGGGCATATCCTCGTCCACCGGGAGGCGCTGGAGGGGCTGACGGAACTGAAGGGTGCGGCGCTCTCATGCTGCCGTGACGCGGGGTTCGAGCTGCTGCTGGAGCGGGCCGGCAACGTGCGGAGCGAGCTCCTCTCCGCCATGGCGCGCGAGAGCGAGCCGTTCTTCTGGCAGATCGCCCTCCGCTCCCCCGATCCGGCGGACGCCCCCCGGCGGCTCTACGGGCTGCAGCTGGAGCTGGAGCGGCGGTTCCCGCTCCACGTCGCCTCCCTCTCCGCGGACGTCACCGCCTGGAAGGTCCACGGCGCCCCGGAGATCCTCCCCCGCTACTACCCGGAACTGAAGCGGCGCGACTTCCTCTCCGCCGTCACGATCGGCCACAGCCGCTACTCCACCAACACCCTCCCTACCGTGCTGCGGGCCCAGCCGTTCTCGCTTCTCGGGCACAACGGCGAGATCAACACCATCGCCCGGCTGCGGGAAGAAGCACGCATGATGGGGATCGAGCTGACCGGCGACGGCAGCGACTCCCAGGACCTGAACCGGACCCTGGAGGGGCTCATGTTCGGCGCCGGGCTCACCCTCTTCGAGGCGATGGAGACGGTCTTTCCCCCCATTTTCAGCCAGATGGAGCGGTTCACACCGGAACTGAAGGAGATGTACGGCTGGATGCGCCGCTTCCTTACGGCCTCCGCCCAGGGGCCGGCGGCGATCATCGCCCGCCACCGCGACCAGTGCGTCTTCAGCGTCGACGCCATGGGACTCAGGCCCTTGTGGTTCGGCGAGACGGAGGCGGAGCTCTTCGCCTCTTCCGAGCTGGGGGTGGTCCCCCACGAGGAGATCGTCAGCGACCCGAAGCCGCTGGCGCCGGGGGAGAAGATAGGACTCAGGCTCTCCCGCGAGAAGGGGGTCACACTGCTGGAGCACCACGCCCTGCGACGGGAGGTGTACCGGCTGTTCCGCAAGCGGACCAACCTCCCCGCCCAGGCGGCAATGGTGACGCGCGGGGAGCATCTGGCCCCGCCTCCCGTCTTTTTCCCTCACCCTGCCCCTCTCCCCGAGGGAGAGGGAATGAAACCCTCGGGAAAGCGGCCGTTCGTCCGCGACTGCCTCCTCGCCGCCCTCGGCTGGAAGAACAGCGACCTCCAGAACCTGCGGGAGATGGCGAAGACCGGCCAGGACCCCATCGCGTCGCTGGGGTACGACGGCCCGCTGGCGGCCCTCTCCAACCTGCGCCAGAACCTGTCCGACTACTTCAAGGAGCAGGTGGCGGTGGTCACCAACCCGGCCATCGACCGGGAGCGTGAGGCGGAGCACTTCTCAACCCGGGTCTACCTGGGGGTACGTCCCGCCCTCAGGGGGAAGGCCGAGCGGTGCGTCACCCTCGCCGTGCCGCTGCTGCTGGGAGGACGCCCCGGCGGTCCCGACCCGGCAGACGTTGCGGCCGCCGCCGACCGCGGGAGTTGCACCATGGAGGCGCTCCTCACCCACTTCGGTCCCCGCGCCTGCCGCACGATCCCCTGCATCCTGCGCCGGGACGAGACCATCGACCGGGCGGCGGAGCGGCTCACCGCCGACGCCGTCGCCGCCGTGGAGCGGGGCGCCCGGCTGCTGGTTCTGGACGACTCCACCGTCTTCGCCCCCGGCCGCGACTTCCTCGACCCATTCCTGGCCATCGCCGTCCTGCACAAACGGCTGAAAGAGGCGACCGACCCCGGCGGCGGCAGCCTGCGCCGGCGGGTATCCCTCGTGGTCCGCTCCGGCGCGCTCCGAAACCTCCACGACCTGATCTTCGCCCTGGGGATGGGGGCCGACGCCGTCTGTCCCTACCAGATGTGGGAGCAGGCTGGCGGGGAGGAGAACGGCGTCGCAAACCTCCTGTCCGTCCTCGCCAAGGGGCTGGAGAAGGTGATCTCCACCATGGGGACCCACGAGATCGGCGGCTACGGCAAGTACTTCGCCTCCATCGGCCTCTGCCGGCACCTGGCGGAGATCTTCGAGACCCCCAACTTCTGCGGCTCCGGCGACGGCGGGCTCACTTTGGCGAGGCTGGAGGAGGAGAACCGCAGCCGTACCGCGGTGGCGAGAAGCAAGGCGAAGGAGCCGGTGCCGGCCCAGTTCCGCATCTACCCCCGCATCTGGAAGATGGTGGGGGCGGTGGCCAAGATGGAGGAGACCTACGCCGACCTCTCCCGCCTCATCCAGCAGCTGGAGGCGGAGAACCCGCTGGCGGTGCGCCACCTCATCGACCTGAACTACCCGGAGGAGCTGAGTGTCGATCCGGAGGAGGTGGACACGGGCGTCGGGGGCCACGCCCTCCCGATCCTCTTCTCCGCCATGAGCTTCGGCTCCCAGGGGGAGACGCCGTTCCGGATCTACGCCGAGGCGGCCCGGCGCCTCAACATCATCTGCATGAACGGCGAGGGGGGCGAGATCCGGGACATGCTCGGCGTCTACCGGCACAACCGGGGCCAGCAGGTTGCCTCCGGCCGGTTCGGCGTCACCATGGAGTTCCTCAACTCCGCCGACGTGCTGGAGATCAAGGTGGGCCAGGGGGCGAAGCCGGGCGAGGGGGGGCACCTCCCCGGGTTCAAGGTGACGGAGAAGATCGCCGCGGCCCGCCACGCCACGCCGGGGGTCGCCCTCATCTCCCCCTCCAACAACCACGACATCTACTCCATCGAGGACCTGGCCCAGATCGTGGAGGAGTTGAAGACCGCCAACCCCACCGCCCGCATCTCCGTGAAGGTGCCTTCCGTTGCGGGGATCGGCACCATCGCCCTGGGGATCGCCAAGGCGGGGGCGGACATCATCACGATCAGCGGCTACGACGGCGGCACCGGTGCGGCCCGCAAGCACGCCGTCAAGTTCGTCGGCTTCCCCGCCGAGATCGGCGTGCGTGAGGCCCACCGGGCCCTTCTCCAGGCGGGGATGCGCCACAGGGTGGAGATCTGGGCCGACGGCGGCGCCCGCACCGGACGGGACGTGGTGAAGCTCATGCTCCTGGGGGCGAACCGGGTAGGATTCGGCACCATGGCCATGGTGGTCATCGGCTGCACCGTCTGCCGCGGCTGCCACCTGGGCACCTGCCACGTGGGGATCGCCACCCAGATCGAGACCGCCGAGGAGGCGGAAGCCCGGGGCTTGAAGCGGTTCGTCCCCCGGGTGCTGGAGAACGGCGTCATCTACGAGACCACCTTCTTCCGCGGCATGGCCCGGGAGATCAGGATCCTCACCGCCAGGCTCGGCTTCACCCGGACCCAGGACCTGGTGGGGCGCACCGACCTCCTGGTGCAGGCGCGGGGGCTCGACCGGCTCGATCTCTCGGAGCTCCTGGCGCCGGTCCCCGCAGGCACCGCCCGCACCGGCGAGGGGAAGGTGCGGATCATCCGCAAGCCGCTCAACTACCTCACCTCGCTCGTCTCCGGCCTCGTGGCCGACGCCTTCGCGGGGGGCGAGCAGCGGGTCCGCTACGACGACAACAACGCCACCAGCTCCGACCGCGCCATCGGCACCCACCTGGCGGGGGTCATGGTGCGAGGCCGGGCCGACGGCCGGTTCGCCCCGGGCTGCGAGGCGCTCCTCCACTTCCACCGGGACGCCATCCCCGGTAACGGTCTGGCCGCCTTCAACATCCCCCGCATCAACATCCGGGTGGAGGGGGGCGCCCAGGACGGCGTGGGGAAGAGCGCCGGCGGCGGCAAGATCGTCGTCCTCAAGGGGGAGAACCGGGAAGGGCGGCGGGTCGGCGGCTCGGTGGGGAAGGGGCTCGCCTACGGGGCCCAGGGGGGGACCTTCATCGTCCAGGGGGACGCCGACAGCCGGGCGGGTATCCGGCTCTCCGGGGCCGACGTGGTCATCGGCGGCCGGCTGCGGGCGCCCCTGGAGGACGACCGGGGCGAGCTCGCGGGGCGGGCCAACATCAAGGGGTTCGCCTTCGAATACATGACCGCCGGCCGCGCCGTGGTGCTGGGCGACCCGGGGCCGTGGCTCTGCTCCGGCATGACCGGCGGCACGGTCTACTGCCACCTGGACGAGGCGCAGGGACTGGACCGGGAGGCGTTGCGCCGCCGCCTGGCAAAGGGGGCGGTCGTGGCGATCCGCGACCTGGAAGAGGAAGACATGGAGCAGCTCCAGGCGCTGCTCTCCACCTACCACCGGGAACTGGTCCACTCCCACCAGGAGGAAGAGGCGGACTGGGTGGAGGAGGCCGCAGCCCACTGCCGCACCCGGTTCGTGAAGATCGTCCCGGTGGCGGGGGATACGCCCCCGCGGCTGATAACGGAGTAGTTATCTGGTAAAATCAGAAGCGAACGTTCGAGTCAGCGCCGACATCAACTTCCCTCCCCTTCAAGGGGAGGGTCAGGGTGGGGATGGGTTTTCGATCGGCTGACCTTTACTCACCCCCATCCCCCTCCCGGCCTCCCCCTTGAAGGAGGAGGAGCAGAAAACATCACATCCCAACATGGAGGAACCCATGTCACTGGAAGGCACACCCGCCCCCGCATTCACGCTGGCGGGGAGCGACGGCAAGAACCACACTCTCAAAGACTACGCCGGGAAGACTGTCGTCATCTATTTCTATCCCCGGGACAACACCCCCGGCTGCACCAAGGAGGCCTGCGGCTTCCGCGACATGCACGCCGACCTGGTAAAGCGCAGCGTCGTCGTGCTCGGCGTGAGCCGAGACAGCATGAAGTCCCACGACAAGTTCATCCGCGCCTTCGGCCTCCCCTTCACCCTCCTCTCCGACCCGGACGGTGCCATGATGACCGCCTACGGCGCCTTCGGCGAGAAGGTCATGTACGGCAAGACAACCGTCGGCGTCATCCGCTCCACGGTCGTGGTCGGCCCCGACGGTACGGTGGTCAGGCACTGGCCAAAGGTGGCCAAGGCGGAGGCGCACCCGGCGCAGGTGCTGGAGTACCTGGTGAAATAATTCATCAAGGAGGTTCAGCCATGATGTCCATCGATTGGACCGATGACCTCGCCATCGGTATTCCCGAGATCGACCTGCAGCACCAGGAGCTGTTCCGCCGGTTCAACAACCTGCTGGCGGCGTTCGGCAGCGGTACGGAACGCGAGGAGGTCATTCCCCTCCTCGACTTTCTGAGCGAGTACGTCGTCCGGCACTTCGCGGAAGAAGAACAGTTGCAGGAGGAGTACGGCTACCCCGGCCTCGAGGGTCACCGGCTGCTGCACGAAACGTTCGTCGCCAACCTTAATGCCCTGCGGGCGCAAGTCGCCGTCGAAGGGGTGTCCCTCAGCCTCGTGCTCCGCACGAACAGTGCCCTCATCGACTGGCTCATCAACCACATCGGTTTCGAGGACCGGAAGATCGGTCTTCACATCCGGTCGGCCGTCGGATAAGGGGAGGCGCCATGGCATCGCACATCGTCCCCTGCCCCGCCTGCGGCGCCGCCAACCGGATACCCGACGAAAAGGAAGGGGTCGCCGGCAGATGCGGCGCCTGCCGCGTCCCTCTTCCCCCGCTCTACCTCTCCCCCCTCCACCTCACCGACCAGTCCTTCGACCGCCTTCTCGCCGGCTACCCGGGCACCGTCGTCGCGGAATTCTGGGCCACCTGGTGCTCCCACTGCAAGAACTTCGCGCCGGTCATCGCACAAGCCGCCCGCGCCCTCGCCGGCAGGGCGGCCTTCGCTCAGCTGGACATCGATATCTGCCGCGCCGCCGCCGGCCGGTTCGGCATCACGGGGGTGCCGGCGCTCGTCCTCCTGCGCGGCGGCAGGGAGATCGCCCGCACCAGCGGCGCCATGGAGCTGAACCAGCTCCTGAACTGGCTCCGGCAGCACGGCGTCGGCTGACGGCATGCGGTGCGGAAGGTTGACAGACGCGGCGGCTGCGTTACAGTTGATGTCTGATTTCCGTTGCTCCCCCCTCTAAATCTCCCCTTCACAGTACCCTCTGGGGCATAAAGGGAGACTTCACGTCATCCCCCCTGAGAAGGGGGACCGAGGGGGGTTGGCATTTACGCTTGAGCCTGTTCAGGAGCCTCGATGTCACCCGTCAACCAGCTATCGACAACCGGCGCCCTCCTCCCCCTCGCCATCTACACCGCGGTCACGGTGGCGCTCATGGGCGTCCTTTTGCTGGCGGCCTGGTGGCTCGGCGCGAAGCGGCGCGGCGAGGTGAAGGAAACCGCCTACGAATCCGGCGCCATCCCCTTCCGCAACGCCCGGCTCGCCTACCCGGTGCCGTTCTACCTCGTGGCGATCTTCTTCATCGTATTCGACGTGGAAGCGGCGTTCATCTTCACTTGGGCCGTGGCGTGGGACCTCCTGGGGGTCGCGGGGATGATCCACATCACCTTCTTCATCGTGGTTCTGTTGCTGGGGCTCGTGTGGCTGTGGCTGAAGGGTGGGCTGGACTGGGGGCCGAGTGCGGAGAGAAAACAACTTCGTTAGATATGCATGTACGCAAACCATACACCAAGCCATATAAACGTATGGTCGAATCCTGGATTTCCTGTTAAGGTAATGGTGTGACAACGACACATTTTGAGTGGGATACTAAAAAGGATCATGAAAACCAGCAAAAACACGGGATTTCATTTGCATCCGCTCAATATGCGTTTGCCGACCCTCGGCGTGTCATTGCCGAAGATGTGGAACATAGCGACAAGGAAAAGCGGTATTTTTGTTTCGGCCAAGTCGAAGGTGGCATACTTACGGTGCGTTTTACGTACAGGAATAACGTAATCAGGATATACGGAGCCGGGTATTGGCGGAAGGGCAAGGCAGTTTATGAGCGCGAAAATAAAATACACCGATGAGCCATTGGGCGAGGTCAAGATAATCCCGGACTTTCTGCCTTCCCCTGCGGAATTGGCCTTTCGCGAAGAATCGGTCAAGGTGACCATTTCTCTTAGCAAAAAGAGCATCGAATTTTTCAAGTCTGAGGCAGCGAAACATCATACCCAATACCAGCGCATGATCAGACAACTACTCGATGCCTACGCTGAAACGCAGTCGGGACAGCGAACAACGCGTTCAACCGGACGCGACAAAAAACAGGCGACCGGCTAGCTCCGTTGATTGTGTCAATGTGTAGACCCGACACCGTTGGAGGCTCACGTGGCGATCTTCTTCATCGTCTTCGACTTGGAGGCGGCGTTCATCTTCACCTGGGCCGTGGCGTGGGACCTGCTGGGGGTCGCGGGGATGATCCACATCACCTTCTTCATCGTGGTTCTGTTGCTGGGGCTCGTGTGGCTGTGGCTGAAGTGCGGGCTGGACTGGGGGCCGAGTGCAGCGAGAAGGAACGCGGGGAACTGAGGGAGATCAAGGATGCTCACGCACAAGGAACTTAAAGCTCACGCCTTGGAGCGCCCGGAAGTGCAAGCCGAATATGACCGCCTCGACGAGGAATTCGCCTTTCTGGACGATTTACTGGCGGAAAGGCAAGGCTATTAAACTCAGAATTATCATGTTCTATGTTTATAAACTGACTTTAGAAGGGCGTAGGATATGTTTTTATATTCCCTACTCATAATTATTGCGATCGGCGTATTACTTGTTAGCCAGCCTGGCCGTGTATTATTGGGAATAATGCTGTCTATCGGTATTATTGCGTTAGTTATTTATGTTGGTTATTATTGTGCATTATTTGTCTTTGCTATTTATCTTAAAATTCAAGAACACATTCCGAGTAAATCAGATTATGACTGGATTCCAGGAGTTATAATTGGAGTTGGCTTTTTAGGAGCTGCCATATACAAAGCTTTGTACCCTCTTGGATACGACAAAAATAGGCAAATATGGACAGGACGGTTGAAATCATCTAATTCAAATGAGAATCAAAATTGAACCTGATTAGCGTCATTCTTCCGCCGGCGTAAGTTGCGACATAAGCTGTCAGCAGGAAGAGGTAAGCTCCATGGCAATCCAGAAGAGGGAGGATCGCCATGAAGATGAACCGTATCCAGTTTCAACCGGGCCTGAGCTTGAATCAGTTCCTGGCGCAGTATGGCACGCAGGAGCAGTGTGAATCAGCGTTAGAAGCTTACCGGTGGCCCGGCGGGTTTATCTGCCCCAGATGCCATGGCAGCCGTCATAGCTGCTACCGGCGTGGCCGACGGGTCAAAGTGTTTCAGTGTAGCGACTGCCGAACCCAGACGACACTGACGGAAGGAACGATCTTTCACTCGTCGAAGCTGCCTTTAACCATCTGGTTCCAGGCCATTTTCTTTCTGACCCAGAACAAGAATAACGTTGCCATTCTGGAACTCAGACGCCTGATCGGCATCAGTTACCGCGCGGCCTGGCGCATCAAGCACAAGCTCATGCAGGTCATGTATGAGCGGGAGCAGTCCACCGTCCTGTCAGAGCGGATCGAGGTTGATGACGCCTATCTGGGCGGCGAGCTTCCCGGCGGCAAAGCGGGTCGCGGCTCAGAAAACAAGGTGCCCTTTATTGCAGCGGTGCAGACCAACAACCAAGGACACCCGCTCTATGCAGTCTTCTCGACCGTCAAGAGTTTCTGCCGGGAAGAGGTCGAGCTGTGGGCCAGGCGCTCCCTGGTACCGTCTTCCCTGGTAGTGTCGGATGGACTGTGGTGTTTCCAGGCCGTTGAGGCGGTCGGTTGCTTCCACCAGAGAGAGGTTGTTGGCAAAGGGCGCAAAAGCACCAGCATGGACTGCTTCAGCTGGATCAACACGGTGCTTGGCAATCTGAAGAATGCCATTACCGGGACCTACCATGCTTTCGATTTCGAGAAATACGCTCATCGTTATCTGGGCGAGTACCAATATCGTTTCAACCGGCGCTTTGATCTTGCCGGTATGTTCGAGCGGCTTGTAAAGGCTACTGCCAAAGCTGACAAAGTGCCGGAACAGAAATTACGACTAGCGGAAGATCAGCGCTAATCAGGAAATTGAATAAAGATTCTCCGTGTCTCTGTGTTTCTGTGGCAGATTTTAAAGTGGAGTAAAGGTGGCAGATAACACCATCGAACATATCCCCGACAATATCCTCCTCGCCCGCCTGGACGACCTGATCAACTGGGGACGGGCGAACTCGCTCTGGCCGATGTTCTTCGGCCTGTCGTGCTGTTTCGTCGAGATGATGACCTCCTTCACCTCCAAGTACGACGTCTCCCGCTTCGGCGCCGAGGTGCTGCGCGGCACGCCGCGGGAGGCGGACCTGATGGTGATCGCCGGGACGGTGTTCAAGAAGATGGCCCCGTCGATCTTAAGGCTCTACGAGCAGATGGCCGAGCCCCGCTGGGTGATCTCCATGGGGAGCTGCGCCAACTCCGGCGGGATGTACGACGTGTACAGCGTGGTGCAGGGGGCGAACCAGATCCTGCCGGTGGACGTGTACGTGCCCGGCTGCCCGCCCCGGCCGGAGGCGTTCCTCCAGGGGCTGATGCTCCTGCAGGAGAAGATCAAAAGGGACGAGCGGCCGGCCCGGCCGGTGCTGCACATGCAGGGCGGCACCCAGGGGACGACGGCGCCGGTCCTGGTGGACGGCGTGACCAAGTCGCGGGACACCCGCGGCCCGGGGATGGAGGGGACCGCCATCCGCGGCACCTCGGTGCAGCACCCGCGATTCTGGATGCCCCGCTCCGACGAGCAGTGGCGCCCCCCCGCACCGAAGCACGCCTACCCGGAGTTCGGCCTGAACGGCGAGCTGGAGGCGGCCTTCGGTGGCCGCGTGACCCGGGACGAGGGCGCCACGGACATGCTCACCTACCGGGCGCCGGCGGAGCTCGTGCCGGAGCTCCTGCGGCACCTGAAGACGCGGGGCTCGAACCCGTTCCGACGTCTGGAGGACATCGCCTGCGTGGACGAGTCGTGCCGCCGGGAGCGGGACAGATACCCCGACTTCACCCTCAACTACCACCTCCTCTGCTTCGACTCTCCCGGCCACCTGCGGATCAAGACGGAGCTCGCTGGCAACGCACCGGAAGCCCCCAGCGCGACCCCCGTCTTCCCCGCCGCCAACTGGTACGAGCGTGAGGTGTACGACATGTACGGCGTCCGGTTCGCCGGCCACCCGAACCTGCGCCGCATCCTCATGCCGCCGGACTGGGAGGGGCACCCGCTACGCAAAGAGCACCCGTTCCGCGCCACGGAGATGGCCCCCTATACGACGGAGGAGGCGCGCCGCCGCCAGGCGCTCCCGACGGAAGACTTCTTCGACCGGATCGATGACGAGCACCTGGTCCTCAACCTGGGCCCCCAGCACCCCGGCACCCACGGCATCATCCGCTTCGTCCTGAAGCTCAAGGGCGAGGAGATCGTGGATATGGACACGGACATCGGCTTCCACCACCGGGGGGCGGAGAAGATCGGCGAGCGGCAGCACTGGAACCAGTTCATCCCCTACACCGACCGGATCGACTACCTTGCCGGGGTGCAGAACAACCTGGCGTACGTGAACTCCGTGGAGCGGCTCTGCGGCATCACGGTCCCCGCCCGGGCGATCCATATCCGGGTCATGCTGGCGGAACTGTTCCGCATCGCCAGCCACCTGGTCTGGCTCGGCACCTTCGCCGCCGACGTGGGGGCCATGACCCCGGTCTTCTACACCTTCACGGACCGGGAGAAGATCTTCGACATCGTGGAGCAGATCACCGGCGGCCGGATGCATCCCGCCTGGTTCCGCATCGGCGGCGTCACCGAGGACCTGCCCGAGGGGTGGGAGGAGCCGGTGCGGCATCTCCTCAACTGGATGCCGCCGCGGCTGAAGGAATACGAGGACCTCTTGAAGGGAAACCCGATCTTCGTCGCACGGCTGAAGGGGGTGGGAGCAATATCCTTGGAAGACGCCATCGACTGGGGTGTCACCGGACCGAACCTCAGGGCCTGCGGCATCGCGTGGGACCTGCGGAAGAAGATCCCCTACGCGGGGTACGACCGGTTCGCGTTCGAGGTGGTGACCGCCGACGGTGGCGACTGCTGGGCCCGCTACCGGGTCCGGGTGGAGGAGATCCGCCAGTCGCTCCGGATCGTGGAACAGGCGCTGGAGGGGATGCCCGGCGGCCGCTGGATCACCGACGACTACCGGTACGTCCTGCCGCAGAAGCGTGACACCCTGCAGGACATCGAGTCGCTCATCCACCACTTCGTGAACTCCACGCGGGGGATGACGCCGCCCGGGGGTGAAAACTACAGCGCCATCGAGGCCCCCAAAGGGGAAAACGGCTACTTCGTCGTCTCCGACGGGCTGAACGTGCCGTACCGGATGCGGATCAAGACCCCGAGCTTCCCCCACATCCAGGCGCTGCCGCTCCTGTGCAAGGGGTGGCTCGTGGCGGACTTCCTGGCGATCATCGGGTCGATAGATTTCGTCCTGGCGGACCTGGATCGGTGAAGGAGACTCCCCCTCCCCGTGCGGGAGGGGGCGAGGGGGTGGGGGTAGCCACTATGAAGCCACGTCATTTCCTGAACGACAGGGCTCGCACCCTCCGCAACAATGCTACTGATGCTGAACAGATGCTGTGGCGACATTTGCGAAACAGCCAGGTCGAGGGGGTCAAGTTTCGCCGTCAACAGCCTGTTGAAGAGTATATTGTTGATTTCCTGGCATTCACACCCAAACTTGCGGTCGAGCTGGATGGCGGCCAACACAGCGACAACCAGGCCTACGACGAACAGAGAACCGGCTGCCTTCAGAGGAACGGCTTTATGGTGTTACGATTCTGGAACAACGAGGTATTTGAAAATATCGAGGGGGTGCATGCCGTTATCAGGGACTATTGCCAGGGGCAACCTCCCCCACCCCCCAGCCCCCTCCCGCGAGGGGAGGGGGCGTGTAGATGATACCCGAAACGCTGAAAACCGAACTCACGGCCCGCATCGCCGCCGCCGTTACCCCGCGGGAGGCAGCGGTGGACGTGATGAAGGAGCTGCAGAGACACTACGGCTGGCTGACGGACGAGGCGGTTGAGGAGGCGGCTCTGCTCCTGGGGCTCTCCCCCCTGCAGGTGGAGGAGCTGGCCACCTTCTACGAGATGATCTACCGGCGCCCCGTGGGAAAACGGGTGATCCACGTCTGCGACTCCATCTCCTGCTGGGCCATGGGGGGCGAGCCGCTCATGGCGCACCTGGCGCGGCAGCTTGGGATCGAGCCGGGGCAGACGACTCCGGACGGCGTCTTTACGCTCCTCCCCTGCTGCTGCCTCGGCAACTGCGGCGAGGCGCCGGCCATGTTGATCGGCGACACCCTGTTCGGCCGCGTGACGCCCGAATCGGCGGCAGGCATCCTCGACACCGAACGGAAAACCATCACCACCGCCGGCTGACGCCGGCATCAACACAGGAGGAGACCGAATGAAAAAAACACTCACTGCTGCCACCCTGCTGACCGTGGCGACCTTCGCCACGACAGCGCTTGCCCACTACAAGGGGAAGATCGACGCCAAGAAGGAGTTCGAGGCACACTGCGCCGTCTGTCACGTGAATGGCGGCAACATCGTCAACCCGGCCAAGACCCTGCACAAGAAGGACCGGGACGCCAACGGCATCAAGAGCTGGAAGGACATCGTCGCCAGGATGCGCAACCCCGGCCCGGGGATGACGAAGTTCGAGAAGAAGGATATCCCCGACGTGGAAGCGAAGGCCATCGCAGAGTACATCCTCAAGACCTTCAAGTAGGCGGCACCGCCCCGGACCCGTTCCGGCAACCTTTACCAAGGAGATCACAATGAAAAAGACAGCACTTCTGACCGTCGCAGCCCTATCCCTCGTCGTTTCCGCCGGCACCGCCCTGGCCGCCGGCAAGAGCGGAGAAGCGCTCTTCAAGGAAAAGTGCGCCGGCTGCCACCCCAATGGCGGCAACGTCATGAACCCGAAGCTGACGCTCAGGGGGATGAGAAACGGCAGGATCATTATCGACAAGATCCGCAAGGGTGGCGGCGGCATGCCGTCGTTCGACCGGAAGGCGATTTCCGATGCGGACGCCAAGGCGATCGCCGCCTATATCGTCAAGACATTCAAGAAGTAGAAGGGGGCCGGCAGCGGTATCGCCGCTGCCGGAACGGCTATGCTCAAATGCAAACGGATCTACGACCCGCCGTCGGACGACGACGGTCGGCGGTTGCTGGTGGACCGGCTCTGGCCCCGCGGGGTGGCGAAGGAGGCGGCACGGCTCGACGACTGGCTGAAGGAGCTGGCCCCCAGCGACGACCTGCGCCGCTGGTTCGGTCACGACCCGGCCCGGTGGGAGGAGTTCCGCGCCCGCTACCGGCAGGAGCTGCAGGGCCACGGGGAACAGCTGGACGAACTCCGCGCCGCGGCGAAAAAGGGAACCGTGACGCTCCTCTTCGCCGCGAAGGACGCGGAGCACAACAACGCGGTGGTGTTGAAGGAAATGCTTTCTCCATCTGATTAGAACGTACCCCTCCCAACCTCCCCTGACATGGGGAGGTTGGGAGGGGTTTGGTAATGTTATGGAACAGGTCCTCTTCCGACATAACCGGGCCGGCCGGTGCGTCACCTTCGACGAGTATTGCGGCGAGGGGGGCTTCGACGCGCTCAAAAAGGCGCTGACCGGGCTTGCGCCACTGGACGTCCAGCAGCTGGTGATCGACTCCAACCTGCGGGGACGCGGCGGCGCCGGCTTTCCCACGGGGAAGAAGTGGTCCTTCGTCCCCCGCGACCTGCCCGGCCCCCGCTGGCTCATCTGCAACAGCGACGAGATGGAGCCGGGGACCTACAAGGACCGGGTGCTCTTGGAGTCAAACCCGTACCTCCTGGTGGAGGGGATGGTACTGGCGTGCTACGCCCTCGGCGTGCGCCACGCCTTCATCTTCATCCGGCGCGGCTACGAAACGGGAGCGGCGAACCTGCGCCGCGCCATCGCCGAGGCGAAAAACGCTGGCTATCTCGGGGAGAACATCCAGGGGAGCGGCTTTTCCTGCGACATCGACGTGCACGTCTCCGCCGGCCGCTACATCTGCGGCGAGGAAACTGCGCTCATGAACGCCCTGGAGGGGAAGCGGGCCAATCCCCGCTCCAAGCCGCCGTTCCCCGCCGTCAAGGGGCTGTGGGGCGGCCCCACGGTAGTGAACAACGTGGAAACTCTCAGCAACATCCCGGCCATCGTCACCGGCGGCGCCGCATGGTTCAAGGGGCTGGCGCGGCTCCCGGAGGCGGCGGGAACGAAGCTCTTCTGCGTCAGCGGCCACGTGCGGAACACGGTCTGCGTCGAGCTCCCCATGGGGACCCCGTTGGGCGAGATCATCGACGGGCCATGCGGCGGCATGCGCCCGGGAAGCCGGTACAAGGCGTGCATCCCCGGCGGGGCGTCCACCCCGTTCTTCACGCCGGAGCATCTCGACGTGCCGATGGATTTCGACGCCGTGGCGAAGGCGGGCTCGCGGCTGGGGACCGGCGGCATCGTCGTCTTCGACGAGAACAGCTGCATGGTGGCGGCGACCCTGAACCTTATAACATTTTACGCCCGCGAGTCGTGCGGCTGGTGCACCCCCTGCCGGGAGGGACTTCCCTTCGTGCGGGAGGTGCTGTCCCGCATCGAGGCGGGACGGGGAGAATTGGAAGATATCGATATTCTGCGGGAGCATGTGAAATACCTGAACTACGCCTTCTGCGCCCTCGCCCCCGGCGCCATGGGACCGGTGGAGGGGCTCCTGCGGCTGTTCGAGGACGAGATACGGGAACATATGACGAAGCGGAGATGTCCGTTCAAAAGCAGTTAGCCACAGAGGGCACAGAGGGTTATGGGCGACCCCGTTACGGAACAGATCATTGCTGCGGCTATCGTGGTCCATCGCATACTCGGTCCGGGTTTCCTTGAATCCATTTGCGAAGAAGCCCTGTGCCATGAATTTTCACTGCGAGGCTTATGCTTCGAGCGGCAGAAGGAAATAGACGTCCTGTATAAAGGGAAGGTCATCAAGGGGCAGCGCCTTGATCTCGTGGTCAATAATGAGGTTATCGTTGAAATAAACTCGGTGCGAAAGCTCGATGATGTTTTTTCGGCGCAAGTCCTGTCATATCTGAAAAGTACCAGCTTTAAAAAGGCCCTGTAGATCAATTTCGGCCAGGAACGGCTTATCGACGGCGTCAGAAGATTTTCTCTGTGACCTCTGTGTCCTCTGTGGCAAAAAAGGTTTTATGCCCAAACTGATCATCGACGACATACCAGTGGAGGTCCCCGCCGGCACCAGCGTCCTGGAGGCGGCCAAGTCGGTCGGCATCTGGATTCCGCACTTCTGCTACCACCCCGCTCTGGGGAGTGTGGGGGCCTGCCGGGTCTGCGCCGTGAAGCTGCTGGACGGCCCGGTGAAGGGGCTCCAGATGTCCTGCATGCTCCCGGCGCAGGACGGCATGGTGGTCTCCACCACCGACGAGGAGGCGCAGGCGATGCGCCGCCACGTCATCGAGTGGCTCATGATCAACCACCCCCACGACTGCCCCGTATGCGACGAGGGGGGCGAGTGCCTGCTGCAGGACTACACCATCGCCGGCGGCCACGGCATCCGGCGCTACCAGGGGAAGAAGCGGACCCATCTGAACCAGGACCTGGGGCCACAGATCCAGCACGAGATGAACCGCTGCATCCAGTGCTACCGCTGTGCCCGGTTCTACCAGGAGTACGCCGGCGGCACCGACTTCGGCGTCTCGGGGAGCGCCGCGCGGGTCTACTTCGGCAGGTTCGCCGACGGGAAGCTGGAGTCCCCCTTCTCGGGCAACCTGGTGGACATCTGCCCCACGGGGGTCTTCACCGACCGGACCGCCCGCTTCCGCGCCCGTTACTGGGACTACGACATGGCGCCGTCGATCTGCAACGGCTGCTCCGTGGGGTGCGCCACGACCCCTGCGGCCCGTTACCGGGAGCTGTTGAAGGTCATCGCCCGGCGCAACGACCGGGTGAACGGCTGGTTCATCTGCGACCGGGGCCGGTTCGACAACGCGCCCGTGAACGCCACGGACCGGCCGCGGACGCCGCTCTCGGACGGCGCCCCGACAGACCGGGAGACGGTGCTGGACGCGTTGGTCGGCCGGATCGGGGAGATGCTGGAGCTGCACGGCCCGGAAGGGCTCGCGCTGGTGGGATCGCCGCGGCTCTCCCTGGAGGGGAACCTGCTCTTGGCCCGGCTGGCGGAACTCCTGGGGGGCGCCCAACTCTGCTACTTCGTGAAACAGGAAGAGCGGGAACGCTCCGCCGCCGCCGTCGCCCTCCTTGCCGACCGGCAGCCGGCGTCCCAGGAAGATGTGCGCCACGCCGACTGCGTCGCCATCCTGGACTGCGATCTGCGGGAAGAGGGGCCGATGATGCTCCTGGCGGCACGCCAGGCATGGCGCGCCGGCGCACCGGTTTTCCTCGTTGGACACCACGCGCCGCTGACGCAGGTGCAGGAGATATCCATGGAGGCGGTGCAGCTGGATTACCTGGAAGAGGTGCCGCTCGCCATCTTCGACCGCCCCGTGGTCATCTGCGGCACGCAGCGGAACAGTGTCGACACCATCAAAACGCTCGTCCATGCGGAGGCGCAGATCGCCTGTCTGCAGACCGGCCCCGACGGCTGCGGCGCCGCGCTTCTCTCCGGCGACCACGGCGCCATCTCCCTGGAAGAGGCCGTTGCCAACGGCGCGGTACAGGGTATCATTGCGGTGGAAGCGGACATTCCGGTCGCGCTGCTGGCGCAGGTCGAGGTGGTGGCTGCACTGGACTGGCAACCGACGGATACGGTGCAACGGGCGCAGCTCTTCCTCCCCACCACCGCCTGGGTAGAAATGGACGGCACCTACGTCAACTACGAAGGACGCGCCCAGCGGTTCCGACGGGTGATGCAGGCGGGGCTCCCCATCAAGGGACTCGATCTGGACCTGCACCCGCCGCGCATCCACCGGGGCGTCCCGCCGGGGAGCGATCCCCGGCCGTCGTGGGAGCTGCTCGCCGCTTTTGCCGAGCGGCTGGGTGGGGATACGGTGACCGAGCCGCTCTCCGACGACTGGGAGAAACTGCGGGCGCTTGACCCGGAAGGGGATGGGGTGCGCGTGTATGACTGAGGCGGGCCTCGACATACTGCTCCTCGCCGGCAAGATCGGGCTGGTCTTCTTCGTCATCCTGACCCTGGCGGCGTACCTCGTCTTCGCCGAGCGGCGGCTCCTCGCCTGGATCCAGGACCGCAAGGGGCCGAACCGGGTGGGGCCCATGGGGCTCCTGCAGCCGCTGGCGGACCTGATCAAGATGCTCACGAAAGAGGACGTCCGGCCGGCGAACGCGGACAAGTGGCTCTTCTATCTCGCGCCGGCCATGGCCGCCATCCCCGCCATCCTCACCTTCGCCGTCATCCCCTTCGGCGCGCCGCTCACGGTTCTGGGACGGCCGGTGCCGCTGGTGGTGAGCGACCTGAACGTGGGGCTCCTGTTTTTCATGGCGCTCTCCTCCATCGCGGTCTACGGCGTCGCCCTGGGGGGCTGGGCATCCAACTCCAAGTATGCGCTCCTGGGCTCCATCCGGGGGCTGGCCCAGCTCATCTCCTACGAGCTCTCCATGGGGCTGTCGCTCGTCCCCACCGTCATGCTGGCCCGCTCCTTCCGCCTCGGAGACATCGTCAACGCCCAGGCGGACGGCTGGTTCATCCTCTACCAGCCTCTGGCGTTCTGCATCTTCCTCATCAGCATCCTCGCCGAGTGCAAGCGGGTCCCGTTCGACATCCCGGAGGCGGAGGGGGAACTGGTGGCCGGCTTCCACACCGAGTATTCGGGGATGCGGTTCGGGCTTTTCTTCGTGGGGGAATACATCAATATCATCGTGCTCGGGGGGCTGGCCGCCACCTTCTTCCTGGGGGGCTGGCACGGGCCTCTGCTGCCGCCGGTGGTCTGGTTCGCCGGCAAGGTCCTGGCCTTCGCCTTCCTGTTCATCTGGCTGCGCGGTACCCTGCCGCGCCTGCGATACGACCAGCTGATGCACTTCGGCTGGAAGCTCCTGACCCCGCTGGCGCTTCTGAACATCCTCGTGACCGGCTGGTTTCTCGTGATCACCAAGGGCACCTGACATATGGCGTATTCAACCATCAAGGAGGCGACCATGACAGAGGTAAACGACGAGACGCACGACCACACCCCGCTCATCGAGGCGGCCAAGACGGGAGACATCGACGAGATCAGGAAGTTGCTGCAGCGGGGTGACGCGGTGGACGACCGGAGTCACAAGGGGAAGACGGCGCTCCACTACGCCGCGGCCAACGGCCACAGCTGGGCGGTGAAAGAACTGATCACCGGCGGCGCCGACGTGAACGCCCACGACAACGAGTGGCACACCCCGCTCATGTTCGCCGCCATCTACGGCTGCACGGAGTGCGTCCAGGACCTGCTCGTCGCCGGCGCCGACGCCGACGCACGCACCAAGGCCGGCAACACCGCGCTGGTCTATGCCGAGAACAACGGACACGACGAGACCGCTGACATGCTGAAGAAGCTGCAGAGGGCAAAACCCGCCGAGGGGTAACCGACCGGCGGCACTTTACCTACGGGAAGCAGTATGGGCATCATCGCCGACATCAAGGCTATCGGGACGGGTCTGTGGACCACCTGGAAGCACCTGTTCCGCCGGCCGGTCACGATCCAGTACCCGGAGGAGAAGCGGGTCCCGTACCCCCGCTTCCGGGCACGCATCGTCCTCACCCGCGACCCGGACGGCGGGGAGCGGTGCGTCGCCTGCTACCTCTGCTCCGGCGCCTGCCCGGTTGACTGCATCTCCATGCAGTCCGCGGAACGGGAGGACGGCCGCCGCTACGCCGCCTGGTTCAGGATCAACTTCTCCCGCTGCATCTTCTGCGGCCTCTGCGCCGAGGCCTGCCCGACCATGGCGATCCAGATGACGCCGGACTACGAGATCTGCACGCGGGACATCATGGATCTCGTGTACGAGAAGGAAGACCTCTTGATCGAGGGCTGCGGCAAAGACCCGGACTACAACTTCTACCGGCACGCGGGGATCGGCGTGGTGAACCGGCGGGGGGAGAACGAGGACGAGGAGCCGCCGACGGACGTGCGGAGTTTGATGCCGTAAAACCTGGCACAAGGTGCAGGGCTAAGGGCTCAGGAAAAAAGCAAATAAGGTTCCTCCCCCTTCAAGGGGGAGGCCAGGAGGGGGATGGGGCACATTCCGCTGGTACAAAACCCATCCCCACCCCAACCCTCCCCTTGAAGGGGAGGGGGCATTTTGAAAACCGACTCTTGTTTTGCCTTTCTCTGTGAACCTCTGTGCCCTCTGTGGCAAAGCTTTAGCCGTAAAAGGTTTTTGAAATGGAACAGTCACTCTTCTACATCATGGCCGCCGTGATGATCGTCGCGACGCTGTTCGCCATCACCGAGAAGCACCCGGTGCACGCCATCATCTACGTGGTCACGTCGTTCTTCGCCCTGGCGGTGATCTTCTTCCTGCTGCTGGCTCCCTTGGTGGCGGCGTTCGAGGTGATCCTGTACGCCGGCGCCATCATGGTGCTGTTCCTGTTCGTCATCATGATGCTCGACCTGGGGCACCCGGAGAAGGCGTCCCGCCCCGGCATGCGCGACTGGTGGCCGGCGCTGGTCCTGGGGCTCGTCATCCTCTGCTCGCTGGCGACCCTGCTGGCGACCCGCACCGCCGCGGCGGCCGGTGCCCAGGCCGCCGTACCCGTGCGCGAGTTCGCCCGGACCCTGTTCCAGCGCTACGGCGTGGCGGTGGAGATCATCTCTATGCAGCTCTTGTTCGCCGTCATCGGGGCTTTGTACCTGGGGAGGGGGCATGATGCGCCCTCACCCCCGGCCCCTCTCCCCGAGGGCGAGGGGAGTTGTCTTTATCCCCCTCCCTTGATGGGAGGGGGCGAGGGGGAGGGTGAAACTTTGGCGCCACCCCCACCCTGTCCCTCCCCCATCAAGGGGGAGGGAACGAATAGCAAAGGGTGCCGGATATGATCGTCCCGCTTCTCCACATCCTGCTCCTCGCGGCGCTCTTGTTCGTGCTGGGGCTCGCCTGCGTGGCGGTCTGGCGGGCGAACATCATCATGATGCTCATCGGAGTCGAGATCATGCTCAACGCGGCCATGCTGGCGTTCGTCGGCGCGGCGGCCCGCTGGGGCGCGGCCGACGGCCAGCTCTTCGCCCTCCTCATTATGGCCATGACCTCCGCCGAGGTATCGCTGGCCCTGGCGATGGTGGTCTACCTGCACCGCCGGAAGCAGACGGTGAATGCGGATGCGTTCAGTGAGATGCGGGGATGAGATGCGGAAAGCTTGAACCACAGAGGACTCAGAGGTTCACAGAGGTAATGCAAAATCAGAACTACAACAGTCCATTAAAACGCGGAATACACAAGTTGTTTAATACTTTGTTTACTTGTTAAGCCTAATGCGAACAAGAAGGGTTTATGCCTAACACCATTAAGTTATTTATTATTATAAGTTGCATAATATTGCCAATTTTAGGATATTTTTATATGGTATTAGTGCAAAAGAATGTAAAAATATTCCTTGAAACTAAAACTATAAACAAAGGTATTTATAAAAACAAGCCAGTCTATGGTGATGATGTCGTACCTATTGCTAATAGTTTTGAAAGAGTAGCGAAGATTTTTTATATTTTCAATTGTAATATCGATTTTATTTGTAGTTCTACTATACATAAACTGGTAATGCCACGAAAGACGAGAATAACATAGCCAGACTAACTGAAATTTCCGATAAAGTGCAGCAACGCGTGACAAAATTTACCATCGGTATGATCTCTGCCGTTTACCCTGTGACCCTCTGTGACCTCTGTGGTTAACAGCTTTTGACTTTGATTCAGGAACAACATGACCCTCTACCTCACCCTCATACTCCTCCTCCCCCTCGCCGGCGGCGTTGTGAACGCCGTCATCGGCCGCAAGCTCCCGCGGCGGGTGGTGGAACTGCTCGCTTGCGGGGCGGTGTGGGGGGCGTTCGGCTGCAGCCTGCTGGCCGCTGCTGCGTACGCAGGGCCGCAAAAGGTTGAGCTCGCCTCCTGGCTCGCAACCTTCGACCTGCGGGCCCCCGTTGCCCTGTACCTCGACCCGCTCTCCCTGTCGCTGATCGTCATGATCACCTTCGTCTGCGGGATCATCCACGTCTACTCCACGGGCTACATGCGGGAGGAGGCGGACGGCGTCCGGTTCTTCGCGCTCCTGAACCTGTTCGTCTTCGCCATGCTGACCCTCGTGCTGGCGGAGAACCTGCCGCTCCTGTATCTGGGGTGGGAGGGGGTGGGGTTCTGCTCCTACGCCCTCATCGGCTTCTGGTACCGGGAGGAGAAGAACGTCACCGCCGGGCGCAAGGCGTTCATCACGACCCGCATCGGCGACATCGCCTTCGGCATCGCCATCGTCTGGCTGTTCCAGCTGCTTCATACCGTCTCCATCACCGAGCTGAACGGCATGGGGTTCCTCATGCCGGTCGGCGTGGTCACCGCCATCGGCATCCTGCTCCTCATCGGCGCGGCGGGCAAGTCGGCCCAACTGCCGCTCATGGTCTGGCTCCCCGACGCCATGGCCGGCCCGACGCCGGTCTCCGCCCTCATCCACGCCGCCACCATGGTCACCGCCGGGGTCTACCTGCTGGCGCGCATGTACCCGTTCATCGGCATCTCCCCCACGGTGCAGGCGGCCATCGCGGTCACCGGCTGCGTAACGGCCTTTTTCGGCGCAAGTTGCGCCCTCGCCCAGCGCGACCTGAAGCGAATCCTCGCCTACTCCACCATCAGCCAGATCGGCTACATGACCCTCGGCGTGGGGGTCGGCGCCATCTCCGCCGCCACCTTCCACCTGCTGGTGCACGCCTTCTTCAAGGCGCTCCTGTTCCTCGGGGCCGGCTGCATCATCACGGCCATGCACCACGAACAGGACGTCTTCAAGATGGGGGGCCTGCGCAAGGTGATCCCCGCCACCTTCTGGCCGTTCCTGGCCGGGGCGGTCTGCCTCGCCGGCATCCCGCTCACCGGCGGCTTCTTCAGCAAGGACGCCATCCTCGGTGCCGTCTGGGCCAGGGGCGGCGCACTGTACGGTAGCCTGTACGGACTCGGCCTCCTCACGGCGCTCATCACCTCGTTCTACACCTTCCGGATGATCTACCTGGTGTTCGGAGGCACTTCCGCAGTTATCCCCCCTCCCTCCGTCCCTCACCCAATCCCTCTCCCAAAGGGAGAGGGCAATGCTTCCTCTCCCCCTCCTGGGGGAGAGATAGAGAGAGGGCAGGGAAAGGGCGAGGGGGAGGGTGAACAGTCCGGACATTCCACCCCCACCCCACCCCTCCCCCATCAAGGGGGAGGGAGAGGAAGTGTCCCTGCCATCATGGACCTGATGCTGATCCCGCTGGCGCTCCTCGGACTGTGCGGCGGCCTTCTCGATCTCCCCGCCTACCTGGGAGGCGGCTTCCTGGATCGCTTCCTCGGCGCCAGCCTGACGGAAGCGGGCCATGGCGAGGAGATGATCCTGCAGGCCGTGGCGGGGATCGTCTCCCTGGCCGGCCTCGCTCTTGCCCGTTACCGGTACGGCGGCGCCGCCCGGGCGGCGCGGGTCGCCGAGGCGGAGCGGCCGTCGGCGCTGACGCGGTTCCTGTACCACGGCTGGTACGTGGATGACCTGTACCGGGCGCTGTTCATCAGGCCGTACGTGCGGCTGTCGCGCTTTTTATGGGAGCGGGTGGACGAGGGGATCATCGACGACGGCCTCGACCGGCTGGCGGACGGCTGTGGCAGTGCAGGCACAAGGCTTGGCAGCTGGACCGCCGGCCGGGTGTCGGTGTACGTGGTGAGTCTCGCCGCCGGCGCGGCACTGTTGCTGGCGTGGCTCGCGTGGAGCATGATGGGAGCCTGACAGAGGCAATCTCACTTAACCCTTCCCCTTGAGGGAGAAGGTGGCCGATGGCCGGATGAGGGGGCAGCACCAACATTTCCCCCTCACCCTGGCCCTCTCCTTTAGGCCCTGTGGCTCCTCAGGAGAGGGAACTGTTTGCAGGTTGCCGGAAGATCAGCGCTAGTCAGTATGTAATCATCTTAGAGATTGACACAAACCATATGTCATATATCATACATGGTGGAGGTACACCATGAAACGAACTACCATTTTTGCAGATGACGCCCTGCTCAGCGAAATGAAACATCTTGCCAGACAGGAGAAAAAGAGCGTTGCCGAGGTCATCCGGGAGGCAATGGAGGAATACGTCCGGTCGAAACAGCAACCGACGAAGTCGCTGTCATTCATCGGGGCCGGCGAGAGCGGCCGGTCGGACATTTCGGAAAAGAGCGAGGAGCTTTTGTGGCAAAAGTCTTCTCACTAGAAGCCGTTCTGGTCGATACCGGCATCATCTACGCCCTGGCGGACCGCACGGACAGCTGGCACGACCGGGCGGTCTCCTTCGTCTCCGGCTACGGCGGCAAGCTGGTCGTCCCGTCGACCGTCATCCCGGAAGCCGCCTATTTGATCAACCGCTATCTCGGGCAGGCCGCCGAACTGATGTTCGTACGCTCGCTTCTGGCGGGCGAGCTTGCCGTCGAACAGATCACCTCCGCCGACTTCGGCCGGGCTGCGGAGCTGCTGGAAACCTATGCCGATGCCGACATCGGTCTGGTGGACGCCACCGTCATGGCACTGGCGGAGCGGCTCAAGGTCCGTCGCATCCTCACCACCGACCGGCGGCACTACGGGATGGTGAAACCGAAGCACTGGCCTGCGTTCGAGGCGGTGCCGTGAGGTCATAGACCCAGATGGGCGATCTTCCCCTTCTCACAATCCTTGTCTTCCTCCCCCTCGCCGGGGCGCTCTGCCTGCTGCCGGTGTGGCGGCACGACCGCGCGGTGCGATGGATCGCCGCCGGCTTCGCCGGAGTCGAACTGCTGCTGGCGGGGCGGCTCTGTCTCTGCCCGCCGACGCCGCTGCCGGCGGGAACGGGGCTGCCCGGATTCCTTTTGTGGGAGGATGCGTCGTGGATTAGCCGGTTCGGCATCCGGTACACCCTGGGGCTGGACGGCATCTCGCTCCTCATGGTGCTCCTCACCGCCTTCATCACCCTCATCGGGATGGTCGTCTCCTGGCGGGCGATCACGGAGCGGGTGGCGCTCCACTACGCGCTTTTGCTGGTCATGGAGACCGGCATCATGGGGGTCTTCCTGTCGCTGGACCTGTTCCTCTTCTACCTCTTCTGGGAGATCATGCTGATCCCCATGTTCTTCCTCATCGGCGTCTGGGGCCACGGCCGGCGCATCTACTCGGCGATGAAGTTCTTCATCTATACCCTGGCCGGCTCGCTCCTGATGCTGCTGGCGATCATCGGCGTGTATCTCATCCACGGCCGCCAGACCGGGGTCTACAGCTTCGCCCTGGGGGACCTGCTGCACACGGCCATCGACCCTACGCTGGGGGTCTGGCTGTTCGGGGCGTTCCTCCTGGCGTTCGCCATCAAGTTCCCGATCTTCCCGCTGCACACCTGGCTTCCCGACGCCCACACCGACGCCCCCACGGCGGGGAGCGTGATCCTGGCGGGGCTGCTCCTCAAGACCGGCGCCTACGGCCTCGTGCGGTTCGGCTACCCGCTCTTCCCCGCGGCGGCCAGAGAACTCACGCCGCTGCTCCTCGTCTGCGCGGTCATCGGCATCGTCTACGGGTCGTGGGTCGCCTTCGCCCAGACGGACATGAAGCGGATGGTCGCCTACTCCAGCGTGGGGCACATGGGGTTCGTCGCCCTGGGGATCGCCGCCTGGTCGCCGGTGGCGCTGTCCGGCGCCGTCCTGCAGATGGTGAACCACGGCGTCACCACCGGCGCGCTCTTCGCCGCCGTGGGAATGCTGGACGAGCGGGTACACACCCGCGACATCGACGCCTTCGGCGGCCTGTGGGGCAAGGTGCCAGTCTTCGCCTTCTTCTTCCTGCTCTTCTCCATGGCGTCGGCCGGGCTCCCCGGACTCAACAACTTCACCGGCGAGTTCCTGATCCTTTTGGGCGCGTTCCGCACCGTGCCGCTGGCGGCAATCATCGCGTTCACGGGGATCGTCCTGACGTTGATCTACACCGTACGGCTCGTGCAGGAGCTGCTGTTCCAGGAGGAGCAGCGAACTCTCCTCCTGTCGGACCTGGGTTTACGGGAAGGGGGACTGCTGGCGCTCCTGGCGATCATCGCCGTGTACATCGGCGTCCACCCTGCGCCGCTGCTGGAGATACTGAAGCTGCCGGTGGGGCTGCTGACAGGTACACATTGAAAAGCTGAATTAACAGGATGGACAGGATTGGCAGGATAAAATCACAAAACGAGGAGCAAAATTGAACATTCGTGCAGGAATGGCAGAAATGGAATTTATTGAGGCAATTGATGCCTCCTTCTTCTTCAACTCAGATGAAGAATACGAAAAAGCAACACGGATAGCGTGCTCAATATCTGATAACGCAGTATTGATGGTCGGCTATGAGCTTGCTACTTTATCATCTCACGCCAGCCAAGAGGTTGATTTTCGTCTACTTGAAATAATGATGTCTGAACGTCCGACTCCTATTGTTCTCGCATCTATTCCAGTGATCCGAAGTCTTCTCAAATATGAAGTGGCATCACCTGATGATGTTAACAACTTGCTTCAGTTATGTAGAGAGCACGGGAGTGCTTGGAACGGCTTAGGAATTGTCGAATGTGCTAACGAATCACTTGGGCAGATGTGCAAGGAAATATTCGCGGAGTGGCAAAAGACAAGCAGCTAACTAGAATCAGACCGTGAACTGGCATAAATTAACGTAACAGCAAGCACTAAACCGATACTCCTGTAAATCCTGTCCATCCTGTTAATTCAGGATGTTGAGGTGTTAGAAGAAACATGACCACAACCGACCTCTGGATACTGGCCCCGCTGTTCATCCTCGCCTGCGGGAGCCTGTTGGTGCTGCTCACCGGCGCGATTGCGCCCGGTCGATACGGCACCGCGCTGGGCGTCGCCATCGCCGCCGCTGCGGCGGGTTGGGCGCTTATGTCCCCGCCGGCGACTGCAGCGCCGACGCTGGGACTCTCCTTCACCCCGTTCGCCCGGTACTTCACGATCCTCTTTTCGCTTACCGCCGATGCGGCGCTGCTCCTTTCCGGCCGGTACAACGAGCGGCACGGCATCCGGAGCGAGGTCTACCCGGCGACGATCCTGTTCGCCACGTTCGCCCTCTCTATCCTCGGCGCCGCCGCCAACCTGCTGATCCTGTTCCTCGCCCTGGAGGCGATGACCTTCGGCTTCTACATCCTCGTGGCCATGGACCTGTCCCGCCCCGCGTCGGGGGAGGCGGGGTTCAAGTACCTGATCCTCGGCGCCACCGCCGCCGCCTTCACCGCCTTCGGCATCGCTCTCATCTACGCCGCCGCCGGCACCCTTGAAATCGGACCGACGCTGGCGCTCGTCACGGCGGGCGGCTCTCCCCTCGCCATCGCGGGGTGGGGACTCCTGCTCGTCGGGATCGCCTTCAAGCTGTCGCTCGTGCCGGCCCACCTCTGGACGCCGGACGTGTACGAGGGTGCGCCGGTGCCGGTCACCGCGTTCCTCTCCACTGCCTCCAAGGGGGCGGCGGTGGTGTTCCTGCTGCTCGTCCTGCGGGCGGCGCCGGACCACGCCTTCCTCCTCATGCCGCTGCGGGTCCTGTCGCTCGCCTCCATGGTCGTGGGGAACCTGGCGGCGCTCCGGCAGCGAAGCCTGACCCGGATGCTCGCCTACTCGGCCATCGCCCAGATGGGGTACGTGGCGCTGGCGCTTCTCGCCGGCGGGCCCGACGGGTACGAGGCCGCCGCCTTCTACCTCACCGCCTACACCCTCATGAACCTGGCCGCCTTCGGCGCCATCGCCGCCCTGGCCGCGAGCGGACTCGGCACCGGCGTGGACGACTGCCGGGGGCTCGGCTACCGGCTACCGCTGCGGGGGGCGGTCCTCGCCGTCGCCATGTTCGCCCTGGCCGGCATCCCTCCCACGGCGGGGTTCATCGGCAAGTTCTTCATCTTCGCCGCTGCAATTCGGAGCGGCGAGGCCGCCGTGGCGATACCCGGCATCGTCACCGCCATCGTCTCCGCGTACTACTACCTGCGGGTGGTGGTGAACCTGTACATGCGGCCGGCGGAATCGTCGACAAACTCACCCGTTGAACCCACCGGCGCCGCCGAGGGGTTCTGCCTCGCCGTCACCTCCATCGCACTCCTCGTCCTGGGGATCTACCCCGCCCCGCTCCTGGACCTCCTGCACCGGATCGTTTCGTAAACAGTTTTCCTCCCCCTTCAAGGGGGAGGCGAGGAGGGGAATGGGCACCTTCGCCGGACAATACCCATCCCCACCCTGCCCCTCCCCTTGAAGGGTAGGGAGTATCTTACACCCTCCCCCAGCCCCTCTCATCAAGGGAGGGGAGATTTTAGTTCCCTCGCCCCTTGTGGGAGAGGGGTAATTTGCCGATCGTGAGCTATCTTATCGACAGAGACGCGATCGAATGAAATAAAAGGCGGGGATCGCTCCCCGCCTTCATCTTCTCATATGTTACACCGCGCCCTCACTTCGGGATCGGCACGATCTCCTTCTTTTCCTTGTCCCACCGGTAGCCGGCACCGTTCCAGACCGCCTCGATGGTCTTCCAGTCCAGCCCGAGCCCCTTCATCTCCTCCGTCAGGTCGTAGGCCGGCATGATCTCGTTGTCGTCGATCCGGTGATCGCCGTTGATATCGGCCCAGTGCCAGTCGCCGATCGCCACCTGGCTGTTCCCCCCGACCGTGCCGCTGCGGGATATGCCGCTCACATGCACGACGATGCTGCCGGTGAAGAGAGCGGGCTGGGCCGGGGCGTTCGGCGGCACCTGTACCGTGTAGGAGATGACCACCGGTCCGTCTCCGCCGGTAATGAGCCATTTCACCTCACCGGTCGGCTGCTGGCCGGCGGAATTCGCCGGCGAAGCCTTGACGAGCCGCCAGCCGGCGGGGAGCTGTTCGCGGACGATGATGCCGCGCCCCGCTGTTTCACCCTTCCTGATCCTGATCTGCACCGGGATGACCTCGCCCGGCGCGGCATGCGCCGGCAGCCACCGCGTCGCCGTCGGCGGCGGCGTCATGAAGCGCGAGGCAACGATGGCGGCAACCACGAGGACCAGCACGAGGAGCACGATGGCGACCTGCCGGCCGCGGCGCGGCGGCTCCGGTTCGTGAGCGGCAACCTCCTCGACCGGTTCGGGCTCCGGCTCCTCCTGGCGGACGATATCCCCCAGTTCCACCTCCAGGGCAGCGGCGAGTTTTTCCGCGTTCTCCTTCTTGATGGAGGGGTACCGGTTGTTTTCCCAGCGTGAGATGGTGTCGGTAGTGACCCCCACCACGCTCGCCACGTACAGCTGGGTCAGTTTCTTTTCCTCGCGGATCGACCGGGCCTTCGTTCCGTCGATGGCGACGCCGGCGGTCCCGAGCCGGTCCGGTTTTTCTGCCGTCTGTTCCATGGGGTTGGAGTATAGCAGGTTACATCCTCAATTTCATACGTTTTCTGCCTCCGCACGTCGGGCCGACCGGGACCCGACATCGGGTCGCACGGCTATGGATGTCGATAGCGGCAGCCACTACTGCGTGATATTTTTCACCCAACGGATCGCAAATCCACATCACTGAAAAGGAGAACCACCATGAAACGGATCATCGCCGCAGCAGCACTCACCCTCTTCACCGCCGGCCTGGCTATGGCGGCAGGCCCCGAGACCATCACCATTCCGACCAGGATGGGAACCGTGACCTTCCCCCACAAGGCCCACCAGGAACGGCTGAAGGACTGCAAGATCTGCCACGAAAAAGGACCGGGCAAGATTGAGGGGTTCAGCAAGGACTGGGCGCACAAGACCTGCAAGGGGTGCCACGAGGAGAAGAAGGCCGGCCCGACCAAGTGCAACGAGTGCCACAAGAAGTAGATCGACAGCCGAATGAATCTGAGAGTAATCCCCCCTCCCTCGACGGGAGGGGGTGAGGGGGTGGGTGAAGCCGGACTGCCAGATTCATGGCTCCCCCCCACCCTTACCCTCCCCCGCCAGGGGGGAGGGAATACATCTCAAGTTCAAAGCTAGTTGTTCAGCCCCGTCCCCCTCCTCGGCGCGCGGTTGGCGGGCAGAGGCAGGCATGGAATGACGGATGCGGGGCGGCCTCCAGCCGCCCCTTTTTTCGTTGCGGGGCTTCGGCAAAGACGGTATCTTCGACTGGATGAACCGCTACTTCACCGAAACCGCCCTCCTGCAGATGCGCGAGGCCATTGCCGAGGCCGACGGCAACGAGGTCTTCTTCCTCGGCCGCACGGACGAATCCCGCATCGTGTACGAGGTGGAACCGCTGGCCCGGGGGAACCGGGACGCGGTGGCCGCCGTCATGATCGCCACCTCTTTCAGCGACGTGGTAATCCACAACCACCCCTCCGGCACCCTCACCCCCTCCGATGCGGATATCGAAATCGCCTCACTCCTGGGGAACCAGGGGGTGGGGTTCTACATCGTGGACAACGGCGCCACCCGCTGCTACCAGGCGGTCGCCCCGTTCACCCGCACCGAGACCGTGCCGCTCTCCTTCGCCGAGGTGGAGCGCTGGTACGGCCCCGATGGCGACCTGGCCAGGGGGTTCCCGGGGTACGAACACCGGGACGAGCAGACCCGCATGGCGTTCGCCGTGGCCGAGGCGTTCAACCAGGGGAGGGTGGCGCTCATCGAGGCGGGGACCGGCACCGGCAAGTCCCTCGCCTACCTCCTCCCCGCTGCCTTCTGGGCCACCCGCAACCGGGAGCGGGTGGTGATCTCCACCAACACCATCAACCTGCAGGAACAGCTCACCACCAAGGACATCCCGTTCCTGCAGAAGAGCGCCGGGCTCCCGTTCAAGGCGGTGCTCGTGAAGGGGCGGTCCAACTACCTCTGCCGGAGGAAGCTCCAGGCAGTGAAGAACGAGCCGTCCCTCTTCCCCGACGAACACGCCCAGGAGGTGCAGGCGATCCTGGACTGGAGCGAAAAGACCGCCGACGGCTGCCGCAGCGAGCTCTCCATCATCCCCCGGGACGACGTGTGGGAGGAGGTCTGCTGCGAGGCGGACCAGTGCGGCCGGGTGAAGTGCCCCCACTACGCCGCCTGCTTCTTCTACCGTGCGCGGCGGGAGGCGGCCAGCGCCGACCTCCTGGTGGTGAACCATGCGCTGCTCATGGCGGACCTGGCGGTGCGCAAGGAGACCGGCTACGGCTCCACCGCCATCCTCCCCCCCTTCACCCGGCTCATCTTCGACGAGGGGCACCACCTGGAGGACGTGGCCACCAGCTATCTCTCCGGCCAGGTAACCCGCCACGGCCTGCTGAAACTCCTGGCCAAGCTGCAGCACCCGCGCAAGAACCAGCGGGGGCTCCTCCCCCAGCTCTCGTCCCAGCTCTCCCGTGAGATCCCCGAGGCGCTGGACGCTCTCTACATGGAAGCGGCCGCCGTGCTGGAGGGGCAACTGCTGCCGGGCCGCTCCTCCCTCGTGGAGGCGGTGAACCGTGCCATGGACAACCTCGGAACCGGCCTGTTCGCTTATCTCAAAAGGACCGGCGAGCGGGTGCCGGAGCAGAAGCTGCGCCTGACCCCGCCGGTGTACGCCGCACCGTTCTGGTCCGGTGCGGAAGAGACGGTCCGCGCGCTGGCGAAGGAACTGGCGACCTACGCCGAGCAGATGAAGGCGCTCCTGAAGTGCTGCGACCGGCTGCCGGACAAGGTGCAGGAGAAGCTGGCGGGAAGCCTGGTGGACCTGCGGGGGCTCCAGGGGCGGCTCACGGCGGCGGTGGAGCAGCTGATCCATTTCGTGGGACACGACGACGAGATCTGCCGCTGGTTCGAGGCGGGGAAAGGCCCCAAGGGGATGACGGTGCGGCTCTGCGCGTCCCCCCTGGAGGTGGCCGCCTCCATCAAAGAGGTGGTGCTGGACAAGTTCAGGACGGTGATCGTCACCTCCGCCACCCTGGCGGTGGGAGAAAAGTTCGACTTCCTGAAGCACCGCACCGGCGTGGACCTGATGCCGTCACAAAAGGTAAGCGAGCTCTTGCTCGCCTCCCCCTTCGACTACGCGCACCAGGCGTTTGCCGGCATCCCCGCCGACATCCCCGAGCCGGGAAGCCCCGGGTTCGAGCCGGCCCTGCGGGAGATGCTGCGGGAAGCGCTCCTCATCTCCCGGGGGCGGGCGTTCGTGCTCTTCACCTCCTACGACCTCCTGATCCGCACCTTCGAGGCGCTGCAGGGGACACTCACAGCGGCGGGGCTCACCCCCATGCGCCAGGGGGAACTGAGCCGTCACCTGCTCCTGTCACGGTTCCGGAAGGAGAAGAACGCCGTGCTGTTCGGGACCGATTCGTTCTGGGAGGGGGTGGACGTACAGGGGAAGGCGCTGGAAATGGTGGTCATTACCCGGCTGCCGTTCCGGGTTCCCACGGAGCCGATCCTGGAGGCGCGCAGCGAACATATCGCGGCGATGGGGGGCGACCCGTTCCGGGAGTATACCGTCCCCCAGGCGGTGATCAAGTTCAAGCAGGGGTTCGGCAGACTGATCCGGAGCCGGGACGACCGGGGGGCGGTGCTGATCCTGGACAGCCGGGTGCTGTCCAAGAGCTACGGCAGGCACTTCCTGGGGGCGCTCCCCGGCGTGGAGATCGTCAAGGGGGGCAGCGACGAGGTCTGCGCAGCCCTGCGGACGTTTTTCAGCGACGGTCCGCCATCCCCCGCTTCACAGCCACGTTGAAGCACTGCAGATAGCTGATGACCGTCAGGAAGAAGCTGAACAGGATCGTGCTGAGGATGAAGGAGAAGGCCGGCGCCCGGGCGATGAAGGTGAAGAAGAAGATGAAGATCGCCGCCTTGGTGAAGTCGGATACGAGCCGCTTGGAGCGGAGCCCCTTCAGCTCTTCGGCGGCGAGTGAAGTGTCGGAAGCGGCGATCTCCCGGTCCGCGTCGTTCTTTGCAAACCTGAAGATGGGGTAAAAGAAGAGGAGCTGCAGGACGACCGACACGACAGCGCTCTTCAGAAACAGCTGGGGCACGCCGAGCGCCCTGAAGTACCCCTGCAACCGCCAGGCGGAAAAGGCGAGCAGCACCAGCATGAAAAAGAGCACCACGTTGTTGACGATCATATTCCTGCGCAGCCTGGTGAATTCGAACGTCCCCGCCATCCCGCCTCCGCACCGTCCGCAGTGTATACAGCGCAGCTACCTTACCAGACATACCGACGATTTACAACCTGGGACAGCTGCAGCCGCCGGCAGACTCCACAAAAACGGTGTTCCGGATAAACGAAGAGGGCTCCCCGGGGAGCCCTCTTCTGCATCGATCTATTTACGGTGGCAGGCATCGCACTTTACCGGGGCGTTCCCCCCGCGGATCTCGTGGCAGCCGCGGCAGAGGTGGTGGGCAAAGTCCCTGTTCAGTTGGAGCCTGGTAGGCGTCGCATCCTTGTGACAGGCGGTGCAGGGCACCCGGCCCTGATGGGCCTTGTGGTTGAAGGTTATGTTGCCGTTGGACGCCTTGATGGTCACCACGTCGGCCGCCAGCGCGCTCCCGGACAGGCAGGTCAGCAGCAGTACCAGGATCGTCACCCGCTTCACGTTTCACCCCCGCACAGAGTTTCCAAGCGCGGTCAGGGTACGGGGAAGATGAAGGATTGTCAATAGATTTCCGGTCGGGCCGGCGGGCTCGCCACTCTCAGAGAGGCATCGCGCGCGCCACCGTGACCACGAACACCGCATCGGCACCGGCCCGGCGCAGGACCCGGGCGCACTCGTTCACCGTGCTGCCGGTGGTAAAGACGTCGTCCACGAGCATGACCCGCTTCCCCGCCACGGCCGCCGGGTCCGTCACGGCGAACGCCCCCCGCACGTTCCGCTCACGCTCGGCGGCGGAGAGCCGCACCTGAGGCTCCGTCCAGCGGACCCTCGCCATGCCGGCCCGCGCAAGCGGCACCCGCCACTCCCGTTCCAGCACCCGGGCCAGCAGCAGCGCCTGGTTGAAACCCCGTTCCCTGAGCCTTTTTGTGTGCAGCGGCACCGGCACCAGCAGGTCCGGCGCGCATTCCCCGGCAAAGGCGGCGAGCCGCACGGCGGTGAGAAGCCCCAGCGGGCGGCGCAACTGTACCTTCTTCCCGTACTTGTAGCGGTGGATCATCTCCTCCACCGCCCCGCCGAACCGGGCGGCGGCCCGGGCGGCGGCAAACGGCCGGGGTGCCGTCAGACACGGCCCGCAGGGATGATTGAGCCCCTCTTCCGTGCAGAACTGCTCGCCGCAGATGGTGCAGAACGGCGGCTCCACCGGCTGCGCCTCCGCCAGGCAGGCCTCGCAGAGATGCAGAGTGCCGGCATCCGGGATAAAGCTGCGGCAGGCGTGGCAGAGCGGCGGGAACAGGATGTCCGCCAGGGCGCGGAGCAGCACCTACAGCCCCATCTCCTCGTTCACCACCAGGACCCGGATGTCGGTAAGCCGCGGACGTCGGTCGATGATGGTGGTAACGCGGCAGATCCGCTCGGGGGAGTTGCAGTCGCTGCAGAACCCGGTGCGGGAACAGGGGGTGTTGTAGCCAAGCCGCTTGGCGTTGGGGGGGGTGGCCCATCCCTTGATCCGGCGGATCGCCTCGTGGGCATCGCCGTCCACCAGCTTGTTGCGGCCGGCCACCACGATCACCTTCTTCGGGCCGAACAGCATAGAGCCGACCCGGTTGCCGACGCCGTCGATGTTCACGAGCCAGCCGGAGAGGGTCACGGCGTTGGTGCCGGTAAGGAACAGGTCGCAGGTAAGCTGCCGCCGCATCACGACCAGTTTCTCCTCCGGGGAAAGTCCCGGCACCGAGTGGAGCAGGAGCTCCTTCCCCAGCTCCCGCAGCCGGTCGGCCACCTGCAGGTCGGCCACCGACATGGAACCGCCGAACCCCACCGTCTCTGCCTCCGCCGCCTCGCGGATGATGTAGTCGTACGCATCCCGGGACGTGTCGCAGTAGAGCGCCGTAAAACCGTTCACTCCCAGCGACTCCACGGCGCGGGCGCATTTCTGCTCGTAGGTCCAGTGTACCAGTTCCTTGGTCATCCCCATACCGGTTACCTCCTCAAAAGTAGTCCTGTATACATACCATAGATCAGCGGCCACGGCCAGCGTCTCCGCCACCGCACCGGTATGTTTGACAGGGATGTGGCAATTCATATATATATGAATGCGCAGAACGAATTCGCGTACCGAAAGGATCATCATGAGATATGCGCATCTTCCGATTATCGGCATCCTGCTGGCGCTTCCCGCCGCCGGGTTCTGCCAGACCGCCCCGCACAGTGCACCCGCGGCGGCACCGCACGGCACATCCGCCCCCCACGCCGCTACTGCACCGGAGCATAGCTCCGGATCTGGTCTCGAACCAGCGGTCTCCGGCAAGGTACTCCAGACGATGAACAGCGGCGGCTACAGCTACGTGCTGGTGAGAAAGGCGGACGGCAAGGTGGTCTGGCTCGCCATGTCCCAGGCCGATATCGTCGTCGGCGAGGATATGACCTTCGCCCCGGGGATGACAATGCACGACTTCCCGAGCAAGACCCTGAAGCGCACCTTCAAGGAGATCGTCTTCACCAACGGCCCCATTGCCGGACCGGCCGCCCCGAAGGGAGCGCAGAAGTCGCCCGGCAGCAAGGGGGCGGCGGTGAAGTCGCACGAAAAGATCAAGGTCGCCAAGGCCACCGGCAAGCACGCCTACCGGATCGCCGACATCCACCGTCTGCGGATCGAGCTGCACAAGCGCCCCGTTACCGTGAGAGGGAAGGTTGTGAAGGTATCCGCCGGGATCATGGACCGCAACTGGATCCATATACAGGACGGCACCGGCGACCCGAAGAAGGGGACCAACGATCTGGTGGTCACCTCGAAGACGGCCCTGCCGTCGGTGGGCGACGTTGTGACGGTAAAGGGAACCGTCTACAAGGACAAGAACTTCGGTGCGAATTACAAGTACGATGTCATCATCGAGGACGCGGACGTCACCATAAACTGACGCTCTCCGCCCTCGTTGCGACGCAAAAGGGCCTCCCTGCCGGGAGGCCCTTTTTTTGTGCGCTACCGCCGGAGCTGCCGGACTACTTCGCGAGCAGGCTCATGCCGGTCATCTCCGCAGGCACGGGGATGCCGAGCATCTCCAGCATCGTGGGAGCGATGTCTGCCAGCCGCCCCCCCTCCCTAAGCGTTGCCTCCTTCCGGCTGTCGTCCACGAGGACGAGCCAGACGGGGTTGCAGGTGTGGGCCGTGTGGGGACCGTTATGCTCCGCGTCCCACATCTGGTCCGCGTTGCCGTGGTCGGCGGTGATGAGCGCGGCTCCCCCCTTTTCGCGCACCTTCGCGATGAGCCTGCCGACGCAGGCGTCCACCGCCTCCACCGCCTTCACCGCCGCCGGCACGACGCCGGTGTGCCCCACCATGTCGCAGTTGGCGAAGTTGAGGACGATCACGTCGTAACGGTCCTGGTCGAGCCGGGCAAGCAGTTCGTCGGTGACGAGGTAGGCGCTCATCTCCGGCTTCTGGTCGTAGGTGGCGACCTCCTTGGGAGACGGCACGAGGCAGCGCTCCTCGCCGGGGAACGGCTCCTCCACCCCGCCGTTGAAGAAGAAGGTGATGTGGGCATACTTCTCCGTCTCGGCGATCCTAAGCTGGGTCCGGCCGTTCTCCGCAAGCACCTCCCCCAGGATGTGCGTGAGCTGCTCCGGACCGAAAGCGATGGGGAGCCCGAAGGTGGCATCATACTCGGTCATGCAGACGTAAGCGGAAAGCGCCGGCCGCTGCCGCCGCTCGAAACCGGGACAGTCGGAAAGCGCCAGCGCCCGGGTGATCTCCCGCGCCCGGTCGGAACGGAAGTTGAAGAAGATGACGCCGTCGCCGTCCTTTACCGTTCCCACCGGTGCGCCATCACGGACGATCACCGCCGGTTCCACGAACTCGTCGTTCACCCCGGCATCGTAGCTCTGCGCTATCGCATCGGCGGAACCGTCCCGACGGTTCCCCTCTCCCCGCACCATGGCGTTGTAGGCCCGCGCCACGCGTTCCCACCGGTTGTCACGGTCCATGGCGTAGTAGCGGCCGATGACCGTCGCCGTCCGGCCGACGCCGATGCGGGCCATCTCCGTCTCCAGCTGCGCCAGGTAGTCGGCACCGCTCTGGGGCGGGGTGTCCCGGCCGTCCAAGAGGGCGTGGACGAAGACCTCCGTCAGCCCCTCCCTCTTCGCCAGTTCCAGCAGACCGTACAGGTGGGTATTGTGGGAATGGACCCCGCCGTCGGAGAGAAGTCCCGCCAGGTGCAGCCGGCCGCCGGCCGCCTTCGCCTTTCGGATGCAGTCCAGGAGCACCGGATTCGTGAAGAAGTCGCCGTCGGCGATCGCCTTGGAGATGCGGGTCAGATCCTGGTAGACCACCCGGCCGGCACCGATATTCAGGTGCCCCACCTCCGAGTTCCCCATCTGGCCGTCGGGCAGCCCCACCGCCATGCCAGAGGTCTGGATCGGGACGTGGGGATACTCGGCGAGAAGACCGGTCAGGTTGGGGGTCCGCGCCATGGCGATGGCGTTGTTCTCACGCGACGGGTTGATCCCCCAGCCGTCGAGGATCATCAGGAGCAGCGGCTTCTTCGGCATTCCATCCTCCCTAGTTAACATCTGCCACAGAGACACGGAGACACAGAGAAAAGCTGAAAGGCAACGGGACGCAGAAAATACGGAAACATCGGGTCGAGGCGGATCAACCAAAACCAACATTGAGGTGCTGACAGCTTTTAGCCTGATCCGTTTTTTCAGATTTGATCTGCGTCCAATTCAGATTTTAAGATTTTCTCTGCGTCTCTGTGGCAAAGAATCAGTGATGATACGGTTCCTTATTCAGGATGGTGAAACCGCGGTAGATCTGCTCCAGGAGGAACGGCCGCACCATCTGGTGGGTGAAGGTCATGGGGGAGAGGGAGATGCTCCGGTGGGCCTGCGCCCGGAAACCGTCGGAAAAACCGTAGGCGCCGCCGATGGCGAAGACGAGGTCGCCGGTGCCGCCGTCCCGTTCCTTCTCCAGGAACGCGGCGAACTGCACGGAGGTGAGCCGGTCACCGATTTCGTCCAGGAGCACCAGCCGGGCGTTTTTGGGGAGGAGCTTCGCCAGCCGGGCGCATTCCGCCTCGCGTCCCGCCGCCGCCTGCGCCCCCTTTTCCTCCTTTGCCTCGCCGATCTCCAGCGGGCAGTACCGCCTGATCCGGCCGGCGTACTCGTCGATCCCCCGCCGGACCCACTCCTCCTGGGTCTTGCCGACCCAGAGGACCTTCAGCCTCACGCGCCTTTGCCTTCCCAGAGGAACTCCGCCGGGATCTCGACCGGAGTCGCCCGGGACCAGAGGTCGTCCAGGTCGTAGTAGCGCCGGACCTCCTGCTGGAATACGTGGACGATGACGTCGCCGTAGTCGATGACCGCCCATTTCCCTTCCTGCTCCCCTTCCAGGTCCAGCGGCTTGCCGAACTTCTTCAGCCCCTTGCGCACCGAGTCCACGATGGCCTGCACCTGCCGGTCCGACTGGCCGTCCGCCAGCACGAGAAAATCGGCGATGGTGGAGATGCGGCCGATCTCCAGGATCTTCACGTTGAGCGCCTTCTTGTCCAGCGCCAGCGCCGCACACTTCACGGCCCGCTCATGGGACGTCAATACAACTTTTTCAGACATTGCGATATAACCCCTGTTCCTTGATATATGCTTCTACTGCGTCCGGCACCAGGTAGCGGATGGAGGAACCGGCCTCTGCCAGCTCGCGGATGGCGCTGGAAGAGATATCCAAGAGGACCCCCTCCCGGAAGTAAACCGCATGGCCCGACCGGTGGGAGAGTTGCCGCTCCTGCGGAAGATAGCGGAACTCGCCGGCGACATCCGGCGGCAGGGCCGCCACCGGGTCCTCCGTGCCGGTCCCCGGCCGCTCCATCACCACGATGTTGCAGCAGGCAAAGATGCCGGCGTAGTCGTGCCACAGCCCCATATCCACGTACGAATCGCTGCCGACGATGAAGTAGAACTCGTCCTGCGGCCGCTCCCCGGAGAGCGTCCGCAGGGTGTCGATGGAGTAGGACTTGCCCGGCCGGCGTCCCTCCATGTCGGAGACGCAAAAACGGGGGTTCCCCGCGATCGCCCGCCGCACCATCTCGCAGCGGACCTCGAACGGCAGGTCGCCCGCCAGCGGCTTGTGGGGCGGCGTCGCCGCCGGAATGAAGATCACCTCATCCAGATCGAACCGGTCCCTAGCCTCCTCGGCGATCCGGAGGTGGGCCAGGTGGATGGGATTGAACGTACCGCCGAGTATGCCGATCTTCACGCGAAAACCCCTAGAAAAACCTGCCACAGAGACACGGAGACACAGAGAGAACCTCAAATCTAAATGGGCGTGTTTCAAATCTGATGAAGAAGATTAGGCTTAGGTTGATCCGACCGAATCCTCAGATTCGCCTTTTCCATGAACCATTGTCTTTTGCTTTTCTCTGTGCCTCAGTGTCTCTGTGGCGGATTTTCAGCTTCTGACTTGTCCTTCGCCGTAGACGATGAACTTCGTCGTCGTCAGGTCCTCCAGCCCCATGGGGCCGAAGGAGTGCAGCTTGGTGGTGGAGATGCCGATCTCCGCGCCGAGTCCCAGCTGTCCCCCGTCGGAGAAGCGGGTGGAGGCGTTCACCATGACGACGCTGGAGTTCACCTCGCGGATGAACCGCTGGGCGTTGCCGTAGTCCGACGTGACGATGGATTCCGTGTGCAGCGAGCAGTACCGGTTGATGTGGTCGATGGCGTCGTCCATGTCGTCCACCACCTTGCAGGCGAGGATCAGGTCGAGGAATTCCGCGGCCCAGTCCTCCTCCGTCGCGGCCTTCGCACCGGGAGCGAACTGGCGGAACGCCTCGTCGCCCCTGAGCTCCACCTTCAGCTGTGTCAGCGTCTCGGCGATGCGGGGGATGAAGGTCTCCGCCACCTCCTTGTGCACCAGGAGCGTCTCCAGGGCGTTGCAGACGCCGGGTCGCTGGGTCTTGGCGTTCACGATGATCCGCTCCGCCATGTCGTAGTCGGCGGTGGCGTCCACGAACAGGTGGCAGACCCCCTTGTAATGCTTGATAACCGGGATCTTGGAGTGCTCCACCACGAACCGGATCAGGCTCTCGCCACCGCGGGGGATGATCAGGTCGATGGACTCCTCCTGCTTCAGCATCTCCAAAACGCCTTCCCGCTCCGTGAACGGTATCACCGACAGGGCGGCAACGGGGATGCCGGCCTTCGCCATCTCACCCTGCAGGATGGCGGCGATCGCCCGGTTGGAGTGGATCGCCTCGGAGCCACCGCGCAGGATGACGGCGTTCCCCGCCTTGAGGCAAAGCGCCGCCGCGTCGGCGGTCACGTTGGGACGCGCCTCGTAGATGATGCCGATGACCCCGAGCGGAATCCGCATCTTGCCGACCATGAGGCCGTTGGGGCGCTTCCACATCCGCGTCACTTCGCCCGTCGGGTCGGGAAGTGCCGCCACCTCCCTGAGACCGTCGGCCATCCCGCCGATCCGCTTCTCGTCCAGCATGAGCCGGTCCAGCATGGCGTCGGAAAGCCCCTTCTGCCGTCCAGCGGCCAGGTCCTTCCCGTTCTCCTCGATCAGCTGCGGCGCGGCGGCCACGAGGGCATCGGCCATGGCGAGGAGGAGGTCGTTCTTCACCCCGGTGGAGAGCTTGGCCATGGCGATGGACGCCTGCCGGGCATCGACGGCGATCTTTCGAATCTGTTCGGCTATGGTCATGGAAAAACCTCCTCTAAACCCTTTATTAACAGGATGGACAGGATAAAGCCTGAAGGCTTAATAGGCCACGGAAAAGGCGGAAAAATCGGATAACGACGGATCTAAATTTTCATCAAACTGCGCTACCCCGTTTTTGCTCTTGAATCGACTACTATAAACGTACAACTTACCGCGGAAATAAATATCCAACACATGATGAACTTTCTAAAAACGACAATGCCACTATCCAATACTTCATCCGAGCTTCGCCTGAGTTCCAGATTTTTTAATGCATACAGCTTTACTTTATTAATATCAGTTTCGTTTCTAACATTATCAATCTGCTTGTTATATGCTTGAGAAGAAATTGCGAAGGGTGGAAGATCATACAGCAAAATGCATATTCCCAAAATAATACTTCCTACATTCAATACCAATAAAGTCCAGAAGGTACTTTTTTTCATCATCCCCTCCGCAATGTCAATTATCTCCCGTCAAATCCGCCTTGATCAGAATATTCCGCCTTTTCCGCGTACTATTAAAGATTCTCGCCTTTAAAATCCGTGTTCATCCGTGCAAATCAGATTTTATCCGTGTGCTATTGCTCTTGACGTTTCACAACACCACCAGGTTGTCCCGGTGAATGATCTCGTCACTGTACCGGTACCCCAGGATCTCCTCGATCTCCCCGCTCTTGTGGCCGAGGATCTTGCCGATCTCCTCGCCGGAGTAGTCCACGATCCCCCGGGCGAACTCGGTGCCGTCCGGGGCGCAGACCCGCACGCAGTCGCCGCGGGAGAACTTCCCCTCCACCCCGGTGATCCCCGACGGCAGGAGGCTTCTGCCGTGCCGGGCCAGGACCTGGTGGGCGCCGGCGTCCAGGATGATCCGGCCGGTGGGACGCAGGGTATGGGCGATCCAGTGCTTGCGCCGGTTGAGGCTCTCGTGGGCCGGCAGGAACAGGGTGCCGATCTCCTCCCCCTCGAACGCCCCGGTCAGGTTACCGGCGATGCGGCCGTTGAGCATGACCGTGGCGACGCCGAACTGCCCCGCCTTCTTGGCGGCGGCGATCTTGGTGGCCATGCCGCCGGTGCCGACGGAAGAACCGGTGTCGCCCGCCGCCTGCTCCACCTCGCGGGTGATGGCCTTGACCAGCGGCACGAGCCGGGCGTCGGGGTATTTCCGCGGGTCGGCGTCGTAGTAGCCGTCGATGTCGGTCATGATGACCAGCAGGTGCGCCTCCACGAGGCTCGTCACCAGGGCGGAGAGGTTGTCGTTGTCGCCGAACTTGATCTCGTCCACCACGACGGTGTCGTTCTCGTTGATGACCGGAACGATGCCGCAGGCAAGGAGTGTATCCAGGGTGGCGCGGGCGTTCTGGAACCGCTGCCGGTTCGCCAGGTCCTCGCGGGTGAGGAGAATCTGGGCCACCGTGAGCCCGTGCGTCGCGAAAGCGTCCTCGTAGGCGCGCATGAGCCGCGACTGGCCGATGGCGGCCGCCGCCTGCTTCTGGGGAATGGTCCGGGGGCGGTCGCCGAGCCCCAGCTCGCGTCGACCGGCGGCCACGGCGCCGGAGGAGACGAGGATCACCTCGCGGCCGTCCGCCCGCATCTGCGCGATCTCCGCCGCGAGCCCGCCGATGAGCGCCGTGTCCAGGCCGTTCTCCGGGGAGGCGAGCACACGACTGCCGATCTTCACGACGACCCGCTTTACCTTTTTGAGAATTTCTCTACGCATGGAACGCTTTCCGTCCGATCTGTCAGTGAAAGCCGTGCCGGATTGTACCACCGCCGGTACGCTCCCGGCAACCTACCACTCCTCTTCCGGTGCGCCCCACAGCTGGCGGGCGATCTCGTCCAAAAGGAGAGGAATCCCCTCGCCGGTGGCGGCGGAGATGGGAAACACCGGGATATTCCGCTCGGCGAAGTAGGGCGCCACCTCGGGAAGGAGCGCCTGCACGTCCGGCAGGTCCATCTTGTTGATCACGACGATCTGCGGCTTTTCCGCCAGTTCGGGGGAGAACATGGCCAGTTCCCGGTTGAGGGTCTCGTAGTCGTGGAGCGGATTGGAGTCGTGCTCGCGGCACGGGTCCAGGAGGTGCAGGAGAATCCGGGTCCGCTCCACGTGGCGCAGGAACCGGTGCCCCAGCCCCGCCCCCTCGTGGGCCCCCTCGATGATGCCGGGGATATCGGCCATGACGAAGGTGCGGTAGTTCTTGTACGACACCACCCCCAGGTTCGGCTTCAGGGTGGTGAACGGGTAGTCGGCCACCTTGGGGCGCGCCGACGAGACTTTTGTGATGAGCGACGACTTGCCGACGCTGGGAAACCCCAGGAGCCCCACGTCCGCCATGAGCTTCAGTTCCAGCCGCACCCAGCACTCCTGTCCCGGCTCGCCGGGCTGGGCGAACTTGGGCGCCTTGTGGGTGGAGGTAGCGAACCGGGCGTTTCCCTGCCCGCCGCGCCCCCCCTTCAGGAGGACGATGGTCTGGTCCGGCTCGGTAAGGTCGGCCAGGACCTCGCCGGTTTCGTCGTCTTTCACCAGCGTCCCCACCGGTACGCGGATCGTCAGGCTGTCGCCGTTGGCGCCGTGGCGGTCCTTCCCCATGCCGTTGCGGCCGCGCTCCGCCTTCTGGTGCGGGTGCTGGCGCAGGTCCATGAGCGTGGTCAGGGCGGTGTCCGACCGGAAGATGACATCCCCTCCCTTGCCGCCGTCGCCGCCGTCGGGTCCGCCGAAGGGGATGAACTTTTCCCGGCGGAACGAGACGCATCCCGCGCCGCCGTCGCCGGATTTTACGTGGATCTTTACTTCATCGATGAACTTCATCTGGATTCCCCGGGAACAACAAACGACAAAAGCCCGGGACTCTAAAGTCCCAGGCTTTCGCGTGTTCCGGTAACGGAGTGCCTAGTTGGCGGGGTAGACGGAGACCTTCTTCCGGTCCCGGCCGAGCCGTTCGAACTTCACGATACCGTCGACGAGAGCGAACAGGGTGTAGTCCTTGCCGCAGCCCACGTTGGTGCCCGGGTGGATCTTGGTCCCGCGCTGACGGTAGATGATGTTGCCGGCCTTGACGGTTTCGCCGCCGAACTTCTTGCAACCGAGTCGCTGGCCGTCAGAATCACGACCGTTCCGTGAACTGCCGACCCCTTTCTTGTGTGCCATGGTACTATCTCCTTGATCAGGTCAAACTATCAGGCGTTGATCTTCTCGATCCTGAGGATCGTTCTGAGTTGACGGTGCCCGTTCAGTTTCCTGGTATTCTTTCTCCGCTTATGCTTGAATACAAGAATCTTCTTGTCCTTACCCTGCTCGACAATCTTGCCGACCACGGTAGCACTGGGCACTAACGGTGTTCCGATTTTGACCGTATCGCCGCCAACCATCAGGACTTCGCTGAGTTCCACGGTATCGCCTACCGCCCCCTCAAGCTTCTCGACTTTCAGAAAGTCGCCCTCGGAAACTTTGTACTGCTTCCCTCCGGTTTTGACAACTGCGTACATGCTTCTTCACCACCTTTGCGCTATTTTTAGATGAGCGTGAGAAAATACCCCGTTTTCAAGCAACAGTCAAGAAGTTTTTCCAAGCCGGTTTTCAGGCTTTCGCACCGTGCCTTTGGTTGACAGCGATTGGCCGCAGGCACTACTATGGAGGAAAACTGCCGACACGGTACACGGGGTACGCATGAAGGAAAAATCCATCTACACCTGCCAGAAATGCGGCTACCAGTCCCCCAAGTGGTTGGGGCGCTGCCCCGACTGTTCCGCCTGGAACAGCCTGGTGGAGGAGGTGCGGTTCGGCGGCGCCGCGCCGGCTGCCGGCACCGACAGCAGCCCCGTGCCGCTCTCGGAGGTAAGCGGCACGGCCGAAATCCGCGTCCGCACCGGGATTGACGAGTTCGACCGGGTGCTGGGGGGCGGGCTCGTGGATGGATCTCTCGTCCTCATCGGCGGCGATCCGGGGATCGGCAAGTCGACCCTGCTCCTCCAGGCGATGAACCGCCTGGCGGAGAAAACCGGCACGGTGCTGTACGTCTCGGGCGAAGAGTCGGCACGCCAGATCCGCCTGCGGGCCGAACGGATGGGGGTACGGGCGAAGGATCTGTACATCCTCACCGAGACCTCGCTGGAGAAGATCATCACCCATGCCCACCGGCTGAAGCCGAAGGTGCTGGTGGTGGACTCCATCCAGACGATGTTCACCAGTGCGCTGGAATCCGCTCCCGGCAGCGTGAGCCAGGTGCGGGACTGCGCCGGCCGCCTCATGCTGTTGGCCAAGGGGAGTGGCCTGCCGGTGTTCATCGTCGGCCATGTCACCAAGGACGGCGCCATCGCCGGCCCCCGGGTGCTGGAGCATATGGTGGACACGGTCCTCTACTTCGAGGGGGACGCCGGCCACCCCTACCGCATCCTGCGGGCGGTGAAGAACCGGTTTGGCTCCACCAACGAGATCGGCGTCTTCGAGATGCGGGAAGAGGGGTTGAGCGAGGTGGCCAACCCGTCTGAGCTGTTCCTGGCGGAACGCCCCACGGGGGTCTCCGGCTCCGCGGTCGTCGCGACCCTGGAGGGAAGCAGGCCGCTCCTGGTGGAGCTCCAGGCGCTGGTCACCTCGTCGTCCTACGGCACGCCGCGGCGCACCACCATCGGTGTGGACCACAACCGCCTCGCCCTTTTGGTGGCGGTGTTGGAGAAAAAGGTGGGGCTCACCCTCGCCGGCCAGGATATCTTTCTCAACGCCGCCGGCGGCGTGCGCCTCAACGAGCCGTCCGCCGACCTGGGGATGGTGGCGGCGGTAGCCTCCAGCCACCTGGACCGCCCCATCGACGGCCAGACCGTCATCCTGGGGGAGGTGGGGCTGACCGGGGAGGTGCGGGGGATCACCGGCCCGGAAAAACGGGTGGCGGAAGCGGCCCGGCTCGGCTTTACCCGCTGCATCCTGCCGGCGGGCAACCTGAAACAGGTGAAGGTCAAAGGGATGGAACTGGTGGGGGTCGGTTCCGTCGAACAGGCACTACAGCAGTTGTATTAAACCGTTTACAATCCGGACCCCAGATTTCGCTTTACTAATTTGCACATTTTTTTTACTGTTTACAGTTAAAAGTCACCGAGCATGGAGGGTCCTATGGACCGGGAAAAATGTGAATACTTCCGTGGCGTGCTGCTGGAAGAGATGCGGACCCTGCTGGGAGAGGCGGGCAAGACCGTTTCCGAGATGACGGTGGATTCCACCAACTTCCCCGACCCCACCGACCGGGCTACCCAGGAGTCGGACCGGAACTTCGAACTGCGCATAAGGGACCGGGAGCGCAGACTGATCAACAAGATCAAGGAAGCGCTGGAGCGGCTCGACGAGGGCACCTTCGGCGTCTGCGAAACCTGCGGGGAGGATATCAGTGAAGGCCGACTCAAGGCCCGCCCCGTCACGACGCTCTGCATCGACTGCAAGATCGAGGAAGAGAAACGGGAAAAACTTCTCTGAGCCGACGCGACAACCTCCCCTCAAACCAGCCCGGCCGCCCATCGGCCGGAGACCGGGACACCAATGGCCGGACAGGAACCCTACGGGCTGCTGCGCTGTGCGATACAGATTACCAATGACGCGACGCTGGCATACCCCGCCCGGCTCCGCTCCCTCGTCACGTTCATCGCCGACGCCGTCGGCGCGCTGTCAGCCACCATCTACCTCTCCGCCCCCGACCGCAAGCTCCTTCACCAGCGGATATCGACGACCGGGCCGGCCCGGCTCGCCGGTTGCGCCATTCCGTTCGGCGCAGGGGTCGCCGGGGCCTGCGCCCTGGAAGGCTCCATTGTCAAAGGCAATCACGGCAAGAGGCATCCGGAAGAGGTCGTCACCCAACCCGCATCTGCTATCGTAGCCCTGCCGATAGGCGAAAGCGGTGTACTCGCCATCGAGACGAGTGAAGACACCATCCCGCCACTCCTGCCCGTACTCGAAGATATCGTGCCCGCAATCGACGGTGTCATCCAGCGTCTCACCATTTCGGATGCGTCCCGCCGCCGCGTCCGGACACTCGCCGCCCTCGGCGAGATCGGTCAGACCCTGAACCGGCCGCTGCTTCCCCGCAAGCTCATATCCCTGCTGCTTCAGGCCATCCAGAAAAACGCCGGCTCCTGCGGCACCATTATCCGCCTCACAGAAGGCTCCAACCTTCCCCATGGCGTGTTTACAAAATTCCGCCGCCGGGTACAGCCTTACCGGCACGAACTGGAAGCGCACGAACACCGGATTGCATCCCGGGCGCTGGCCAGGGGAAAGACCGTTGTGCACCAGATCAACCGGCGCGGAGAACTCCCCCCGTCCCTGATATGCACCCCGTTGCGTATCGAGTCACGCATCCTCGGTACCCTTACGATTGTCGGCAAACAGTGCGGCGACGGCCAGCTCCATCCTTTCGACAACGAAGACCGCGAGTTCTGCGAAAACATAGCCACGATCGCCTCATCCTGCCTTGCCAGTGCGGCCAACTACCAGGAATCGATGCGCCTCTCCACGGCAAACGACAAACGGCTCAGGGAGCTGTCCCTTCTGTACCGCCTGAGCGACACCATGCTGGGGACCGTCAGCGTCAACAAGTTGATCCACCTGACGCTGACCGCCCTGACCTCCGGCAGCAGCGCCATCTTTGAACGCGCCATGCTGTTCATGATCAACGAACGGTCCGGAACCATCCAGGGGATGCTGGGGATCGTCCGCGATGAGTCCGTCACGCCCATGATGCCGGTCCTCGATCACGACGACCCCCTGACCAGACGGTGGGACATCTCCGACGAAGCCATGGCCCGGCAGATCGCCTCCGAATTCAGCCGCCGTGTCCGGGAGACCCGCCTCCCCCTGGACCGCAATCTCAACATCACCTCCCGGGCGATCCTCGACCGCAAGCTGGTGCACGTTCCCGACGCGTCACGTGAACCATTGGCGGATCGCGAATTCACCAAACGATTCGGCATCTCGTCGTTTGCCGTGGCACCACTCATCGCCCGGGAGAAGGTGGTCGGCGTGGTCGTCGTGGACAACCCCAATCGTCAGCACGCCATCGGCCGCAACGAACTGCGCATTCTCAAGCTGATGGCAAGCCAGGCGGGCAAGGCGATAGAAAACGCCATCCTGTATCACGAAATTGAGGAGGCCGGCCGTACCCTCGGCGAAGTACAGGAGCGGGTCATCCAGTCGGAACGGCTTGCAGCCATCGGCGAAATGGCGGCAGGCATTGCCCACGAACTCAAGGGGCCGCTTGTCTCCATCGGCGGATTCGCCCGGCGGCTGGAAAAGAAACTGGCGCATGACAGCCAGGAACTCGAATCCGTGGACATCATCATACGGGAAGTAATGCGGCTCGAACTGATGCTGTCCGACATCCTCTCGTTCTCGCGCAAGACCACCATCTGCTACGAAAAATGCGATATCGTCACCATCGTGGACCACTCCCTGAAGCTTGCCAAGGAACAGATCGCACGCCATGGCATTACCCTTGAGCGCCACAAATCCGCCGGAATTCCGCAGATTCTCGGCGATGCCCAGCAGTTGAAGCAGGTATTTCTCAACCTGTTCATCAATGCCGTCGAGGCGATGCACGAAGGTGGAACACTGGAGGTCATGGTGGAGCGGACCACCATGGACGAGACGCTGGCGGTGGCCGTCGTCGTTTCCGACACCGGCGGGGGTATCCCGCTGGAGATGCTCCACGACATCTTCAGTCCGTTTTTCACGACCAAACAGGGCGGCACGGGGCTGGGACTCCCCATCGTCCACAAGATCGTGACCCAGCACGGCGGCAGGATAAACGTCTGCAACCGGGGGCATGGCGCCGAGTTCAGGGTAATCCTCCCCGAGCACCCCTGAAATTTCCCTTTGCATGAAAAACTGGAATGAGTTATACATGTCACAACCTGTGGGGCTGTAGCTCAGCTGGGAGAGCGATGCGTTCGCAACGCATAGGTCGACGGTTCGATCCCGTTCAGCTCCACCACTTACAAACAAAGGGCCATGCTCGACAGCATGGCCCTTTTGATTTTTCTTTTGCGTGTCCGCTCGCTAATCCCCAGCCTCTTATATCGCTGCAGTCTCCAAAACCACCTTCGACATCTCCTGACTTGCAAGAATCCGCATGATGCTTGAATCGAAGGCCCGTTTGAACTCCGGGTCCTGCGCGTAGCGCTTGTAAAGGTCCAGCTCTCGCTTGCGCTCCTGGCTGACCGCATTGTTGATCAGCTTTTCCAAGGCGATCCGGCGGTTCTGTTCATCCTGGTTATCGACGACCTGGGTCAGATAGTTAGGGTTGTTGACGACATGCTGGGCGATGTTGATGAACTTGATCCGTTGCTCTTCCGGCGTTGCTTCCCACCCTGCAAACCATCGCTCGTTGAATGCTTTGATTATCTCATTCAGCGGGTCTTTGGGCTCGTGGCCCCCGTGAATACCCCGCACATTCGGATTCTGTGGTTCAAGCTCGGAATCGCTGGCGTCAAGACCAATACTCTCCTTCAGCTTTACCCGCTCCAGGCCGTAGGTCGAGAGGTCAACGCTCTCCAGCAGTTCATCCAGGGTGTCCTTGTCCCTGTCCTTGATCTTCAGCTTGGGAACGAGGAACTTGAGAAACCAGTGCAGTTTCTCCCACTCGATGTTGTTGAACGGCATGATGCAGGCGAGCTGGGCGTAGATCTTCACGAACTGCTTCGCCTTGATCTTGAAGTCGGCCTTGTCGTCGTCTTCCAGTTCCAGCTCTTTTTCGAAGCGTGCGGCGCAGGTGTCGATGATCGGGCTGAGCTGTTCCGCGTCGGCATTGGAGAAATAGAGGGTGCAGAACTGTTCCACCTCGTCCCGTTCGTAGACGCCGGCTCCGTCGAGCTTCTCCCTGACGTCGTGCAGCACGTTGACGTCCGTCGCCTTGGAGAGGGTCGTCGAGGTGTAGAAGGGGTCAAAGGCGTCCTTGATGTCGTCGGTGGAGTTGAAGAAGTCGAGGACGAAGGTATCTTCCGTGCGCTTGATAAGCGCATGGCAGCAGCGATTCAGACGCGATAACGCCTGCACTGCCAAGACTCCTTGCAGCTTCTTGTCCACGTACATGGTGGAAAGCTTGGGCTGGTCGAAGCCGGTCAGATACTTGTTGGCCACCACCAGCAGGCGGTATTCGTCGGAGTCGAATTTCTCCTCGATATCCTTTGACGGAAAGCCGTTGATGGTCTCTTCCGTGTACTCGATGCCATCGACTGTCTTCTTGCCGGAGAAGGCGATCATCGCCTTGAAGGGCTGCCCTTGCAGCGCATCACGCACGGCAAAATAATAGCGGATCGCCGTTTCGATGTTCCGCGTCACCACCATTCCCTTGGCCTGCCCCTTGAGCTTCTTCGGCCCCACCACCTGTTCCAGGAAGTGACTGGCAACAATGTCGGCTTTGACGGCGATGGTCTCCCTGTGCCCCTCCACATAGGCGCGGAGCTTCTTCTGTGCCTTGGCGCTGTCGAACAGGGGGTTATCGCGGATCGATTTTTCGATCTGGTAATAGCTCTTGTAGGTGGTGTAGTTGGCCAGCACGTCGAGGATGAACCCCTCCTCGATGGCCTGCTTCATGGAGTAGAGGTGGAACGGCCTGAACTTTCCTTCTGTCGTCTTCTCCCCGAACCGCTCCAGCGTAGCGTTCTTGGGGGTGGCGGTAAAGGCGAAGTACGAGGCGTTATCCCGCATCTTGCGCTTCTTCATGATCTCCAGAATCGCATCCTGCACCTCGTCCTCGTCGGCCCCCAGGGTACGGTTCAGGGTGTCGGCAGCGGAGCCGCTCTGGGAGCTGTGCGCCTCGTCGATGATGACGGCAAACCGCTTGTCGGAGAGATCGGCGATGCCGTCAACGATGAAGGGAAACTTCTGGATGGTGGTAATGATGATCTTCTTGCCGCCCTCCAGCGACAGCCTCAATTCCTGGGAACTGGTGGCATGGGCGACGATGTTCTTCACTTCGGAGAACTGCTTGATGTTGTTCTTCAGCTGCTTGTCCAGTACCCGGCGGTCGGTGACCACCACCACCGAATCGAAGACCGGCCTGTCCCCATCCGTGGTGTAGACCTCGATCAGCTGGTAGGCGGTCCAGGTGATGGAGTGCGATTTGCCCGAGCCGGCGGAATGCTGGATCAGGTAGGTCTGCCCCACACCCTGCTCCCGAATCTTCTGGATCAGCTCCCGCACGACCTCCAACTGATGGTAGCGTGGGAAGATCAGAGTCTTCTTCTTGAGCGGGTCGCTCTCCTTTTCTCCCACCAGCTTGGCAAAGTGCTCGATGATGTTAGCCAGGCTCTGCCGAGTGAGGACCTCGTTCCAAAGGTAACTGGTTTTATGCCCGGCGGGATTCGGCGGATTTCCCTTGCCGTGCTTGTATCCCTTGTTGAAGGGGAGGAAGTTGGTCCGCTTCCCCTCCAGACGAGTGGTCATGTAGACGTCGTCGGTATCGACGGCGAAGTGCACTAGGCAGCGACCGAACTGCAGCAGCGGCTCGTTGGGATCGCGGTCTTCCCGGTACTGTTTCCTGGCGTGGTTGGTGGACTGGCCGGTCCAGGCGTTTTTCAGCTCGAAGGTGGCCACGGCAATGCCGTTGATGAAGATCACCATGTCGATGGATTTGAGGGGATCGGCCTGGGAGTAATGCACCTGCCGGGTGACGGAGAAGATATTCTGCTCGAAACGTGCGGCGACTTCGGGGTTGATGCTGTTGTAAGGCTGGCTGTAGAGGAGGGTAAGGTGGGCGTCATCGATCCGCAGGCCACCTTTCAGGACCTTGAGGATACCTTCCTTCTCGACTTTCCGGTTCAACCGTTCCAGGACAAGCCGCCGCCAGTTTGGGCGGTCCTTGATCTTGGCCAGTTCATCCTCCTGGGTGGATTCGAGAAAGCTCCAGAAATGCCGGCGGTCGACGGCGAACTCCCGATCGAAGTCGCCCGAATCCCCCAACCAGTACCGATGGCCGCCGCGGTCCTGTTCGTTGGCTTCGGCTACGCCCAACCCTTCACGTTTCAACTGCTCGCGGCAGGTCCCGGTGAGGGCTCTCTCGATGCAGGCTTCCAGTGCTTGTTCGTTGGTTTTGGTGACCACGCGGCCTCCCTGCCCGATTGTCAGTACACCGTATCGTGGTCGCCCACGTTTACCGGGATGATCTCCTGATCCCGGATCAAAAACTCAAGGGTAATGCGATAGGAGAGATTGATGGAAACGGAATGCAGGCCGGACAGCCGGCCGGAGAGCGGATGCAGACGCAGCGAGGGGTGAAACGGGTTCGCCTCCATGAGCTGCAGCGTTTTCAGATACTGTTTTTCCAGTTCGGGATGTCGTTTCAGGAAACGGTACGCCCGCTTTTCGTACTGCTCCGTAAAGACCAGCGTCCATGTCATCGCGCGGCTTTCAGGCGGGCGACATGCTCTTCCGGGCTTTCCTTGACAAAACGCCCTTCAGCCAGGTCGGCGCGGGTCTGGGCCAGGGCAGCTTCCAGCTCACATTCCCGCAGGTAGTGGTAATGCTCCATATCCATCACCACAAAGCGCTCCTTGCCGCGCACGGAAATAATCGCTTCCGGCTGATTGGCCAGCATCGCCTCGATGGCGACGACACCTTTCACTTTCAGATCGTTTGCCGATATGTACGCCATGGGGTCCTCCTCAACACTTTTTATAGCATATTTAACCATGCCTTCAACAGTGCTGTAAAGAGTGTTGTTTTTGATGCGCCTTCTACCTCGTATCCCCTCACCCGGCCTACGACCATCTCCTCACGTAGGGAGATGGAATCATTCCAATCCTTCTCCCCCCGGGAGAAGGTGCCCCGGAGGGGCGGATGAGGGGCAGTCAGATTCTGATTTTACCGGTAACGGCTTCGGCGATTATAACTGCTCGAAACTCTTTAATCCTCTCAATCTCCTGAGCAATAATTTCTACAGTTTTATCGGTACACGAGGCGATCTCGGTAATTTCTTTAACAATCTCTAGCTGTTCGTCAACTGGTGGAACTATTGTGTTTAGAGTTTTAAACTCTGCCCAATACAGGCGTTTTCTGAAATCGGTTATCCCTTTTGAGAAACGATCCATCTGTCCAATAAATGAAGCTGTACGGTATTGATATTCGAAATACTCCCCGTCAATCTGCTTACAAGGCGTTGCAATAATATAGGCAGGACTGACCTGTCCATCTGCTTTCACTACGCCAATAGCTCCCTGCCACGCCCTCATCATATTGAAAGCTATGTCTCCCGGATAAACGCGCCGATATGAGGTTTTGTCTTCAATTCGGACTTTAGATCGAATGTTTTCCGTCTCGTCTTGTTCGGTATCAGAAACTCCAGTATGGAGTGACACTGTCAGAATTGGCAACAATTCAGAACCAGACTCCTTGCGTTCAACAAACAGTTCACGGTTTTTCTTCACCTCCCAATGCGCCGGCACCTTCCCAATCCACTCAACACCGCTATCGTGCATGGGCGCAGCGGGATTCAGCCCCTTGGTCACGGCCTGATTGATCAGAATGGCCTTCTGCTCTTTGAGCCGTTTGATCAGGCGCTGTTTCTTGGCAATGGCCTCGTCGACCTCGGCGGTCTTTTGGTCGAGGAAGTTGGCGATGCGGATGCACTCATGGGCAGGCGGGCATGGCAAAAATGATCGACTTAGCTTTGCATAGTCAATGTTTTGCCCCTCACGGATGCCCGTTACAAACAGCTTAAGGCTCTGTATGAACTGGGGAGACTTCAGAAAATATTTGTAGTAACGAGCTTCTTCTTGGTTTCGTGGAGTAAGAACCGTATACGCTGGGCTTATGATGCCTTGATGGTAGGCGTACTCAATACCGCCTTCAAAAGAGCGAAGGCTGATTACAAAGTCCCCTTCCTTAACCAGCTTGAGCAAGTGGAAATCTTTTGTCGCTTCTACTGTACGTGCATCATAGTCGGTTTTACGGACAACACCTTGAGCCTGTGTTGCTGCAAGTAAGGGCTCATCCGGAAAGCCTTTTTCAACTCGCTCCTTGAAGAGATATTTATTTCTGAGCAAATTCCAGTGAGTTGGGATTTCTCCCAACCACTCTAGGTCGCTATCCCGATACACCTCGTAACGCGGATACGCCGTCACTGCCCGCCTCCGAAACTCACCAGCTTCTTCAACAGCCCCTCGGTCTCCGCCTCCAGCGCCAGAATGTCCCGCGTCACCTCTTCCAGCGACCGCAGCGGCTTGTGCTGGTAGAAATACTTGTTGAAGCTGATCTCGTAGCCGATCCTGGTCTGGTCGATGTTGATCCACGCCTCGTCCAGATGGGGGCGCACCTCCCGCAGGAAGTAGCCGTGGATATCTTCCTTCAGCGGCACATTTTCGGTGTCGCGCAGGTCCGATTCGCTGTCGTACTCGACGTACTCGCCTTTGGTCTTTGTCGGCCAGTAGCCGTAATCGGCCAACTGCTCCCGGGTGCAACGGAGTTCGGCGAGCAGCTCCTCCAGCTTCTTGCCGCTCAGCTTGTGCACCTTCCTGATCACCCGCGCGGCCTGCTCGTCGTACCAGCTCACCGCATTGAAGAGCTGGTTGCGCTCGCTGGCCGTGAGCTTGACCTGATGCAACCTGAGCGCGGCGTCGACCCGCTCGGTGAACCGGTTGAAGTCCATGAAGAGCTCCTGCCCGACCTCCGCCATGACCGCTTCGGCTACGTCCAGCAGGGCCTTCTGGTACTCCCAGGTAGCCGGATCGAAGAGCGCCTTGCTCTGTTTGGCGGAAAGGCTGATCTCTTCCTTCTCCAGATGTGCCTCTATCGCCTTGCGGTGGTCCACCAGCTTCGTATAGACCTCATCTCCCCACTTCTCCCAGGCCCACTCCATCACCTCGCGCAGGGCCGGGACGAACCGGAGCGTGGCTATCCGCTCGGGGGTGAACTGGGCGGCCTTGCGGCTTGGACGCTCGATGGTGACCTTGTAGTAGCCGAAGTCGCTGGTGTCGAAGACCTTGGAAATGCCGTCGTTGGGCATGTTGAGGTAGAGCCGGGTGATCTCGCGGATATGCTCGGGGGCGAACTCGCAGTTTTTGGCGCCGAGGTTCTTGCGCAGTTTGCGGTACATCTGGCTCGCGTCGATGAGCTGCACCTTGCCGCGCCGTTCCGTCGCCTTCTTGTTGGAAAGCACCCAGACGTAGGTGGTGATGCCGGTGTTGTAGAAGAGGTTGTTGGGGAGCTGGATGATCGCTTCGAGATAGTCATTCTCGATGATATAGCGGCGGATGTTGCTCTCCCCGCCGCCGGCGTCGCCGGTGAAGAGGGACGAGCCGTTGTGGACCGAAGCGATGCGCGAGCCGGCCGGCCCTTTGTCCAGGTCCTTCATCTTGTTGACCATCTCCATGAGAAAGAGGAGCTGGCCGTCGGAGGAGCGGGGTGTGGCGGCAACGGTCTCCTCAATGCCGCGAAAATCTTTCAGCGGCACCTCAAAGCGGCGGTCCAGCACCTCCTTGCCGTCGAGGATGTACTTTTGATCGCCGGCCCAGGATTTACCGTAGGGAGGATTGGAAAGCATGAAATCGAATCGCAGCCCGGCGAAGTCGTCACTGGCCAGGGTCGAGCCGCACTTGATGTTCTCGGGGTTGTTCCCCTTGATCATCATGTCCGACTTGCAGATGGCGTAGGTCTCGTCGTTGATCTCCTTGCCGTAGAGGTAGACGTCGGCCTTGGCGCGGATCAGCCCCTCGGGATCGGTGATGAAATCCTGGGATTCCGTGAGCATCCCCCCGGACCCGCAGGCCGGATCGTAGACCGTGATGACCGGCGGCAGAGCATCTTTCACCGGCTCGAAAATGATGTGGGTCATGAGGTCGATCACCTCACGGGGGGTGAAGTGCTCCCCGGCCTCCTCGTTGTTCTCCTCGTTGAACTTGCGGATCAGCTCCTCGAAGACATACCCCATACCAAGATTGGTCAACGGTGGCAGCTTGCGGCCGTCCGGGTCGCGCATTTCGTTCGGGGTGAGGTTGATGGTGGGGGAGGTGAACTTCTCCAACACCTCCAGCAGCACATCCTTCTCCGCCATGTGGCCGACCTGGGCGCGCAGCTTGAACTTGTCCACGATCTCCTTGACGTTGTCGCTGAAGCCGTCCAGATACGCCTTGAAGTTGGCCTCCAGGATCTGGCGGTTGTTGGCGGCGGTATCGACGAGCTTTTTCAGCGTCCAGGGGGAGGTGTTGTAGAAGACATAGCCGGAAGCCTCCCGAAGCCCGTCCGGCTCCAGGTCGGTGAAGCCGGCGTCGTCGCGCTGGAACGCGACCTCCTCCATGACGGCGTCCTTGGTCGGCTCCAGCAGACAGTCGAGGCGCCGCAGCACGAACATGGGAAGGATGACGTCACGGTATTTGCCGCGCACATAGACGTCGCGCAGACAGTCGTCGGCGATGGACCAGATGAAGGAAACGATTTTATTGTGAACGGAATGATCCAATGGAAGGGCCTCCTGCTTATTTGCTGACGGGTTTCGACGGTACGTCCGTGACGATCTGCCGGCACCCGGACATAGCGGACCGCCAGACAAGCGTTTCTAACTGGCCAACGCAGACAGCGCGACATCATACACAATCCGCGGAGATTATTCAGCTGAATTAATACTGGATAGGAAGTTCTGCCGTGTCACAAATTCAGGTCAAACGGGCCGGACAAAGTGAGCAGTGAAATTATTCAGCATTTGACAGCAAAAGGGTGACCACCACGAACCCTTCCCCGGCCGTTTCGATCACCTCGTATCGGCCCGAGTGCATCGCCGGGAACCGCCACCCTGATCATCAGAGCGGACAGACCACGTCGTCATCCATCCCGCGCTCCACCGGATTGCAGGCGCACGACGGATCGCACTCGGCGAGCAGGTAACGTTCAAGGTCACCGTACATTTCACCCACTGTGAGCCAGGCAGCCTCCACACCGTCAAAATCGGGCGGCGTACCGTCCGCCACGAGCCTTTCGTGCATGTTGTCGATCACCTGTTTGAGATTCCGCATCCGGCAGTAGAGGGATTTCAACTCGACATACTCGCTCTCCCCCAGTTCCGCCAGCCGTTTCGTATCCAGCGTGCTTGTCATGCCGGGCACCACCTTTCCTGCAACATTTTTCCTTGTTTTCCGCACCCTTATTGTAGCACGAGGGATGCCACGGCGGCACGTCCTCCCTGACACCCCCCTGCCCGCATGTTATACTGTTTACAAGATATGCCATCAACGGAGAGGAGATACGCCATGTCGGTTCCCGCCCAGTTGCGCCGCATATCTCCCACGATCTGGGAGCTCCCCGTTTCCTACAGAAAGGGGATGCTGGTCCCGGCGCGGATCGTCGCCACGGAAGAACTCGTCGCCCGGATGGACCAGGGGGTTTTCGAGCAGGTGGCGAACGTTGCCTGCCTCCCCGGCATCGTCAAGTACGCGTACTGCATGCCCGACGGCCACTGGGGGTACGGTTTCCCCATCGGCGGTGTCGCCGCCATGGACCCGGCTACCGGCGTCATCTCCCCCGGCGGGATCGGCTTCGACATCAACTGCGGCATGCGGCTCGTGCTGACGAACCTGACGGAGGAAGAGGTGCGGCCCCAGCTGCACCACCTGGTGGACCGGCTGTTTGCCCGCATCCCCACGGGGGTCGGCTGTACCGGTTTCGTGCGCTGTTCCCGCGACGAGTTTCGGGAGGTGCTGGAAAAGGGGTCCCGCTGGTGCCTGGAGCACGGCTACGCCTGGCCGGAGGACCTGGAGCTGACGGAGGAAGGGGGCTGCTACGGCGGCGCGAACGCGGAGCAGTGCAGCGAGAAGGCGATCGAGCGCGGCTTCGACCAGATCGGGACGCTCGGTTCCGGCAACCACTACTGCGAGATCCAGGTGGCGCGAAAGGAGCACATCTACGACGAGGAGACCGCCCGCGCCTTCGGCATCGCCATCCCCAACCAGGTGGTGATCATGTTCCACTGCGGCAGCAGGGGGTTTGGCCATCAGGTGGCCACCGACTACCTGCAGACCTTCCTGCGGGCCATGACCACGAAGTACAACATCACCGTCAACGACCGGGAGCTCGCCTGCGCCCCGTTCCGCTCCCCCGAAGGCCAGGCGTACTTCAGCGCCATGAAGTGCGCCGTCAACATGGGGTTCGCCAACCGTCAGGTGATCCTGCACCGGCTGCGGGAGGTCTTCTCCCACCAGTTCAACCGCTCCCCCGAAGACCTGGGGATGCGGATGGTGTACGACGTTGCCCACAACACCGCCAAGCTGGAGACCCACCTGGTGGACGGGAAGCGGCGGGAACTCCTGGTGCACCGCAAGGGCTCGACCCGCGCCTTCGGACCGGGGATGGCGGGCATTCCCGGCTGCTATCGCGAGACCGGGCAACCGGTGATCATCGGCGGCAGCATGGAAACCGGCTCGTACCTCCTGGCGGGCGAGGCATCGGCAGCCTCCACCTTCTTTTCCACCGCCCACGGCAGCGGCCGTACCATGAGCCGCCACCAGGCGAAAAAGATGGTGAGGGGACAGAAGCTCCTGCAGGAGATGGAGCACCGGGGGATATACGTGCGCACCGCGTCTTACGGCGGCGTGGCCGAGGAAGCCGGGTTCGCCTACAAGGATATCGACGCCGTCTCCGCCGCCACGGAGGATGCGGGGTTGAGCCGGCGGGTGGTGAAGCTCATCCCCATCGGCAACATCAAGGGGTAAAAGGAGAAGGGACGTCCGGCATGCCGTACCGGTTCCTGGAGGATATCGCCACCGCAGACGTGGCGTTCGAAGCGACGGCGGAAAGCCGTACAGGGCTGTTCGCCGAGAGCGCCGCCGCCTTGCTCGGTACCATGGTGGCGGATCAGTCCACCGTTGTCCGGAAGCGGGAGCTGGCGGTCGAACTGGAGGAGAACGCGTTCGACCTGCTGCTGTTCGCCTTCCTCCAGGAGCTGGTCTTCCTCAAGGATGCGCGCCGGCTCCTCCTCCATGCCGACGAGGTGCAGATCGTCGAGACGGACGGCGTGTTCCGCCTTCGGGCGACCGTTCGCGGCGAAGAGATCGACCGGGAACGCCATCCGCTGCTCGTGGACGTGAAGGCGGTGACCCTGCACCGGTTCCGGGCCGGCTGCGAGGGGGATACCTGGCGGGCGGTGGTGGTGCTGGACGTGTAGGACGGGAGATGCGGATGAGAGACCTGGATGCACAAAAGGAACGGATGATCCGGATTCACCTGGAAGACCGCGGGATCAGCGACCCGGCGGTCCTCGCCGCCATGCGGGAGGTACCTCGGGAGGCGTTCGTCGCGGCGGAGATACGGGATGCGGCCTACGACGACCACCCGCTCCCGATCGAAGAGGGGCAGACCATCTCCCAGCCATACATCGTGGCGTACATGCTGGAGGCGCTGGAGCTCTCCCCCGCCGACCGTACGCTGGAGATCGGCACCGGCTCCGGCTACGCCGCCGCGGTCCTGAGCCGGTGCGCGGCATCGGTCGTCACGGTGGAGCGGCTGGCGGGGCTGGCGCAATCCGCCCGGCACCGCCTGGAAACGCTCGGCTACACGAACATCCGGGTCGTCGAAGGGGATGGCACCCTGGGCTGGCCGGACGAGGCTCCCTACGACGCCATCGTCGTCACCGCCGGCGCGCCGGAGGTACCGGCACCGCTGCTGCTGCAGCTTGCCGTCGGGGGACGGCTCGTCATCCCCGTCGGTGCGGGCGCCTACGATCAGCTGCTGCTGCGGGTACGGCGTGTCGGCAACGACGACTACCGTACGGAATCGCTCTGCGGGGTCCGGTTCGTGCCGCTCATCGGCGAAGCGGGGTGGCACGAAGGAAAGCAGTGAAACGGAACCGACACCAGATGTCGGGAGGGAGGAATCCCATGACACAGCGGATCGGAAACTTCATCGACGGCAGATGGCGCGAACCGCGCGACGGCAACCGGTTCGAGAGCCTCAACCCGGCCGACACCCGACAGACCGTCGCCGATGCCCCCCTGTCGGAACGGAGCGACGTGGACGACGCCGTGGCGGCGGCCCGTTCGGCATTTCCGGCCTGGAGCAGGCTGCCCGCCCCCCGGCGGGCCGAGCTCCTCTACCGGACCGGCGAACTCCTGACCCGGAACAAGCAGCGGCTCGGCGAACTGGTCACGAAGGAGATGGGAAAGGTGATCGCCGAGGGGCTCGGCGACGTACAGGAAGCGATCGACATCTTCTACTACATGGCCGGCGAGGGGCGCCGGCTGCAGGGGGAAACGGTACCGTCCGAACTCCCCGACAAGGACTGCAAGAGCATCCGCGAGCCGCTGGGGGTCGTGGCGCTCGTCACCCCCTGGAACTTCCCCATCGCCATCCCCGCCTGGAAACTGTCCGCCGCCCTCGTCTGCGGGAATACGGCCATCCTCAAGCCCTCGTCGGAGACTCCCGCCTGTGCCGCCGCCCTCGTGGAGATCCTCGCGGCGGCGGGGTTCCCCCCCGGTGTGGTGAACCTCGTCTGCGGGCCGGGCGAGGAGACGGGCGAATACCTTCTGACCCACCCCGGCGTGAATGCCGCCTCCTTCACCGGCTCCTGCGCCGCCGGGGAACGGTTGGAGCGGCGGATGGCCGAGCTGCACCGGCCGCTGGCCCTGGAGATGGGGGGCAAGAACGCCATCGTGCTCATGGACGACGCCGACCTGGAGCTCGCCCTGGAAGGGGTGCTGTGGGGCGGGTTCGGCACGAGCGGCCAGCGCTGCACCGCCGCGAGCCGGGTCATCGTCCACGAGCGTATCCACGACCGGTTCGTGGAGATCCTCGTAAAACGCGCATCGCAACTCCGGCTCGGCGGCGGACTGGACCCAACGACCGACGTGGGACCGCTCATCAACGAGGCGCAGGGGCGGAAGGTGCTGAACTACCTCAGGATAGGGCAGGAGGAAGGTGCCCGGCTCGTGACTGGTGGCAAGCGGACAGAGGAAGGGGATCTCGCCCACGGCTTCTTCATCGAACCGACAATCTTCACCGGCGTGACGCCGGCCATGCGGATCGCCCGGGAGGAGATCTTCGGACCGGTGGTGAGCATCATCCGGTGCGGCTCCTTCGACGAGGCGACCGCCATCGTCAACGGCGTCCCCTTCGGCCTGTCGTCGGCGCTCTACAGCCGGGACGTGAACACCACCGCACGGGCCGAGCGGGAGTTTGCCACGGGGATCGTCTACATCAACGCCTCCACCATCGGCGCGGAGGTCCACCTCCCCTTCGGCGGCTGGCGGCATTCGGGCTCGGGACATCCGGAAGCGGGAGGCCGCGGCGGCGCCATCGACTTCTTCAGCCGGATGAAAGTGGTGTACCGGGATTTCAGTGGCAGGCTGCAGAAGGCACAGATCGACAAGTAACTCATAACACCTGCCACGGAGGCACAGAGACAGGGAGAAAAACGACAGTCAATGGCACACGGAACAGGCGGAAACGTCGGATAAAAGCGGATCAAGCAAGATTTGAAAAATAAAGATTGAGAGATTGATCCGCCGTTATCCGCTTTTTCAGATGTGATCCGTGTCCCATTAAGGTTTTGAGGTTTTCTCCGAGTCTCCGTGTCTCTGTGGCAGGTTGAACATGATGTTTCAGGAGACCGTCACATGTACACCGGCATCGATTACTACGACACCGAAAGCGACCTCACCGCCGACCAGAAGCGGATACGGGACCAGGTACGCGCATTCGTGGACCGGGAGGCGCTGCCGCTGGTGCGGGAGCACTACCGGGCCGGGACCTTTCCCGTAGAGCTCGTGCCCCGCATGGCGGAGCTGGGGCTCCTCGGGGCGGGGCTTGCCGGCCACGGCCTGCCGGGGATGGACAGCATCGCCTACGGGCTCGCCATGCAGGAGCTGGAACGGGGCGATTCGGGACTCAGGAGCTTCGCCTCCGTCCAGGGGGCGCTCGTGATGTACCCGATCCTCGCTTTCGGCAGCACGGCGCAGCAGAAGCGCTGGCTGCCGCTCCTGGCGTCCGGCCGGGCCATCGGCTGCTTCGCCCTGACGGAGCCCGGCTACGGCTCGGACCCGGGGGGGATGCAAACGCGGGCGGAGCGGGACGGCGACGGCTACCTCCTCACCGGCGCCAAGATGTGGATCACCAACGGTACCATCGCCGACCTGGCGCTCGTCTGGGCGAAGCTGGACGGCACCATCCGCGGGTTCCTCGTGGAGTGCGGCTCCCCCGGCTACACCTCCCGTGAGATCACCGGCAAGCTCTCCCATCGCGCCTCCGACACGGCGGAGATCACGCTGGACCGGGTGCGCGTTTCCCGCGACGGCCTCCTCCCCGGCGCGAGCGGCCTCAAGAGCGTCCTGGACTGCCTCGACCAGGCCCGCTACGGCATCGCCTGGGGGGTGCTCGGCGCCGCCCAGGCCTGCTTCGCCGAAGTGCTGGAACACGCGGGACGACGGCAGATCTTCGGCCGGCCGCTGGCCGCCCGCCAGCTCACCCAGTTAAAGCTCGCGGAGATGCTCACCGAGATCACCAAAGGGCAGCTCCTGACGCTGCAGCTGGCGCGGCTCAGGGAGTCGGGACGGCTGCGGCCGGAACAGGTGAGCCTCGCCAAGCGGAACAACGCCCGGATGGCGCTGGAGGTCGCCCGCACCGCCCGGGGGATGCTGGGGGCAAGCGGCATCACCGACTGGCACCAGACCATGCGGCACCTGTGCAACCTGGAGACGGTGGACACCTACGAGGGGACCTACGAGGTGCATACGCTCGTGATGGGGCGGGACCTGACCGGCATCGACGCGTTTTCCTGATACACTTGATTACGGCAGCGCATTCTATCTCATGGGGGAGGCGGACATGGCAGCGGACAGGGAACTTCTGGAACGGGCGGAAGCGGTCTTCACCCCCGCCTACCACACCTATCACGCCATCGGCATCGACGAGGGGAAAGGGTGCCGGGTGACCGACCGTGACGGCAAGCGGTATCTGGACTGCTCGTCCGGCCTCGCCGTGCTGAACATCGGCCACAACCCGCCGCGGGTCCTGGAGAGGGTAATGCGGCAGCTCCCCCGCTTCGTCCACACCGGCGGGGTCTACCTCAACGAAACCACGGTGGAGGCGGCGGAGCTCCTCACCACCATCACCCCACCGGGACTCGACATGGTCTTCTTCTCCAACTCCGGCGCCGAGGTGGTGGAGGGGGCACTGAAGCTCGCCCGCCACGTCTCCGGCCGGCAGGGGTTGATCGCCTTCCGGGGCGCCTTCCACGGCCGGACCCTGGGGGCCGTGTCGCTCACATCCAGCACCTCCCGGTACCGGGAGCGGTACCACCCGCTCCTCCCCTCCGTCTACCACGCCCCCTACCCCTTCTGCTACCACTGCCCATTCGGTTGCAAGGAGACCGGCTGCACCCTTTCCTGCCTCGCCGGCCTGGAGGAGCTCCTGCGCCACACGATCTCCCCCCGCGAGGTGGCGGCGATCATCATCGAGCCGGTGCTGGGAGAAGGGGGGTACTCCCCCGCCCCGTCGCCGTTCCTGGCCGGCCTGCGCCGGCTCTGCGACGAGCACGGCATCCTGCTTATATTCGACGAGGTGCAGTCGGGGATGGGACGTACCGGCGACTGGTTCGCCGCCCTCACCTACGGCGTCACCCCCGACATCATGACGGTGGCCAAGGGGATCGCCTCGGGTTTTCCCCTGTCGGCGCTGGTCTCCCGCCGCGAGATCATGGGGAAATGGCCCGCCTGGGCCCACGGCACCACCTTCGGCGGCAACCCCGTCTCCTGCGCCGCGGCCATCGGCACCATCGAGACGATCCGGGACGGGCACCTCCTGGAAAACTGCCGCACGCGGGGCGCGGAAGCGATGGCCCGGCTGCGGGGGATGAAGAAACGGTTTCCCCTCATCGGCGACGTGCGGGGCATGGGGCTCATGATCGGCGTGGAGCTGGTGAACAGGGACGGCAGCCCGGCGGCTGCCGCCTGCGAGCGGCTCCTGGACGAGTGCCTGCAGCGGGGGCTCATCATCATCAACTGCGGTCCGGACCGGAACATCGTCCGGTTCATCCCCCCCATCTCCATCACCGAGGCGGAACTCACGGAGGCGCTGGATATCCTGGAAGAGGCGCTGGCCGCGGTTACGGGTGCGGGGGATATCAGTGCACCGGCCCCCCGCCACGGCCCCTGACCTTCTTGAAGAAGACGACCGTCACCGCGCAGACCATGCAGATGACCGCCAGCATCCGGAAGTTGTTGACGAACGCCCAGAGGGTCGCCTGCCGCTCCAGTTCGCCGTAGATCACCGCGCCGGCACGGCGGGCCGCCTCCACCTGGTCGTACTGCCCCGCAAGGTAGCGCTGCAGCGCCTGGCTGCGCAGACCGAAGGCGATGTCCCCGGGCGAGAGATGCGCCACCATGTTCGCCTGGTGGACCTGGGCGTCCCGGATGAGCAGCGTCGTGACGGCCGATATCCCCACACTCCCCCCCACGTTGCGCATCAGGTTGAAGATGCCGCTGGCGTTCCCCATCTCCGACTGGGGGAGCGCCCCCATGGCCACGGCGGAGAGCGGCACGAAGATCAGGGAAAGCCCCACGCCGGTCAGCACCCCCGGCCAGACGATGTCCCGCATGGCGATCGACAGGTTGATGTCGCCGAACCACCAGAGGGAATAGGCGACGATGACGAAGCCGACCCCGATCAGCTTGCGGAAGTCGACCCGGCCGGTGAGAAAACCCACCACCGGCATGGTCATGAGCGCCCCGATCCCCCGGGGGCTCACCGCCAGCCCGCTCTGGAGCGCCGGATACCCCATGAGCGTCTGGAGGAAGACCGGCAGGAGCGTGATGGCGCTGTAGAGCGCCACCCCCACCATGGTGATCATGACGACACCGACGGCGAAGTTCCGGTCGGTGAGCACCCGCAGGTTGACGATCGGCTCGTCCACCAGCAGCTCCCGGACGATGAAGGCGACGAAGGCGACGACACTGACGACGGCGAACCAGCAGATCCAGTCGGCGGAGAACCAGTCGTCCTGCTGGCCCCGGTCGAGGATGATCTGCAGGGTCGCCAGCGAGACGGCCATGAGCCCGAAGCCGATCCCGTCGATCCGTCCCGGCCGCGCCGTGCGGATGTAGGGAGGGTCCTCCACGAACGCCTTGATCATGACCACCGCCAGCATCCCCACCGGGATATTGATGTAGAACGCCCAGCGCCAGGAATAGTTGTCCGTGAGCCACCCCCCCAGCGTCGGCCCGATGATCGGCGCCACCACCACCCCGAGGGCGAACGCCGCCATCGCCATCCCCCGTTTTTCCGGCGGAAAGCTCTCCAGGAGGATCGCCTGGGAGATCGGCTGGAGCGCCCCGCCGCCGACCCCCTGCACGACCCGGGCGAGCACCAGCATCCCGAGGGTGGCAGCCATGCCGCAGATGAAGGAAGAAGCCGTGAAGAGGACGATGCAGGAGAGGAGAAACCGCTTGCGGCCGAAGTACTTGGCGAGCCAGCCGCTGGCCGGCAGGACGATGGCGTTGGAGACGAGGTAGCTGGTGAGTGTCCAGGTGGCCTCGTCGGTGGATGCCGACAGGCTGCCGGCGATGTGGGGGAGCGCCACGGTCACGATGGTGGTGTCCAGCACCTCCATGAAGGTGGCGAGCATGACGGCGGCGGCGATGATCCAGGGATTGACCGTCGGCCGCCATTCCTCCGCCGGACCGTTCATCGCACCCTCACCCGCGGCACCACCGACATCCCGGGCCGCAGCAGGTGCTCCCGGTCCTGCCCCTTGTCGAACCGGATGCGCACCGGAATCCGCTGCACCACCTTCACGTAGTTGCCGGTGGCGTTTTCGGGGGGAAAGAGGCTGAACCGTGCCCCGCTGGCCGGGCCGATACTCTCTACGTAGCCGCCATAGCTCCGCCCGTAGGCGTCCACCGCGATCCGGACCCGCTGACCCGGCCGCATATGCCGGAGCTCGGTTTCCTTGAAATTCGCCGTGACCCAGATATCCTCCACCGGCACGATCGCCAGCAGGAACTGTCCCGGCTGCACGTTCTGCCCCGGCTCCACCGATTTCCTGCCGGTGATGCCGTCCACCGGGGCAACTACCCGGGTGTAGCCGAGGTTGAGCCGCGCCTCTTCCAGTGCCGCCCGGGCCTGTTCGGCGGCGGCATCCGCGCTGCTCGCCCGGGCACGGGCAGCGGCCACCTGCCGGGGTGCCGTCCGGGCCGCCTTAAGCCCGGCCTCCGCCCGGACCAGTCCGTCCCGGGCCTGATCCACCCGACGGCGTGCCGCATCCACCGTTGCCCGGTCCGCATCCACCGTGGCGGCGGACGCCTTGGCCTTCGCCACCGCCCGGTCGTTATCCTGCCGGGACACCACCCCCCGGTTCAGAAGCGCCGCCGAGCGGGCGAGATCGGCCTGATCCCGTGCGCTGTTCGCCTCCGCCTCCCGAAGCCTGGCCCGGGCCGCTTCGAGCTGCCCCGTTGCGGCCGCGATGCCGGCGCGGGCAGTGGCGACTCCTCCCCGGGCGTCCTGCAGCTGGCTCTCCGCCGTAGCCTTCGTGATCGGAACGGAGATCCGGGCGGCGCGGGCAGTGGCGAGGGCGGCATCGTAATCGGCCTGCGCCCGGTCGCAGGCCACCCGGTAATCGGCGGGATCGATCTCCACCAGCAGGGTCCCCGCCTTGACGAACTGGTTGTCCTCGAAGGTGACCCGGCTGACATGACCGGCGATCCGGGCACTGATGGGGTTGATATGGCCGTCGATCTGGGCGTCGTCGGTGGATTCCCACCGGGTCGCATACCACCAGACCACCCCCGCGGCGACGGCGACAACAACGGAGATCGAAAGAAGAAACGTCCGGGAGTGGAGCAGGTTCCGGAGGCCGCGCACGGCGACCGACTGTTTGTCTGGCGCATCTGAGTTCCGTTCTTCTGTGCCGCTGGTCGCCATTCGGTCGTGCCTCCTTCGGAACAGCCGTGCAGCACAGACAGGTTCAATGCTGCGCCTCGTCCGGCGTAACGTATAGGGGGATCGGCGTTGTTCTGCTTACATTGTACGCCCTATCAGGGGAGGTGCAAACCGGCGGGAGAACGGTGAAAGGTATCCGGAATACCTAGCTCAAAAAAGGGGAGCACCAACAGTGCCCCCCCTCGATTTCGGCAATATGTCGTCCGGACCGGGCGGTGCCCGACCGATGGTGGGTCAGATTCCCATCACCCGCGGCTCCAGCCCCAGCTGCTCCATACGGGATATGGCCGCCTGCTTGCATTCCTTCGGCACCACCACCCAGAACTCGGCGCTGCGGTTCTGGGCATAGGCGGCAAACAGCCGCCATTCGTCCTCCACGTGCACGTCATCGAGGGAATCGGTCGTTTCCACCTCGAACAGCAGACACTGAATCCCCACGGCCGTTACATCGGGCACGGTACCGGGACATGCAAGGCTCCTGAAGATCCTGGCGGGTCTGTCGGCGTGCCCGTCGAGGTCTGCCCGGACATCGCGAAAATGCTTTTCGGCGAGCAGGTCTGCCAGCTGCCGCACCAGCCTGTCGTGTGCTGCCTGCGATTCCGTCGAACGGTGCACCATTACCAACTCCGCCAGTAAAATTAGTGCAATTTTATATCGCTCATTTAATAATCGCAAGCACTATCTTAAGCGACCTCTCACGATAAAAAAACGCATCACCGTGCCGTCAGCTGCAGTTCGACACTGATCAGGTCGTCAACGAGGTGCATCCCCAGCTTTTCAAACAGCCGCCCGCAGCCGTACCGCACCCCCCACAGGGTCCGGTCCAGATCGAAGTGCGCCTGCCCCGCCACCGCATCCCCCTCGCGCGGTTCGATCTGGGCATCGAACACCAGCTCCCGCGCCACCCCCCGGAGGGTAAGTTCACCGGTCACCCGGTACCCCGGCGTGCCGGGGGTCGAGCCGGCGAGGGGAATAATCCCGCGGATATCGAACCGTGCCGACGGGTAGTCGTCCACATCGAAAAAGTCGTCCGAGCGGAGATGGGATTCCAGGAGCCGGCGAAATGCCTCGTCCTGCAGGTCTTCGTTGTGGATGGTGGTCATGTCGAGGGTAAACCAGCCGGATGCCGGTTGCCGGTCCGTCACGGTCAGCTCGCCGCCGGAGAGTTCGATGGTGCCGTGGTGCCGACCGACAATGCTCCGTCCGGTCCAGCGAAAGACGCTCCTGTCGCGGTCGAGCAGGTAGGTGCGGTTCCGGAAAGCGGGAACGGCAGCGGCACCGGCAGTGGTCACCACCTCATGACCGGCGGCCTCCCACTCCTCCAGACCTCCGTGGTAGACGCGCACGTCGGCATAACCGAGCCGGACGAGCTTCTCCGCGGCGACCTCTGCCGCGAGGGAGCGGCGGCTGGTACCGTACACAACCACCGGCAGGGCGGGGTCGGGACAGCAGTCCTTCATCCGGTCGGGGAAGGTGACTTCGTAGACACAGGCGTTGACGGCGCCGGGGATATGCTTCGCCTCGAAGACCTCGTGCGGCATGAGGTCCACGAGGACGAACCGCTCGCCGTGTGCGAGCCGCGCCGCCAGCTCAGTATGATCGATGGTGGGGATGGTCATGGGGGGCTCCTTTCTTCCGGCAGAACTGCTGCCATAAGGAAAGGCTACCCCCCGTGCACCGGAGCGTCAAGGGGAGGGAAACGGGATCAGATGCCGGCGATCTTTTGGGCTGCCGCCAGCAGTTCCTCCACCGCGGCGGGGTCGCCCGCCTCGCTGTAGAGGCGTAAGACCGGCTCCGTGCCGGAGGGGCGGATCAAGAGCCAGGCACCGTCGGCGAAGATGAACTTGAAGCCGTCGCGGAAGTTCTGCCGCGCGACCTTTCGCCCGGCGATCTCGGCGGGGGGAGCACTGCGCAGCCGCTCCACGAGCTCCCCCTTGGGGCCGTTGTCGATGGCAAGGTCGATGCGGCGGTAGGAGAAATGGCCGATCTCGTCCATGGTCTCGTCCAGGAGCTGCCGCAGCCCCTTGCCGCTCATGGCCATCGCCTCCAGCAGCAGGAGCCCCATGAGGATGCCGTCGCGCTCCGGGATATGCCCCTTGACGCCGAGTCCCCCCGACTCCTCCCCACCCATGAGGATGTCGTGCTCCAGCATCAGTTCGCAGATATGCTTGAAGCCGATGGGGGTCTCGTGCAGCTCCAACTTGTACTTCTCCGCCAGGAGGTCGATCATCCTAGTGGTGGAGACGGTCTTCACCACCCCGCCCCGCAGCCCCTTCCGCTCGTACAGGTGACGCAGCAGCACGGTGTAGATGCGGTGGGAGGAGAAGAACGCCCCCGTCTCGTCCACCGCGCCGATCCGGTCGGCGTCGCCGTCCAGGGCGAGCCCCACCCGGTACCGGCCGGTCCCGACCAGTCCGGCGAGCTCCATCAGGTGCTCCTCCGTCGGCTCGGGAGGCTGGCCGCCGAAGGAGGGATTCAGCTCGCCGTGCAGTTCCTCCGTTCCCGGCAGGAGTTCCGGCAGGAAGCCGGCACCGGCGCCGTACATCGGGTCCACCAGCACCGGAATGCCCGCACGCTCGATCAGCTCCAGGTCCACGTAGCGGCGCAGTTGTGCCAGGTAGCCGGCACGGGCGTCGAACCGGCAGACAAGTCCCTCCGCCTCCGCCTGCGCCAGCGACATGCTCCCGACGTCGCGTCCGGCGGCCTGGTTTGCGGCCACCATCCCCTCTAGCTCCTTCGTCGTCGCCGGTCGGGCGGAACCGCCGAACGCCTCCTTGATCTTGAAGCCGTTGTAGACCGCCGGGTTGTGGCTCGCGGTGATCATCACCCCCGCACCGGCCCCTTTCTCGCGCACCGACCACGACACGGCGGGGGTCGGCACATACCCGTCGGCCAGCCAGACACAGATTGAGTTCCCCGCGGCGATCTCCGCCACCCGCTCGGCGAACTCCCGGGACAGGAACCGCCGGTCGTAGCCGATCACGAGCCCCCGTTCCGCCAGACCCTCGCGCCGCAGCCAGTCCATGGTCGCCTGGGCCACCAGGGAAAGGTTGTCGAAGGTGAACTCGCGGGCGATGACCCCCCGCCAGCCGTCGGTGCCGAACAGTATCTGCATGGAACGTCTCCTCGTATCGTATCGTTAACCGCCTGGACAAACGGGGAAATATTCGCCTCCCGGCAGAAAATTGTCAATCTTTTGTTTCCCCGCCGCCGTGGTGCGCCGCCGGTTGACCGGGGGAGGGAAATGCCCTACACTGATCAACGCGGCATCACATCTCACCCACACGGGAGGCAGCAACAATGTTCAGAAGGATCATGGCAGTAGCGGTGCTGGTTATCTGCATGACGGGAGCGGCATTCGCCGGCGGAAAAGCGGCGAAGGACCCGGTGGTGGCCATCAACACCACCCTCGGCACGTTCAAGGTGGAACTGTTCCAGAAGAAGGCGCCGATCAGCGTCAAGAACTTCCTCGACTACGTCCACAGCGGCTACTACGCCGGCACGATCTTCCACCGCGTCATCCCCGGATTCATGGCACAGGGGGGCGGGCTCACCGCCGAGCTCCAGCCGAAACCGGGCGCCAAAGCCCCCATCCGTAACGAGGCGGACAACGGCCTCAAGAACGACCGCGGCACCATCGCCATGGCCCGCACCGGCGATCCGAACAGCGCCACCTCCCAGTTCTTCATCAATGTGGTGAACAACGACATGCTGAACCGGCCGAGCCCCGACGGCTTCGGCTATGCCGTCTTCGGCAGGGTCATCGAGGGGATGAATGTGGTGGACAAGATCGTGAACACCCCCCAGGTCCGCAAGAACATGGTGTTCCAGAACGTACCGGTCACCCCGGTGGTCATCAAGTCGGTCACCGTCGTCAAGTAGTCTTTCGGGGCGCCCTGCGGGCGCCCCTTTTTCTACCCATACCAGGAGGTGCTCCGTGATCCCCCGTATCCGCATTGCAGCGCTCCTTCTCCTGCTGGGAACCCTCCCGGCACCGGCCACCGCCGCCTCCTCTCCCGCCACCAGCAGTGCCGCCGACCAGACCGGCGTGGCACTCACCATCTACAACGACAACCTGGGGCTCGTGAAGGACCGGCGTACCATCACCCTGCCCGTCGGGGAGGGTGAGCTGCGGTTCATGGACGTGGCCGCCCAGATCATCCCCGCCAGCCTGTCGTTCCGCTCGCTGGATGCACCGGACGCCCTCCGCATCCTGGAGCAGAACTACGAATACGACTTGCTGAACCAGCAGAAGCTCCTGGACAAGTACGTGGGGAAAGAGGTGAAGCTCTACCAGAAGAACCCCTACACGGAGCGGGAGGAGGCGGTGACCGCCACCATCGTCGCCAACAACGGCGGCCCCATCTTCCGGATCGGCAACGACATCACCTTCGGCCACCCCGGCAGAATCCTCTTTCCCGGCATCCCCGCCGACCTCATCGCCAAGCCGACCCTCGTCTGGCTCTTGGACAACGGACGAAAAGGTCCGCAGCAGGTGGAGGCGGCCTACCTCACCGCCGGCATGAGCTGGCGCGCCGACTACGTCCTCACCCTCAACAAGGACGACGACCGCGCCGACCTGGCCAGCTGGGTGACCATCGACAACAAAAGCGGCGCCACCTACCGGGACGCGAGGCTGAAGCTGGTTGCCGGCAGTGTGAACCGGGTCCGGGAAGAGCCGCCGTTTCCGGAACGGCGGGCAGCGCTGGCCATGGTGGCGGCACCGCAGTTCCGGGAGGAGTCGTTCTTCGAATACCACCTCTACACCCTGCAGCGGCCGGCAACGGTGAAGGACAACCAGACCAAGCAGATCAGCCTTGCAAGCGCGACGGATATCCCGGTGCGCAAGGAGTTCGTGCTGAAGGGGGAGGAGTCCTACTACCACGCCCCGTACGGCGATACGCAGGCGAACCGGAAGGTGGGGGTCTACGTGGAGCTGGAAAACCGGAAGGACCGGGGTCTGGGGATGCCGCTCCCCAAGGGGACGGTGCGGGTCTACAAGCACGACGGCGACGGCAGCCTCCAGTTCGTGGGGGAGGACGCCATCGATCACACGCCGAGGGACGAGAAGGTGCGGATCAAGCTGGGGGATGCGTTCGACGTGGTGGCGACCCGGAAACAGACGGAATGGAAGAAGATCGCCTCGGACAGTTACGAGGCGGCGTTCGAGCTCTCCCTGCGCAACCACAAGGATGAGGATATCACCGTAAAGGTGGTGGAACCGGTACCGGGGGACTGGACCATGCTCTCGTCATCGCTGCCGTACCAGAAAGGGAGCGCCTTTTCCGCGGAATTCCGGGTGCCGGTGAAAAAGGACGGCGAGGCGACGCTCGCCTACCGGGTCAGGATGCGTTACTGACGCCGGGCCGTAATCAAACGTTCGGGTTGTCGGCCCGGGTGTACCCGTTTTGCGCGCAACCCGGCTAAGAGGCCGGCTGGCCGCGGCGGACCACCAGCAGCAGGACGTTGCCCGCCATGAACAGGAGCGCCCCGGCCAGCGCCACACCCGCCCCAGGTTCCCGGTGGATCTCCACCAGCGCCATCCGCATCGGCGGCGGCGCCAGCTCCTTCAGGTACAGGCCGTAGCCGTCGAGGAAAAAGGGGTGGTTCGGGGCGACCGTCCGGTCGACCTCGCGCCCGTCGGCCAGATACCGGACCCGGACATGATAGTCGGTCGGCATCCCCATGGGCCCCACCTCCTGCGAGAACCGGTCGAGCCGCACGGTACTTCCGCCCGGAAACTCCACCACCGCCCCCTCCGGGACCTGCATCGTCCCCTTTTCACTCCCCGCGGCCGACAACAGGTGGGCAAGCACCACCAGCAGGAACCCCAGGTGCATCAGCTGGGGGGCCAAGAGCGACGACAGCCGGACCTGCCCGTACCGCCGGAAAATCGTCTGCAGGCTGCAGGTTATCGTGTTCACCGCCAGGAGGACCAGCAGCAGGACGGCCAGCCAGAGCCACCAGCTCTCCGAGAGCGGCATCTCCCGCAGCCAGGTCAGCAGCGGCATCTCGTTGATGGTCGCCGCCCCTTCCCCCCCCGCGAACGAACCGGCCCCCAAGAGCAGTATCACCCCGGACATCAGCCAGAGCCCCAGGTTCAGCGATCCCAGCCAGCGCATCATGCCGCTCCTCCACCCGCCCCTTGTCCGGGACAGGATCAAAGTTCCTTACTGGCGGAGACTGTACCATCGCCGACGACGCCTTGCACGAAAAAAGGGTTGCGCAGACCACCGCACCCCTTCGAACCTCTCGATTCGTTATCCGCCTCCCGTGAGGAACGAGCCAGCCGCCCGGGCGTCACCCCCCCTGCAGCTCCATCGCACGTCCTTCCTCGGCGAGACAGTAGGCGAATTCGCCGCACGGGACCAGCAGGTGCCGCGACAGGAGCCGCACGAACCCGTAGCTGAACTCCTGGCGCGAGTATCCCTGGCGCTGGCAGTCGTGCTGCAGGCGCGTCAGATCGATGAATACGTCGTCCCGGTAGTCGGGGCTCAGCAGCAGCGCCAGGATGGCCTGTTCGACATGGGCCCTCAGGTCATCGGCATCCCGCCCCTCCTTCGGCACCGGTACGGAGCACTCCCGTTCCGGATTACCCGGGCCGTATTCGTCGGCGGTGGCCGACGGCGCTGCGACGAAGATACGCTCCCCACCCTTCTCCGCGGCCGGTTCGGGCAGGCGCCACCCCAGAAGGGCACGGATGCGCGCGATCAGTTCGGAGATGGCGAACGGACACGAAAGATAGTCCGTGACCCCGGCGCACAGTGCGGCGACGATGTCACCTTCATCCTCCGGCGCCCCCAGCAGCAGAAACGGCACCGTTCCACCCGCAGCGCGGACCGCCCGCACCATCTCCATACCGTCCGCACCCGGCGGCACGTCGTCCACGATCACCAGGTCCAGACCACCATTATGCACCTGCCTGAGGGCATCGGCCCCGCCGCACGCGGACACGATCCGACAAAACCCGCCCGCATACCGCTTCCGCAGGATACCGGCAAGTCGTCCCGACTGCTCCGCCACAAGAATCCGCATACCGTTCCTCCGGCCGCTTCCTCGGCAGCGGCAGCGCTGCGCGATGCGGCAACGGCAGGTACTTCTGCCCGATCCATGCCAAAACCGGGCATGCACCACCCGAAAAAGCCGGCGCGGGGCGGAGGGAGGGCGGTAGCCGTAATCAACGACTGCTCCGGGGAATCGCCGCACACGGCATCCCGGATATGCCGCGCCGGCCCAATATTCCCTTATAGACAATTATTAACGGTCGGAGGGGACGGAATTTCGTCAACATCCTTTACACCCTGCAGGCAAATCCGACGCAACATGCCGGTATTGCTGGCTACTACCGGCATCGTAAACATAGTTTACAGACAACGGCGCAATCCATACAGAACCCCGATTGCCGGTGTGTTACGTGAACGTAAAGAAACGTTACCATCCGGACGACGGTTCTCCCGTCGCAAACGCGAAGCAGGAAAGTGCATCCCCCCCCATGGGCTCGACTCTACCGTCACCCCGACGTGTCATATCCTTCTGCACGCCCCGCACGCGGTCGTGTTCACCGGCCGCCGGCCATCGACGCTTTCCCGAATGGCACCGGATTAGCCGTGGACATCCCGGTAGTAAATCTGGTACAAGAACATACCATGCGCCATCCCCGACGGCACAATTCCACCTTTGCCTGCCTGGCAGTTCTCTGCCTGCTGCTGACGCTCGTCCCGGTCGCCCGGGGCGAGGAAACGGTCGACACGCTCGACCTGTTCAACGCATGGCAGGGCGAGTCCGCAGCCGCCGTCCGCGCACCCAAGCCGCTCTCCCGTACCGCCGAAACCATCACGGTCGTTACCCGCCGCGATATCGAAGCGCTCAACGCCCATACCCTCGGCGACATCCTCGTCACCCTCTCCGGCATCCAGGTCCAGCGACTGGGTGGCCCCGGGAGCGTCACCTATACGCTCATCCAGGGATCGGACTTCAACCATGTCCTCGTCCTGCTGGACGGCGTACCGCTCAACAACTCGAATAACTTCTCCGATGTGGGACTGGTGCCGGCACGGATCATCGAACGGGTGGAGGTGATCAAGGGGCCCGCCTCCTCGGTCTGGGGACAGGCGCTGGGCGGGGTGATCAGCGTCACCACGCGGGAACCGGCACCGGATCGGCCGCTTGCGGGGACGCTCGACGGTTCCATCGGCAGCCGTGCCAGTGCGGACAGCGGCGGGGAACTGAACGGGACCACCGGTCGTCTCGGTTATCTCCTGTCCGGCGGCTACCTGCGATCCGACGGAATTCGGCAGAAGACGGACGTCTCCGCTCCAACCGCCTATGCAAAGTTCACCTGGCAGATGCCGGGAAACGGACAGATATGGGGGACCTTCGGCTACGCCCGTGCAGTCCGGGGAAACATCTTCGCTCCGATGTACGGGTTCCAGGAAGATTCGGACGCCACCCACCTGACCGGCTCCCTCGGCCTGCAGCGGGATCTGGCGAACGGTCTCGATCTGGAGCTCCTGCTTCGCCATTCCTCGGAGAAAGACGTCATCACGGATAGCGACTTGAGTGACCTCCTCCTGGCGGCGAAATCGTACCGTTACAACGTCACCGGCGGTTCCGCCCGGCTTTCGTGGCAAGGGGCACGCCAGCTCGCGGTGGGCGGTGTCGACTACGAGCACGCGAACTACCATCAGGAGATATCCCTCGCACCGGATCTCGCCCATCGCCGCAACGCGGACCGGTGGGGCGTCTACGCCAACGACACCATCGACCTGGGGCCGGTAAGCGTCATACCCGGGATCAGGTTCGACCACACGGAGCACGGCAATCAGTGGAGCCCCTCCCTGGGGGCGGTCTGGCGCCTCACCGAGTCGACCCTCCTGCGGGGGTACGTGGCCCAGGGGTTCAGCCTGGCGGACATAACCGTCGACCAGGGACCGGAACGGGGCTGGACCGCGCGCCTGGGGGTGGAGAGCGAAGCGGTTCCCTACCTCTGGCTGCGGGGGACGCTGTTCCGCAACGAGCTCTGGGATGTCGCGGCTTCCCCGGGTGTGCAGATGAGATGGACAACCTGCGGCACCGAGCTGGAACTCCGCACCGCACCGGTCTTCAACACCTCTATCGCCGCCGGCTACACCTTCATGGATTCCCGCAGCCCCGACGGTGCCCAGGTGCCGGGCAGCCCGCGCCACAGCCTCAACCTGTCGCTTGCGTACGACGACCGCACCATCCGGGGCAGCGTTACCGGCCGGCAGGTCAACTGGAACGCCCCTCCCGAAGACAACGGCAGGTACCATGCCCTGATCTTCGACCTGTTCCTGGGGGCGAAGGTCCTGCAGCACGACGACCGGATCGTCGAGCTGTTCTTCTCCGGGCACAACCTGTTCACCGCATCCATGTACCCTTTCGACGCGCTCCCCAACACAGGCCGCTGGTTCGAAGGCGGCGTAAAGGTGAGCTTTTGAGGATCATCCTGTCCAGCATAGTCGCCCTGACGCTCCTCCTCCCCGTCACGGTGCAGGCCTACGACCTCCTCGTACTGGAAAGCCGCCATGAAGCGGCCTACGACGAGCTTCTGGCGGGGTTCGCCTCACGGCTGCCGCTCTCCCGACGGATCATAACCCTTTCCACCTACGAGGATGCGGATATCAACCGCATCGTCCGGGAGGACCACCCCCGGCTGATCATCACCCTGGGCGACACGGCCCTTGTCGCCGTCCGGCCGGTCCGGCAGACGCCGATCATCGCCCTCATGGCTCTCGGCATCCATGCCCGGCACACCGTCCAGGCCAACCTGACCGGCATCTGCATGTTCGTACCTCCGGAACGGTACCTGGCCGTGTTCCATGCCATGAAGACACACCGGGTCGGGGTGATACTCGATCCCGCCAAGAGCGGCTGGTATCTGCAGCAGACACAGGCCGCCGCCCGGCACACGGGGATCGAACTGGTGGTGCGGGATGTATCCTCTCCCCGGGAGGCGCTGGAGCGGCTCTCCGGACTGGTCCACAGGGTGGATGCGCTCTGGCTTTTGCCCGATACCACTGCCATGACGCGGGCCACGGCGGAGGCGTACTTCCGGTTCGCCCAGGAGCAGGACCTCCCCACCGTCATCTTTGCCTCGGCGTACCTGGGGTACGGGGGAGCGGTTGCGGTGGATATCGACCGGTTCGGGATGGGTCAACAGGCGGCGGATATGGGAACGGCGCTCCTGGCCGGCACCCCCCCCGGAGCGATCCCGGTGAGACTGCCGAGATTGACGAGGGTCAGATACAACCGGAGTGTGCTGAAACACCTGGCCATCCCCGTCGAGCCGCTGGACAGGCTCTCCAGAACGGGCAGGTAACCGGATGGCCGGTTTTTCCTTCTCTCCCCTGCGCGCCAGCTTCAGCTTCAGGCTCTTCGCCATCTTCACGACGATGACCGCCTTGATGACCATCTTTCTGACGGCCTGGTACACCTACTTCACCGTGAATGAACTGCGCGCCGGCATCTCCGCCAAGCTCAGGCTCCAGGCGCGGCACCTGGCAGAATCCGTCCGGCTTCCACTGTATGCGGAAAACCGCGAATCCCTTCAGTACCTTGCCGAGGAAGCGGCCAAGGAACCAGAGATTTACTCGATAGAGATATCCTCCATCGACGGACGACTGCTGGCGAACATCCGCAAGGAGAATGACGCCGCTTCCCCGGACAAACTCGTTGCATCGGTGGAGGTGCGCAGTTCGACGCTTTTCACCTCGCCCGACACCCTGCTCGATGCCGATTCCGAACCCGACGGCACCCTCATCGGCTATGTCAAGATGGTGCGAAACACGACCGACCTGAAACGGGCCACCCACAACACCATCCTCGTCTCCTTCGGCCTGGCCGCGCTGTTCTGGCTGGCGGTCACGAGTCTCAGCTTCTTCGTACTCCGGAGCGTAACCCGCTCGTTCAGCACGCTGATGGCGGGGATCGAACGGATGCGGGGGGGGGATCTGTCGGCACGGATACCGGTGGAACGGATGGATGAGCCGGGCAAGGCGGCCGTCGCGGTCAACGAACTGGCCGAATCGCTGCAGCGACGCGAAGCGGAAAACCTGAAACTGCAGGAAGATCTGGTGCAGTCCATGCGGATCGAAGTCCAGAATGAAAAAAAGCAGCTCATGGCGAAGCTGATCCAGACAAACCGGATGACCTCCATCGGACTGATGGCCTCCAGTATGGCGCATGAGATCAACAACCCCGTCGGGGCCATCAGCATGGCAAACCAGTTCCTCTGCCGGGCGTGGGAGCAGGCGTTGCCGCTCCTCCACCGGGTTGCCGAAGAAGAGGGCAACTTCTCTCTGGGGGGGGTACCCTTCAGCAGTGCCCGGACCGACGTGGAAGAATGCTGCGCGACCATATACCGCAGCACCGAACGGATCGCCCAGGTCATCTCGGACCTGCGGGGCTACAGTCTCGGTGAACGTAACGAACTGCAACCCGGCGTGGACGTCAACCAGGTCATCACCGACGCGCTGTCGATTGTCCAGGCCCACGGCCGGCACTTCGAGGCGACCATCATCGCCAACACGTCGCCCCATCTCCCCACCGTAACCGCCAGCCACCACCAGCTGGTGCAGGTGGTGGTGAACCTGCTCATGAATGCCGTGCAGGCGCTCCCCGGCGGCAGGGGCACCATCATCATCGGCACCGCATACCTGTCCGAACGCGGCCAGGTCCAGATCACCGTACGAGACAACGGGGTCGGCATACCACTTGAGGTACGGGAGCATCTCCTGGAGCCGTTCGTCTCCACCCGTCTCGAACGCGGAGGGAGCGGGCTCGGACTCTTCGTCACCAACTTCATCGTCACGGCCCATGGGGGGTGGCTCGAATTCGACTCCACCGTCGGGAGCGGCACCACCGTCATGGTCCGGCTCCCGATAGCGCCGCAGGATACGTCGGCATGAAAAAACCCGCTTCAGGCGGGTTTTTTCATCTGCATCATGCCGGAAAAGGTGAAGCGTATCGACGGGTCAGGCAATCTCCCCCATCTGGGAGAGCTTCTTGTTGAGGGTCGGTCGGGAGATCCCCAGCAGTTCCGCCGCCATGGTCTTGTTCCCCCCGGTCGTCCGCATCGCCTCGTCGATGAGCATCTGCTCCACCACCGTCAGGCTCGGAAACGTTTCATACTGGATCTGCATGTTGAAATGGCGGTCGCGGAAGATCCGCAGGCTCCGCTGCACGACGGCGTCCACCGAGTCCACCTCGAGAAAATCCTTCATGGTGAGCGTCGTACCGGGATTGCAGGTGGCCGCATGGTGAATGAGGCTCTGCAGCTCCCGCACGTTACCCGGATAATCGTACTCGTACAGGGCACACCGGGCGTCGCGGCTGATGGATGGCACCGGGCGGGAGAGCTCGCGGGCACTCTCGTGCAGGAAATGGTCGATGAGCAGCGGGATGTCCTCGCGCCGCTCCCTGAGCGGCGGTACGTTGATGTGATGACAGCGCAGCCGGTGATACAGGTCGCGGCGGAATTTTCCCTGTTCCAGCAGCGCATCGAAATCGTAATTGGTCGCGGCGATGATCCGCGCATCGCTCTTCAGAAGGACATCCGAGCCCAGACGGTAGTACTCCCGCTCCTGCAGCAGCCGGAGCAGCTTCACCTGCGCGCCCGCCCCCATGTCGCCCACCTCGTCCAGGAACAGCGTCCCCCCCTGGGCCTTGGCGACGAGCCCCTCGCGCGACTCGTTCGCGCCGGTGAACGCCCCCTTCCGGTGGCCGAAGAGGGTATCGTCCAGCATCAGATCGTCCAGCCCCGCCACGTTCAGCGGGACGAACGCCCCCTTGAGGCCGCTTACCCGATGGATGGCCCTTGCAATCAGCTCCTTCCCCACGCCGGTCTCGCCGGTGAGCAGCACGGGATTCCGCGACGTCCGCATGCTTTCGATGATCTTGAAGATGCCCTGCATGCGCGGATTCACCGACTGGATCTCCGTAAAGGCATCGGTGCAGGAAAGCGAATCCCCCAGAAGGTACTCCCTCAGGCGGCGGTTCTGGCTGGAGAGTTCGCTGATCTGGAACGCCTTGTTCAGACTGGAGAGCAGCCGGTTCGTATCGATCGGCTTGGTGATATAGTCGAAGGCCCCCTGCTTGATGCAGCCGACCACCACCTGCAGGTCGCTGACCGCCGTCATGATGATGACGGGGATATGGGAATAGTCCTGGGTCAGGATCGGCAGGAGATCGGCACCGGACATGCCGGGCATGATCCAGTCCATCAGGATGACGCCCACATGCCCCTTTTCCAGCTCGGGCACCACCTCCCGGCCCGACCCGAGTGCGACGACCTCCGCGACATCATGGGACAGCAGCAGCCGGCGCGCTTCGTTGAGAAAATCCTGGTCGTCATCGACCACCAGCACGGCCCGACCCGTTTCCACGATCTTTTTTTCCCCCATTGGCAGACACCACCTGTTCCGTTCAGTAGCACCGACATCGCACCGGTCACCCGGCAGCCCCCCGGGACGACGCATCGATTGGGGGAAGTATACTCCAGGCACCAAACGGAGGTCCATCTGTTTTTACGTGAAGGGGAAAAGCGCGGCGGGATTGCAGGGTTCGACGAACGGAGAAAAAAGGTGCAACGGGGAGACGGCACGGGAAACGGGGGAAGAAAAAAAAACCCGTGCCGCCCAATGGAAAGCGGCACGGGGCAGGTGGAGAGTTACTACGGCGATACGGTCACGAATTCGTCGCGCCGGTTCTTTGCCCATGCAGCTTCGTTATGGGCGGGATCGGCGGGCTTTTCCTTGCCGTAACTGACCGTCGCAATCCGGTCCGCAGCGATTCCGCTGGTGACGAGATACTTCTTGGCGGCATTGGCCCGCCGGTCTCCCAGCGCGAGGTTGTATTCATCCGACCCGCGCTCGTCGCAGTTCCCTTCGATCCGGATGCGGGTAGATGCCTTTTTCCTCATCTGCTCGGCGGTCTTGGTCAGTGCTGTCGTCGATGCGGGAGAAAGCGTGGACGAATCAAAACTGAAATAGATGACATCAAACCTGTTCTGCGCCTGTTCCGCCAAATTCTGTGCGGTCTGGGCAGGCGAAACCGCGGGTTCCGTCTTTACCGGCGACTCCTTCACCGGCTCCGTTTTTACCGGAGCCTTCGCAGTCGCGGCTGAGGTCGCCGACGGCGCAAGCTGCTGGTCAGACTTTACCATCTCCTTCTTCGTGCACCCTCCGGCCATCACGGCAATACCACATACTGCCCAACACGCCATTCTTACATTCCGCTTCATGTTCTTTCTCCCAGTTTTTAAGGCCTTCGCCCGTTAGTGCGGGTCAAGCGGCATTTGACCCCGCACCGTTTACATGTCAGACATGCCGCTACATAATATTTGAACACAAACTAGTTAGTCAATGGTTTTTCTCTGCGCACAACAGACCCTGAACAAGTATTTTCCGGTACAATTACAGGCATCTAACATCATTCCCGCTTCACCGCACCGGCGCGCTGATACCGGGCACGCCTGTGTCAGAAAAAACCGGGGGCGGCACCGGCAAGCTACGAGAGGACGCGGAGCAAAAGACACCCCCTTGTCCGCACCCTGTGGATATTCGACTTCAACGGCACGTTGTCGGAACTCGTCCCGGACCGGACAGAGGCGACGCTCAATGCGAAATGCTGGCAGCTCCCCGCGATCAAAACGGCCGGACGCTCTGCAAACTCCTCAGGTTCTCCCCGACGAGGGGCGTCTCGTCTACCCGGGCGACGATACGAACGACGCAATCGCCGTGCAGTGGGTCTCGCCCATCGGCGGGACAACGACAAGCGTCGGCACGAAGCCGCCGGTTTCCGCTCGCGGGGCGTAGTCGACCAGGCATCGCCCGTCCGGGAGATCAGGCTCCTCGCCACACAGGATGCCGTCCAGCCCGCGTGGCGGCAGCACGCGACAACCGATCAGGCAAGCAGGAGGAATCCGGCGCATTGTCTTTCTTAAAATCTGTTAGTGACCTTCCGCCAAATAGAGTATACTTTTTTCCCTAATCCATTCGACAGCCCGGCAAACGTCCAACACCCCTGCACAGGTTACGTTTCGACATGGTTGGCATACCGACCGGATTTACACCGCCATGACAAAGGAGCCCCCATGCCCGCATCCCCTCCAACGGTGGTGGCCGCCATCATCGACGACATTCGCCGGGTGTTTCAGGTCGTCAACGAACAATCGAAGAAGGTCGAACGGGAAACAGGGCTTACCGGCCCCCAGCTCTGGGCCATCAAGGTCATATCCGAAGCAGCCCCCATCAAGGTGTCAGAACTTGCCCGCCTCATGTACCTGCATCCGGCAACCGTCGTCGGCATCGTCGACCGGCTCGATGCACGGGGGCTCGCATCCCGCACCCGGTCGAAAACGGACCGCAGGGTTGTGGAGGTCGAGCTGACGGAACAGGGGCACGCCCTCGTGGAAAAGTCGCCCGAGGTCGCCCAGGGGCTCCTGGTGAAAGGGCTCGAAGTGCTGTCCGACCGGCAGCTTGCCAAGATAGCCGGCGGCCTGGGGCTCCTCGTAAAGATACTCGGCGCCCAGGAGATCCCTCCGCAGTTGATCCTCTCGCCGGAGGTCAACGTGCCGCGTCGAAAGACAAAGTCGCAGCAGGCAAAGGAACCCTGACCATTCTCCGCCGCCCTGGCCCGCCATTCGTCTCCCTTCCGTCGCCTTGTAATACCCCCCGTTCGTGCTATAGGTTTCATGAGAGGAACAACCGCTCAACCAACCGAACGGTAACCCGACCATGAAGAAACCGATCTGGACACCGTCGGCGGAACAGGTACGCACCGCCGCCATGACCCGCTTCCGGGAGTTCGTGAATGCGCGGCACGGCGCGTCGTTCGGCAGTTACGCCGAGTTGTACCACTGGTCCGTCGTCGACATACGCGCCTTCTGGGACGCGGTATGGGACTTTTGCGGCGTCATCGCCTCCCGGAGGTTCGACGAGGTAGTGGACGACCCGACCCGGATGCCCGGGGCCCGCTGGTTCGCCGGTGCCCGGCTCAACTTCGCCGAGAACCTGCTCCGGTACCGGGACGACCGGACCGCCATCCTCTTCCGGGGCGAGGACGGTCGGACCGGACGGCTCACCTACGCGGAACTGTACAACCGGACCTCCGCCCTGGCCCGGGCACTGCGGGAGGCAGGGGTAACCGCCGGCGATCGGGTGGCGGGGTTCATGCCGAACCTGCCGGAGACGGTGATCGCCATGCTCGCCGCCACCGGCATCGGCGCAGTCTGGTCCTCCTGCTCCCCCGACTTCGGCGTCCGGGGGGTGCTGGACCGGTTCGGCCAGATCGCGCCGAAGATCCTGTTTACCGCCGACGGCTACCGGTACAACGGCCGTCCCTACGACTCCCTGGGACGGGTCCGTGAGATCGTCGCGGCGATCCCCGCCATCCGGCGGGTCGTCGTGGTGCCGTACCTGTCGGAACGTCCGGCGATCGGCGCCGTTCCCCGCGCCGTCTCCTGGGACGCGTTCACCGCCGGCGGAAATGACAATACGCTCGCATTCGCCCAGCTCCCCGCCGACCACCCGCTCTACATCATGTACTCCTCCGGCACCACCGGCGTACCGAAATGCATGGTGCAGGGTGCGGCGGGAATCCTCGTCCAGCACCTGAAGGAGCTGGTCCTCCACACGGACCTCTCCCGGGACGACCGGATCGTCTACCTCACCACCTGCGGCTGGATGATGTGGAACTGGCTCGTCAGCTCGCTGGCCGTCGGGGCGACGGTCGTCCTGTACGAGGGGTCGCCGTTTCATCCCGGCCCCGGCGCGCTCTGGCGGTTTACCGCCGACGAGGGGCTCACCGTTTTCGGCACGAGCGCCCGCTACCTGGCGACGCTGGAAAAGGCCGGCGTGCGACCGGGACGTGATCACGACCTGGCGCGGCTGCGGACGCTCCTCTCCACCGGCTCCCCCCTCTCCGCCGACGGGTTCGCCTACGTCTACCGGGAGGTGAAGGACAACCTCCAGCTCGCCTCCATCTCCGGCGGCACCGACCTGAACGGCTGCTTCGCCCTCGGGAACCCCACTCTCCCCGTCTACCCGGGGGAGCTGCAGTGCCGGGGGCTGGGGATGGCGGTGGAGGTCTACGACGAGGCGGGACGACCGGTGACCGGTGAACCGGGGGAACTGGTCTGCACGGCGCCGTTCCCCTCCATGCCGCTCTGTTTCTGGAACGACCCGGACGGCGCGAACTACCGCCGCGCCTACTTCGAGCGGTTCCCCGGAGTCTGGGCCCACGGCGACTGGTGCGAGCTGACGGAGACCGGCGGGATGATCATCTACGGCCGTTCCGACGCCACCCTCAACCCGGGCGGGGTGCGGATCGGCACCGCCGAGATCTACCGGGTAGTCGAAACCTTCCCGGAGGTCGCCGACAGCCTCGCCGTGGGACAGCGGTGGGAGGGGGACGAACGGGTGGTCCTCTTCGTCAGGATGGCGGACGGGGCGACACTCACGAACGAGCTGCGGGAACGGCTCCGCCGGGCGATCCGGGAGGAGGTCTCGCCGCGGCACGTGCCGGCGCGGATCGTCGCCGTCGCCGACATCCCCTACACCATCAACATGAAGAAGGTGGAACTGGCGGTCCGCCGGGTCATCCGGAACGAGCCGGTGAGAAACCGGGACGCCCTGGCGAACCCGGAGGCGCTGGAACTGTACCGCAACCTGAAGGAACTTGAGAGCTGAGGTAGCCATGAACCGATTCGTCGTCAACAAGCTCCACCGCTACGTGGGGATCGTCGTCGCGCCGTTTCTCGTCATCCAGGCGCTGAGCGGCCTCTTTTTGGACTACGGAATGTTCAGGAAGGCCGGCGCTCTCTTGGCGGGCGGGCAATCGCCGGTATCGCGGGGACGCTGGGACGCCCTGCTCGTGAAGATCCATTTCGCACCCGGGCTGGTCAGCGACGCCTACCACCTGCTGCTCGGTGCCGGCATCTGCTGGATGGCGCTCTCCGGCTGGATACTCTTCCTGCGGCTTTGGCGTGCACGGAAGCGGGCCGCGGCGGGCGGGAATTGAGGTGGGGCCGTCCCCCCACCGGACAAGGAGCCGTTTCGAGTGAAAAACCACATCAGACTGCTGGAGGCGATCGCCTTCGCCGCGGAGAAACACCGGTACCAGCGGCGCAAGGACGCGGACGCCACCCCCTACATCAACCACGTCATCGCCGTGGCGACGGTCCTCGCGGAGGAGGGGAACGTGACCGACGAGGAGCTCCTGCTGGCGGCGATCCTCCACGATACGGTGGAAGACACGGACACCACCTTCGCGGAGCTGGAGGAGCGGTTCGGTCCGGCGATCGCCGGGCTCGTGCGGGAGGTGACCGACGACAAGAGCCTGGGAAAGGAGGAGCGGAAGGAGCGCCAGGTTCAACATGCCCCCGCCGCATCGGACCGGGCGAAACAGCTCAAGATCGCCGACAAGATCTGCAACGTCCGGGACATCATGCACCACCCGCCGTCGCACTGGGAGCTTGAGCGTCGGCAGGAATACCTGCGCTGGTCCACGCGGGTGGTCGCCGGTTGCCGGGGGATCAATCCCCTCCTGGACCGGGCATACGACGCGGCGGCGGAGAAGGCAGGCCGGCATCTGGGGATGTCCTGAGGCGAAAACCGCAACGGCCCCCGAAGCGGCCGTTGAACGAAGGGGAATGCGGATCGCGGACGGAGGGTGCATACTGATATGCGGGAAAGAGCCGATATGAACACCCGAAAGCAGATAGCCGTCTTCGGCAGCTTCCTCGCACACCGCCAGTCGGCAGAGTACCGGATGGCGGAGGTGCTCGGCTACGAGCTGGCGACCCGCGGGTTCGCCCTCATGTGCGGCGGCCACGGCGGCATCGCGGAGGCGCTCGTCGCCGGAGCCGCCCGGGGGGGAGGCGAGGTCACGGGGGTCTCCCTGTCGGAGTCGCACTACCGGGATCGCAGCGCGCCGGTCATCCCCCGCATCGTGCGGACGGTCCAGGCCGCAACGGTGGCCGAACGGCTCGCCCGCTTCGCCGAGGCGGACGGCTTCGTCTTTTTCTCGGGGGGGATCGGCTCACTCGCCGAGTTCTCCTTCGTCTGGCACACCCTGCAGCTGGAGATGGCCTTCGACCGGCCGGTCGTCCTTCTCTCCCGGAGCTGGAAACCGGTCCTGGCGGAGTTCCGCCGGGTGCAGATGGTGCAGTACCGGTTCTACCGGTATCTGTATCTGTGCGACGGGGTGCGGGACGCCATCGCAATCCTGACGGGCGACTACTCCCTGAAGTACGGCAACGGCGACGACCGGTATGACAAGGAGTGCGTCCTGTTCGGCCTGGACGGCACCATCGTGGAATCGCCGGAGGAGAGGTTTCTGCAGGCGTGCGAGGATGCCGGCCTCTTCTTTGCGAAACCGGAGGTAATCGCAATGTTCGGGCGGGCGGCGGCGCACCGGGGAGGAGCGGACGATCCGCAGTTTCACCGGCGGGCGCTTGAGCTCCTGGGTATCAGGGGAGCGGAGGCGGACGACGTCGTGGAGCGGTTGGCTGCTGGCGGACAGCTACCCCGTCTCTATCCCGATGCGCGGGAGACCGTCCACCGCTTCCGGGAACGGGGGATGACCGTGGGGGTCGTGTCGGCGCGGCCGGAGGCGGAGCTGACGGATATACTCGCGACCCATTCGCTGGCGGGGCAGTTCGATTTCGTCGCCACTACCGACGGATCGGACAATCTGCATGACAACGGGCTGATCGGACGGGCGCTGGTGGTCGCCGGCACCCGGCGGGAGGGAACCCTGTACGTGAAAGACCGGCTGCCGGAGGAAGACGCCGCACCGCATACCGCCGGGATCGAAACGGTCATCCTGGACCGCCACCTGGACCATATCCTACACGACGGGGTGGTGACGGTACGCTCCCTCAGGGAGCTGGAATACGTCGTTGGTCCTCCCGGCCGGCGTCAGGCGGGTACGAAATAGACGTCGGTGGGGGTGAATTTGGCGTTGCGCCGAAACCGCGCCTTTACCTCCATGCCGACGGCCACCTCGTCCGGCTCCGCCCCCACGAGGCGGGAGAGGAACAGGGTGTTCACCCCGTCGAACTCCACGAGGATCAGGGTGAAGGGGGTCTCCTTCAGGAACGCCTCGCCGCCATAGTAACAGGTGGTGTAGGTGTGGACCCGGCCGGAGAGCGGCAGCTCCAGCCAGTCGGTGGCGGCGCCGCACTCCATGCAGTGACCGCGGGGGGTGGCATACGTGTAGCCGCATCCGCTGCAGCGGCTCCCCAGAAGCTTCCCCTTGGCCAGCCCGGCGAAGAAGGGGGAATCCTGGGCGTAGGAGTGGAGGTAGTCGATCTCGTAGTGGTACTTCACGATGATCGGATCGGTATTGAAGAGGATCGTCCCCTCCTCGGTCTCCGGCAGCTTCGCGTTTTTGTTCATGATCAATCTCCGGGTAACCCATGGGACCCATGAGTCCTATAGGACCTATTGAGTTCCACCCCTCACACCCTCTCCATGATCGACACCGTAATATACGTCCCCGTCCCCGCATGGCTGTGAATCAGCCCGCGCCGCGGGCTGGGGAGCTGCAGCCGCGCATCCCCCAGGTGCCTGGCGATGGTTCCCTGCAGCTGCCAGAAGGCGAAGACCGCCTGCATGAGCCCCGTGGCCCCCACCGGGTGACCGCAGGCCAGAAGCCCCCCCGAGGGGTTCACCGGCAGGCGCGGCCAACGGCTCGTTTCCGGAAACTTCAGGCCGTAGTCGATGTTCGGCAGAAACGGCGTCCCCGCATCCACGTACCGCCCCCCCTCGCCGTAGCGGCAGAGCCCCAGGTCCTCGTAGGTCTGGATCTCCGACGAGGTGTAGGCGTCGTGCAGCTCCACGAAGTCCAGGTCCCTGCCGGGATCGGTAACCCCCGCCATCTCGTAGGCGAGCTTCGCCGCCATCCGCCCCCCGCGGAAGGAGTGGACCCCCGGGTACTTCATGTTGGCGTACTCCGCCGCACTCTCGTGGGGCAGCAGGATCACCGGGGCATGGGGCCGGTCCGCCATCCGCATGGCGTCGGTGCCGCACCCCACCCCGCTCACCCGCACCGGCCGGCCGCCGAGCCGCTGCGCCGTCTTCTCGGAGACGAGCAGCGCCACCGCAGCGCCGTCGGACATCTGGCAGCAGTCAAGTATCGTGAGCGGCGTGGCCACCAGGGGAGACCGGCGCACCTCCTCGATGGTGAGCGACGCCGGGCTCTGGGCGTAGCAGTTGAACAGGGCGTTCTGGTGGTTCTTGACCGCCACCTTGGCCATCTGCTCCACGGTGGTGCCGAACTCGTGCATGTGCCGGCGCACCATCATGGCGTAGTAGCCGGTGTAGAACCCCCCCACCGGGTAGTCGAAGTTCGTGTCCGAGGCGAGCGCGATGAACTCGTTCCCCTTCCAGGTGTTCACCCGGCTCATGGTCTCGAACCCCATGGCGAGACAGGCCTCCATCCGTCCCGAGGCCACCGCCTCCCAGGCCGACTGGAAGCACAACCCTCCCGTGGCGCCCCCCCCCTCGATCCGCCGGGACGGCTTGGGGCACAAGCCCAGGTAGTCCTGCACCATCGCCCCCGCCTTCAACTGGCGGGTGAAGTGGTCGGAGAAGTAGGAGCAGACCGTGCCGTCGATATCCGCCCGGGAGAGACCCGGCAGGTCCGCCAGGGCGTAGTCGAACGCCTCCTTCACCATGAGCCGGAAATCCTTCTCCGGGTGCGCCTTCGCGAACTTCGTGATGCCGCCGGTTATCATATAGACGGGACGCATGTCGTACCCCCCTTAAGCTAGACGTAAGATGTAAGACGTTAGACGTAAATGACTTCTCACGTATTGCGTCTTGCGTCTCACGTCTCACCGCTTCTCAGCAGTTCCCTCGCGATGATCATCCGCTGGATCTCCGAGGTCCCCTCGCCGATCTCGCACAGCTTCGCCTCCCTGAGGTACCGCTCCACCGGGAAGGCGCGGGTGTAGCCGTAGCCGCCGTGGATCTGCACCGCCCGGTTCGCCGCCCGGGTGGCGGCCTCGGAGGCGTACAGCTTGGCCATGGACGCCTCCCGGCCGAACGGCTCCCCGGCGTCTTTGCGCCGCGCCGCCCGGAGCACGAGGAGCCGCGCCGCGTCCAGCTCGGTGGCCATGTCCGCGAGCATCGTTTGAATCGCCTGGAACTCCCCGATGGGGTGGCCGAAGGCGTGGCGCTTCCGGGCGTAGGCGATGGCGTCCTCCAGGCAGGCCCGGCCGATCCCCACCGCCATGGCGGCGACGCCGATCCGCCCCCCCTCCAGGTTCCCCATCGCCTGGACGAAGCCGCGGTGCAGTTCACCCAAGAGGTTCTCCCGTGGAACAAACATATCCTTCAGCACGAGCCCCACCGTGTTGCTGGAGCGAAACCCCAGCTTCTCCAGGTTCTTCCCCGCCTGCAGCCCGGGGCTGTCGCCGGGGACGATGAAGGCGGAAATCCCCTTGCTCCCTTTGGCAGGATCGGTCACCGCCATGATCACCAGGGTGTCCGCCTTGCCGCCGTTGGTGATGAAGAACTTGCTGCCGGAAAGCCGCCAGCCGTCGCCGTCGGGCTCCGCCTTTGTCGCGATCCCCCCCGCGTCGCTCCCCGCCCCCGGCTCCGTCAGTGCCCATGCCCCCAGCTTTTCCCCCCGCGCCAGGGGGGACAGGAACCGCTCCTTCTGGGCTGGAGAGCCGAAACTGTCGATCTGGGCGGCGCAGAGGGTATGGGCCAGAAGCGTAATGGCCACCGAGGCATCGGCCCGGGCGAGCTCCTCCACGGCGATGGCGTAGCTCAGGAAATCACGGCCCCCGCCGCCGAACCCGGGGGGAAAGAAGAGCCCCATGAGTCCCCGCTCCGCCAGCTTCTCCATCTCCACCCGGGGGAACTCCCCCGTCTCGTCCCGCCGCCCGGCGCCGGGCTTCAGCTCCGCCGCGGCGAACTCCCGCACCGTCTCCCGTAGCGCCCGCTGTTCTTTCGTCAGGTCCGTGTCCATACCGTTTCTCCCCTGCCTCCGATTCTGGAAGTATAGGTCCGTTTCCCCGCCTGTCAAAACCGCCGACAGCCGTCAGTAGGTGAAAAAACCCTTCCCGGACTTCCGCCCCAGCTCCCCCGCCGCCACCATCCGCGCAAGCCTCGGGCAGGGGCAATACTTCGGATCGGCGAACCGCTCGAAGAGCACCTTCGCGATGGACAGCACCGTGTCGATACCGATGAAGTCCGCGAGCGCCAGCGGCCCCATCGGCTGGTTGGTGCCGAGCCGCATCGCCTTGTCGATATCTTGCGCCGTGGCGACGTTGTCCTCCAGGGCATAGACCGCCTCGTTGATCATCGGGATGAGTATCCGGTTCACGATGAAGCCGGGCAGGTCCCGGGAGACGGCCATCTCCTTCCCCAGCCGAGCCGCGAGCCCAGCTGTGACGGCGAAGGTGTCGTCGCTCGTCGCCGCGCCCCGGATCACCTCCACCAGAGCCATGACCGGCACCGGGTGCATGAAATGCATGCCGATCACCCGGTCGGGGCGGTCCGTGGCGGCGGCGATTGAAGCGATCGGAATGGAGGAGGTGTTGGTGGCGAGGACCACGCCGTGCGGTACGATACCGTCCAGCTGCCGGAAGATCTCCCGCTTGAGCGGTTCCTCCTCCGTGACCGCCTCCACGACGAAACCGGCGGCGGCGAAAGGGTCGAGGGTGAGGGACGTGGCGATCCGCCCCACGACATCGTCTGCCGTACCCTCCTTCGGCGGACGGCGTGCCAGGTCGCGCCGGATGCCGGCGACGGCCCGCTCCAGCTGCCGGGCGTCGCGGTCGCACAGGAGCACCCGGAAGCCGTGCCGGGCAAAGAGGTTGGCGATGCCAGCTCCCATCTGCCCCGCCCCCACGATACCCACCGTCTCGATCATGGTCCGCCTCCGCACACCCGCTCGAAGATCACCGCCACCGCCTCCCCCCCGCCGATGCAGAGGGTGGCGAGGCCGTAGCGCAGCTGCCGGCGGTGCAGCTCGCGGACGAGTGTCGCGGCGAGCCGGCCGCCGCTGGCGCCGATGGGGTGGCCGAGGGCGATGGCGCCGCCGTTCACGTTCACCCGTTCCGGGTCCAGCCCCAGACTGTTGATGGCGATGAGCGGCACGGAGGCGAACGCCTCGTTGATCTCGAACAGGTCGATGTCGGCAACCTCAAGCCCCGCCCGGCCGCATACCTTCCGGATCGCCTCCACCGGCGCATCGGGGTAGAGGTCCGGATGGCGGCTTTCCGTGGCGGCGGCGACGATCCGGGCACGGGGGGTGAGGCCGAGCGAGGCAATCCCCTCGCTGCCGGCCAGAAGCGCCAGCGCCGCTCCGTCGCTGATGGTGGAGGCGTTGCCGGCGGTGATGGTGCCGTCCGGCGTGAACGCCGGCTTCAGCGCAGTAAGCCGCTCCGTGTCCGTCCGGAACGGTTCCTCGTCCGTGGCGACGGGATCGCCATCCCCGGTTCCCTGCGGATAGACCGGGACGATCTCGTCCCGGAAGCGCCCTTCCTCCAGCGCAGCCCGGGCCAGCCGGTAGGAACGGAGCGCATAGGCATCCAGGGTGGAGCGGGACAAACCGTGGCGGGCGGCGCTGTCGTCGGCCACCTCCCCCATGAGCCGGCCATGATAGGGGTCCTGCAGCCCGTCGTAGATCATCAGGTCGTACAGTTCGCCGTGCCCCAGCCGGTAGCCGGTACGCGCCCTCTTCTGGAAATAGGGGGCGCCGGACATGTTCTCCATGCCGCCGGCGATGACGACCCGCGCATCCCCCAGAAGGATGGAGCCGGCACCGAGCATGATCGCCTTCAGGCCGCTGCCGCAGACCTTGTTGATGGTCAGGGCGTGGACCGCATCGGGCAGCCCCGCCAGCCGCATCGCCTGCCGGGCCGGTGCCTGGCCGCAGCCGCCCGACAGCACCTGGCCGACGATCACCTCGTCCAGTCCGGCGGGATCGAGACCGCTCCTGCGCACCAGTTCGGCGATGACCGCAGCCGCCAGCTGCGGTGCCCCGATCCCCGCGAGCGCGCCGCCGAAGGCGCCGAACGGCGTACGCAACGCCTCCACCACGTACACGGCTCTCATCTGGCGACCTCCCTTCGCAGCTTCATCTGCACTGCCTCTGCTGTCAGTATACCACGCCGGCCCGCGTGCGGTTTCTTGACCGGCGTCAATGGCGTTCCGGCGTCGTTGCGGTATGGTGTAACAGAAGAAAACGAACGGCGGGGCGAATCGCCCGGATGGAGAGGACCCATGGAAGAGATGGAGAGATATCTGCTGCAGACGGTGAAGGAGTCACCGGACGCCATCCTCATCGCGGACCGGGGGGGGATCATCCGCTTCTGGAACGGAGGCGCGGAGCGTATCCTCGGGTTTACGGCGGCCGAGGCGGTGGGACAGTCGCTGGACCTGATCATCCCCGACAACCTGCGCGCACGGCACGGCGACGGCTACGACCGGGTCATGGCAAGCGGCGTGACAAAGTACAAAACCGGCCTTTTGTCCGCACCGGGGATCAGGAAGGACGGGAGCCGGGTCTCGCTGGAGTTCAGCATGGTGCTCCTGCACGACGAGGCGGGGGCCATGGCGGGATGCGCCTCCATCATGCGGGACGTGACGGAGCGGTGGCAGAAGGAAAAGGCGCTGAAGGAGCGGCTGGCGGCCTTGGAGGCGGCGCAGCACGCGGGGTGACCGCGGTCAGGGGGAGAGGTTTCCGTTCGGCACGCCGGTCCTGAAAGCAGTGAGCTCCGGCACGGTGCTGCCGGCGGGGAGGTCGGGCGGGGTGCGCAGTGCCCCCTTCGGTACACGCACGTAGGGGATGAACACCGTCTTCGCCGGCATCTTCTCGCCCCGGCGGGCGCGCTCCACCAGATCGTCCATGGCGGCATTCACCGCCTTTTCCAGGTCGCGATCCATCGGCTGGGGCACCTTTTCCAGACGCTTCAACGCGTGGAACACCCGTTTCGCATACGCCTCGCTCTTTGCCGGCGTCTGGCTGTTGTAGCAGCCGATCGCCTTCCAGTTGTAGCCGTACTTCTCGATGCAAGTGGCCAGTATCCAGGCACCGGTCTTCGTATTGAAACAGGCGTCGCCGAGGCGGTTCCAGCGTTTCTCCCCCAGGGTCGGGTACCAGACGGTGTTGATCTGCATCAGCCCGAAATCGTAGGTGCCGTTGGCGTTCCGGTTCAGGGCCTTCGGGTTCATGTTCGATTCCACGCTGGCAATGGCCCGGAGCACCTGGGGGTTGATGCCGTACATACCCCCCGCCTCGTCGAAGCAGAACGGAAAGGCGGTACCTGCCGAGAGCAGCACCACGACAACCATTGCGCACAACACCTTGATCACCCTGTCCGTCTCCATCCCTTCATCCCCCGCGCAACCGATCTCCGGGCAGTGTAAATCGTTTCCCTTCCCGGCGTCAACCGTCATGGAGAGGTCCCGCCCGGAGCGCCGCCGGCGGCCCGGGCGGCGTGCCGTGTCAGCGCGGCGAAGAGTACGAGCGAGAAGAGCGCCACGATCCCGCCGGCGGCAAACGCCACCCGAAAGCCGAACAGGCGGATGATCGTCCCCAGGGTGGCGGAACCGGCCATCATCCCGATGTAGATGGAGCTGTTGTACATCCCCATGGCGAGCCCCCGCTCCACCGGCGCCACCGACTCCGCCACCAGGGCGCCAATGGCGGTGAACGCCAGCGCCATCCCCACCCCCATCACCAGCGCACAGAGCATGAGCGTGGGCAGCCGGTCGCAGAGGCCGAAGGAGGAGAGTCCCGCCGCGAAGAAGAGCAACCCCGCCGCGACGAGCAGCCGGCGGTCGACCCGGTCCGCCAGGAACCCCACCGGGATACGGCTCACCACGTTGGCAAGCGCCTGGACGGCAAAGACGATCCCCACCTCGGCGGGGTCGAACCTCTTGCCGGCGGCGTAGAGCGGCAGGAACGAGAGGAACGCGCCGAACCCGACGCAGCTCCCCACCGTCGCCAGCAGGCAGGCGACCAGCCGCCGGTTGCGCAGAAGCCGGCATGTGGCATACAGGACGGCATGCCCCGACGACCCGTGCCGGGACCGGGCGCTAGGGAGCGCGGCCAGGGCACAGAGCGAGACCAGCGCCAAGAGCCCCCCCGCCACGATGAACACCTGGCGCAGCCCGAGGCTTTTCCCGAGGAAGCCGCCGGCGGCCGGCCCGAGGGTCATGGCCAGGTAGATCGCCGTCGTGTACCAGCCGTAGGCCTGCCCCAGCCGCGACGGCGGGATGGTGTCCGCCACGAGGGAGAGCATGGCCGGGGCGAAGGCCGCCACCCCGGCGCCGAACAGGAGATAGACCGCCGCCATCTGCCATGCCGAGCCGCACAGAGCCACCAGGAACGACGTCACCGCCAAAAGCGCCAGACCGGCAACGACGGGGAACCGGCGGCCGACCCGGTCGGCCAGGAGCCCCGCCGGGATGGAGAGGGTCGCCGTCGCCAGCATGAAGGCGCCGTTGATGAGCCCCACCTGGTCCGGGCCGGCCCCCAGCGAAGCGGCGAAGAGCGGCAGCACCGGGATGCGCATGTAGGAACAGAAAAAGCCGGCGAACCCGAGAAGACAGAGGAGGAGGAACGGGCCGTAGGTCGCGCGGAGGCCGGGCGGTGCTGCAGAAGATGGGGTATCGGCTGGTGTCATGGGATCAGGCGGAAGCGGAAACGGCTTCCCGGGTGAAAGGGTTGCGACGGCATCGCTACAGGTAACGGAGCCGGATCTCCAGGGTCGTCGGCCCGGCGCCGTGGGTGAATGCGGCATCGTCGAAGCCGGGGGGACCGATCCGGCTCCGGACGTTGTTGGAAACCCCCACCCCCTCACGGGGGATGCCGATGAAGTTCGTATCGAGCCGGCCGTTGCCGTTCTCGTCGTGGACGGCACAGGCCGCATACCGGCCGGGGGGAACATTGTCGAACCGCGCCAGCGCCCGCCCGTCGCGGATCTCCACCGTAACCTTCGTCAACGCCTTCTCGAACCTGCTCGGAAAGCCGTCGTCAGCGCCAAACAGGGCGACGATGACGCGTCCCGACGCGCCGCGCAGGCCGACGACCTTCACGGTCACCGCACCCGCACCTTCGGCGGCCGGAACCGCTCCGGGGAACGCCCACCCGGCGAACACCACCGCCACCATCGCCATAACCAGCCACTTCGCCACGCCATCTCCCCGTCGCCCGATTCTCTTCGTCCGGCCGGCACCTGCCCGGCCACGACGGCGGTTATCATACCCCCAACCGCAGCATGTTTCCAGCACAATTCCCGCCACCGGCCCGGCCGTGCAGGCCGCGGCTCCAAGATGCTATAATGGAAGGAGAAAAGAGGTGAAGACAATGAAAGACAGCGAACGACTCGAAACAACCGGACGGTGCGACGTGAAGGTCTGGAGCGGCGCGTGCGAACATGCAACCTACGGTGACATCGGCGAGAAATACCTCTGCGACAGCTGCGAGACGATATCCAGCCTCAACCACGAGGTGAGCCACAAGGGGTTCATCCACATCAAGGGTGACGACGACCGGCTCAGCTGATGCCGTCACCCGGAAGGGGGAAGCGTCTGGGGGGCCTGGCAGGAGGGGCAGACCGGCTCCCGCCACTTGAGCCAGTCGCCGCAGGTGCTGCATTTTCGGAACTTCCCCTCCACCTCTTTCACCGGCTTCTCGAACCAGACGATCAGGATGCAGATCGGGAGAAGGAGGCTCAGGATACCCCAGAGGACGAAGTTCCGGCCGCGGTTCGCGGCAAGCACCCCGCCGATGACGCCGAAGATGACCGGTACGAGGAATATGAGCAGTGCCGGTTTCGCTATTCCTTCCATCGCGGCCTCCTTGCTCCCGGAGGAGGAGAGATTTCGCTACCCTGTCTAGTATACCACGATACGAATCCGCGGCTGCGGGTGCCGGCTTGACATCGGTCGGCGGGAGGGGTACCACTTTACCATGATCACGATTGCGCCATGGCCCGAAACCATCGCCGAAGCGAGGCCGCTCCAGGAACGGCTGGCACGGGAGATCCGGCTCGTACCGCTCCCGGCGGAGCCGGCCATTGTCGCGGGGGTGGACGCCGCTTTCGCCGGCGACCGGATCGTCGCCGTGGCAACCCTCTTCGACTGCCGGACCCTCACCCTCCTGGAATCGGCCCACGAGGTCCGGCCCGTCACCTTCCCCTACATCCCCGGCTATCTCTCGTTCCGGGAGGCCCCCGCCATGCTGGCCGCCCTCGGCAGGCTGTCGCGGCAGCCCGACCTCCTGATCGTGGACGGCCAGGGGATCGCCCACCCGCGGCGGATGGGGATCGCCGCCTTCCTGGGGGTGGTGCTGGGGCTTCCGGCCATCGGCAGCGCCAAGTCCCGCCTCATCGGCGAGTACGACGAGCCCGGTCCGGAACGGGGGAGCGCAAGTCCGCTCCTGTATCACGGCGAGCGGATCGGCACGGTGCTGCGCACGCGGGCCGGGGTGCGGCCGCTCTTCGTCTCGCCGGGGCACCTCATCACCTTCGACGAGGCGGCGGAGTGCGTCCTGCGCCTCGCCCCGCGCTACCGGCTCCCCGAGCCCCAGCGGGCCGCCGATGCCCTCTCCGGCAAACTCAAGCGCGACTGCGCATTCCCCCCGGAAAAAGAAAACGGCTGACAGGGGATTTGCCGTTGCCCCGAAGGGCGGAACGTGCTATATCTTGCGGCCCACCCGAACCCGGGACACCATCAGTAGGAGACAAGAGATTGAGCAAGAAACCGTCTGCCGGAAGCATCGTCGAGGCGCGCTGCACCCGCTGTCGCAGCGTCCTGAACCATACCATCGTCGCCATGGTCGGCGAGCAGATCGTCCGCGTCGAGTGCAACACCTGTCACGGCGTCCACAACTACCATGCGGTGAAGGAAGACAAGCCGGCCAGGGCGACCGCTGCCGCCGGTGCAGGCGCGAAAAAATCTGCCGCCACCCGCTCCCCGCGTACCGATCCGGCCGCCGCCGAGCGCGACGCATGGGCGGCGCTTCAGCCGCTCGACCCGGCCGCGTCCGTCCCCTACGATATGAACGGAAAGTTCCGCAAGAACGACCTGATCCACCACCCCGTCTTCGGCCTCGGCGTCGTCCAGGCCGTCCACGCCAACAAGGCCGAGATCCTCTTCAAGGACGGCAAGAAGCTCCTGCGCTGCGGCTGACCCTCATTCCATCACCGCCATCTGCCGCAGTCGCGTCACGTCCTTCAAGGGCGGCGCGCCGAACTGGCGGCTGTACTCCCTGCTGAACTGGGACGGACTCTCGTACCCCACCTGGAACGCCGCCGTCGCCGCATCCAACCGTTCGGAGAGCATCAGGCGCCGCGCCTCCTGCAGGCGCAGCTGCTTCTGGTACTGGAGCGGGCTCAGCGCCGTCATGGACCGGAAGTGGTGGTGGAAGGTGGAACTGCTCATGCGCGCCAGGTCCGCCAGCTCGTCGACCTTCAGCGGCTGCGCATAGTTCCCCTTCAGCCACTCGATGGCCGTTGCGATTCTCTGGCTCTGGCTCCCCGCCGCCGCGATCTGGCGCAACCGCGCCCCCTGATCCCCCACCAGCAGTCGATAGATAATCTCCCTTTGAATGACCGGCGCCAGGATCGGGATGTCTTGCTCGTCGGCCAGCAGATCCACCAGCCGCTGCATGGCAGAAATGAGCGGCAGGGTCACCTCACCCGTCGCCATCCCCCGGTGTGATTGCTGGGTGCGGGGCGGCGGCAGGTTGCTGTCCGCCATCAGCTGGGCGACCTCCTTCAGGTCGAAGGTGAGCCTTAAGCCCAGGTACGGCTTAGCCGCGCTCGCCTCGGTAATCTGCACCACCGTGGGGAGATGCACGGAAGTGATCAGGTAGTGGTGCGCGTCGTACACGTAGATGTCGTCCCCCAGTTGCACCCGCTTGGCCCCCTGGGCAACCATGCAGATGCTCGGCTGGTACATGCCGGTGGTCGGCTCCGTCGGTTCGATCCGCCGAAACAGCGACAGCCCCGGAATGGCGGTTGTGTGCAACTCCCCCTCCTCGGTCAATCGGGCAATGCTCGCAACCAACGCCGCGATGGCACCATCCACCCCACCATCTTCAACCCCCTGCACAAGTGACACGTTTCGCATACTCACCTCCTAACTGTATGGTACCCATCCCCAACGTGCATAACAACCATTTCCCGAGCTTTCGTATAATCAGGCAATAATTCGGCAGGATCGGTCTACCACCCTCAGAGCTGCCCGGCGTACAGTAAAAACATCAAAAAAGCGTTGGGAGAGACGAAAGGAGAAACCATGCAAAAGCGTATCCTGGGGAAAAACGGTCTGGAAGTTTCGTCCCTCGGCTTCGGCTGCATGGGGTTAAGCCATGCCTATGGTCCGCCCGTCGATAAACAGGCCGGTATCTCGCTGATCCGGGCGGCCGTCGAACGTGGTGTCACCCTTTTCGATACCGCCGAGGCCTACGGCCCGTTCGCGAACGAGGAGCTTGTCGGCGAAGCGCTCGCCCCCTTCCGCGATCAGGTGGTGATCGCCACAAAATTCGGGTTCGGGATCAACCCGGACGGAACGCGGCATGATCTCGACAGTCGGCCCGAGCACATCCGGCAGGTTGCGGAAGCGTCACTCAAGCGCCTCAAGGTCGACGTCATCGACCTCTTTTACCAGCACCGGGTCGATCCGAATGTGCCGGCCGAGGAGGTGGCGGGTGCAGTCAAGGATCTGATCGCTGCCGGCAAGGTCAAACACTTCGGTCTTTCCGAGCCTGGATTACAGACAATCCGCCGCGCGCATGCCGTACAAAAGGTGACGGCGGTGCAAAGCGAATACTCCCTGTGGTATCGAGGTCCGGAGGCCGAGATCCTGCCAACGCTCGACGAACTCGGCATCGGCTTTGTCCCCTTCAGCCCCCTGGGTGCGGGCTTCCTGACCGGCAAGATCGACGAGACCACCCGCTTCGACAGTTCCGATTTCCGCTCCCTGGTGCCCCGCTTCGCCCCCGAGGCGCTGAAGGCGAACCTGGCCCTGGTCGAAATGGTACATGAAGTGGCGCAGCGCAAGGGAGCCACCCCGGCCCAGATCGCCCTTGCCTGGCTACTGGCCCGGAAGCCGTGGATCGTGCCGATCCCCGGCACCTCGAAGCTGCCGCGTCTGGACGAGAACCTCGGGGCCGTGGCAGTCGAACTCACCACTACAGACCTCGGGGAAATCGATGCTGCAGCGGCAAAGATCCCGTTGCACGGTGCGCGTCTGCCTGAGGCCGCATTAGCCATGACCGGACGCTGAGCGGCCCAACGCACGGCATGCAGGATCAGCGTAAATCTTGTACCCGCATACGGAGATAAACATGCAAAAGCGAAAATTGGGAAATAACGGACTTGAGGTTTCGGCAATCGGCATGGGCTGTATGAACCTGAGCTTCGGCACCGGCAAGGCGGTGGAGATCAACGAAGGGGTCCGGGTGATACGCGCCGGTTACGAAAAGGGGATTACCTTTTTCGACACCGCCGAGGCCTACGGCCCTTTCACCAACGAGGAGCTGGTCGGCCAGGCGCTTGAGCCCTTTCGCAAGGAGGTGGTCCTTGCCACGAAGTTCGGCATGATTTCCGAGGCGGGTAGGCTCAACAGCCGGCCCGAGCATATCAGGAGGGTGGCGGACGCCTCGCTGAAACGGCTGAAAACCGACTATATCGACCTGTTCTACCAGCACCGGGTCGATCCCGACGTGCCGATCGAGGATGTGGCCGGGACGGTACAGGAACTGATCCGGGAAGGAAAGGTCAGACTCTTCGGCCTTTCCGAGGCGGGAGCCGAGACTATCCGCCGCGCCCACTCGGTGCAGCCGGTGGCCGCGGTGCAGAATCAGTATTCCATCTGGACACGGGAGCCGGAAGCAGAAGTGCTCCCGGTGTGCGAAGAGCTGGGGATCGGGTTTGTCCCCTGGGGCCCGCTCGGCACCGGGTTTCTCACCGGAGCCATCACGCCGGACACCACGTTCGACAGCGCAACCGACCTGCGAGCCGCTTTCCCCCGCTTCACCCGGGAAGCGATGCAGGCCAACATGCCCCTGGTGGAAATGCTGAACGACATCGCACGCGACAAAGGCGTCTCCACAGTGCAGATCGCCCTGGCCTGGCTGCTCGCGCAAAAACCGTTCATCGTGCCGATCCCCGGCATGGATAAGCCCGAATACATCGAGGACAACATCAAATCGGCCGATCTGGCGCTGACGACGGCCGATCTGCAGGATATCGAGGAGCGGCTCGCCGGCATTGCCATCCAGGGAGACCGGCTTTCCAGGGAACTGTTGTCCCTCTCGGAAGAGTAAGACGTGGCAAGACACGAATCAGGAAAATGCAAGATGAAAGACGTCATGATGTTAACAGGAGCCGGACAGATCGGCATGGCGATCGCCCGCAGGATGGGTTTCGGCATGAAAATCGTCGTGGGCGACTACAGGATGGGAAACGCTGAAGCGGTGGCCCAGACCATGACCAACGCGGGGTTCGATGTGATCCCCGTTGAGATGGACCTTTCGTCACGGGAGTCCATTAAGGGCATGATTGCCGAGGCACAAAAACATGGCGAGATTGCCATGCTCATCAACTCAGCGGGTCTCTCCCCCAGCCAGGCTCCCATTGAAGTCATCCTGAAGGTGGACCTCTATGGCACCGCCGTGCTGCTGGAAGAGGTCGGCAAGGTCATCAAACAGGGCGGGGTCGGCGTAACGATCTCCAGCCAGTCAGGGCACCGCATGCCTGCCCTCGGCGCCGAGATCGATGAACAGCTCGCAACGACGCCCACGGAAGAGCTGCTCAATCTCAAGGTCCTGAAACCCGAAAACATTCAAAGCACCCTGCACGCATATCAGATGGCGAAGCGCTGCAACGTGAAGCGTGTGATGGCAGAGGCCGTCACGTGGGGAGAGAGAGGTGCACGCCTCAACTCCATCTCCCCGGGCATCGTGGTCACCCCACTTGCCATCGATGAGTTCAATGGCCCTCGGGGCGATTTTTACAAGAGCATGTTCGCAAATTGTCCGGCGGGGCGACCCGGAACGGCGGATGAGATTGCCAATGTCGCCGAACTGCTCATGAGCAACCGGGGCGCCTTCATCACCGGCGCGGATTTCCTTGTCGACGGAGGTGCCACCGCAGCTTTTTTTTACGGTCCGCTGAAACCTGAAGAATTGAAGAAACAGGTTCTGACATCACATAGACATAGGAGTAAAAAATGAATTTTGAAGCCTGTAACCCGACCCGTCTCATCTTCGGCGCTGGTACCCTTGCACAACTCGGGGAGGTCACGAGCAGGTACGGCACGAAAGCCATGGTCGTAACCGGCGGCAACAGCGTCAAACGGAGCGGCGTCTTTGATCGCGCGATGGCCAGCCTGAAGGCTGCCGGTGTTGCGACAGTCGAATGCTCCGGCATCGAACCCAATCCGCGCATCACTTCCGTGAAGCGGGGGGTGGACATCGCGCGCAGGGAAAACTGCGACGTGGTCATTGCCCTCGGCGGCGGCAGTACCATGGACGCGTCCAAGGTCATCGCGGCCGCAGCCCTTTATGATGGCGACCCCTGGGACCTGATCGGCCACGGCCAGGAAAATTGGGTGATTCCGCCGCAGGCCTTGCCGATCATCACGGTCCCAACCCTGGCGGCCACCGGCTCGGAAATGAACGCCGGTGCGGTCATCAGCAACGACGAAACAAAGGTGAAATCGTTCGTGTCGACCGAATGCCTCTTCCCGAAGGTCGCCCTGGTCGACCCTGAGCTGACTTTGACCGTGCCGAAAGACCAGACCGCATATGGTGTGTGCGACATCATCACCCATGTGACCGAAGGGTACTTCAATGGCGTGAATGGCACGCCGATTCAGGACCGGTTCGCCGAAGGGGTCATCATCAACGCCATCGAATGGGGCAGAAAAGCCGTTGCCGACGGCAACGACCTGGAAGCCCGTGAGCAGGTGCAGTGGGCTTCTATCGTTGCATTGAATGGCTGGGTGAATGCCGGTACCAATTTTGTTCCACCGGTGCACATGATCGAGCACGCGCTTTCCGCTCACCACGACATCACGCACGGTGCCGGCCTGGCTATCGTCAATCCGGCCTGGATGCGCTTTGCCGCCACATCCCGTCCCGAGCGCTTCGCCCAGTTTGCTCAGCGAGTATTCGGCCTGTCGCCCGAGGGCAAGGACGATATGACCCTGGCGACGGAAGGGATCGATGCCTACGTCGCATTCCTGAAAGAAATCGGCTGCCCCACGACCCTGTCGGAAGTCGGTATTGGCGACGAACTGTTCGAGCAGTACGCCAAAGATGCGGCGCTGGTGGTCCACGACGCAGACGGCAACCTGTTGGGCCGTCCTGCCATGAGCAGGGATGACATTGTCGAGGTTCTGCGATCGGCGCAATAAGTCTACAAGGCTTGTCGCCCGGCAGGTGTAATAATCACACATATGCGACTCGTTCAAATCAAGGAAACACTATGAAAGTTTTGGCAATAAACGGCAGCCCCCGCCCGGGCGGCAATACGGAGATCCTGCTCAGGAGAGCCCTCGAACCCTTGAAGGCCGCCGGCTGGGAAACAGAGCACCTGCGGATCGGCGGCACGCCGGTGCGGGGCTGCGTCGCCTGCATGCTGTGCGTGGAACGGCAGAACGGCAGGTGCGCCATCGAGACAGACGACATGAACGGTTACATACATAAGATGTTCGCTGCCGACGCGATCATCCTCGGCTCCCCGACCTACTTCGCCGACGTGACACCGGAACTGAAGGCCCTGATCGACCGGGCCGGCTTCGTTGCGCTGGCCAACGGCGGCGCCTTCAGCGGCAAGATCGGGGCCGCAGTGGTGGCAGTCCGGCGCGGTGGCGGAACCCACGTGTTCGACACCATCAACCACATGTTCCTCGCCTCCTCCATGATCGTCCCCGGCTCCATCTACTGGAACCTGGGCGTCGGGTGCCTCAAGGAGGAGGTGCACGGGGACGAGGAGGGGACGCGCAACATGAGCCATCTCGGGCAGACCATCGCCTGGCTCGGGAACGCCATGGCTACAGCCGCCACCACCTTTCCGAAGCTTGCGGTGGAACTGCATTAATAGCCAGAAAGGATGGGGAAAATGGATATCAAACGTAACGGCACACAATCTTCAATCCAGGGACCGCCCGACTGGTTCACCGGCACGGTCCGCATCGACCCGCTGTTTCTGCAGGCCGACGAGCCGGCCCGGACGACCGGCGCCAGCGTCACCTTCGAACCTTGCGCCCGCACCGCCTGGCACACCCACCCGCTGGGACAGGTCCTGATCGTCACCGCCGGCTGCGGTCGGGTGCAGCGCTGGGGCGGACCGGTCGAGGAGATCCGGCCCGGCGACGTGGTGCGGATCGCACCGGGCGAAAAGCACTGGCACGGCGCCGCGGCAACCACCGCCATGACCCATATCGCCATCCAGGAACAGCTGAACGGCTCGGCCGCGGAATGGCAGGAACAGGTGAGCTACGAACAGTACCAAGGCACGGCGGATGCGTCGTAACCGGAGAAAAGGACATACATGAACAGCTCAGGAAGCGAAACAGACATGAAGAACTGGAAGGCTTTGACCATCTTCTACTCCCACTCCGGCATCACGCGGGCATGTGCCCGCGCGCTGGCGGGCGCGCCGGAGACCCTGCTGCAGGTTTCGGCCTGCGACCGTCTGACCCGACGGGAAGTACCGCTTCTCCATCGACATGGCGTCGCTGAAGGAGTAGTCTGGCCGTAATCGGCGGTCCTCCCCGAAACGGGGCCGCGCACCACATTGGAGAGAATAATCGCATGGAACGAACCGTAGCCGTCCCCGCCGGGACCGCCGGGGAGCGCGCCGTCCAGATCCTGAAGCTGGTCGTCGTCCTCGCCGCCCTCACCGCCTTCAACACCATGTCCATCGACATGTACCTGCCGGCCTTTCCGGCAATGTCCCGGGACCTCCACGCATCGCCCGGCACCGTCCAGCTCTCCATCCCGGCCTTCCTGTTCGGCTCGGCGGCCAGCCAGGTCTTCTACGGTCCGCTGGCGGACCGTTTCGGACGCAAGCGGCCGCTGTTCGTAGGGCTTTGGCTGTACGTGATCGCCAGCGCCGGCTGCGCCCTGGTGCACAGCGGCACCGGGCTCCTTCTCTGGCGGGTGCTGATGGCGCTGGGAGGCGGCGCCAGCATCGTCATCTCGCGGGCGATCGTGCGCGACCTCTATGACACCACCGACGCGGCGCGCATGCTCTCGCTGCTCATGCTGGTCATAGGGGTCTCGCCGATCCTCGCGCCGATCGCCGGCGGCCAGTTGCTGCTCATTACCGGCTGGCGGGGGATCTTCGCGGTTCTCACTGTTTTCGGCCTGCTCTCCCTGTATTGGACCCTCGCCTGGCTCCCCGAGTCGCTGCCGGAGGAGCGGCGCGTACCGCGTCGGTTCCGCGAGATGATGGCGATCTACGGCGAGCTGCTCCGCACCCGCAGTTTTCTCGGCTATGCCCTGGCCCTCGGCGCCGTCGCCGGGCTCTTCTTCGCCTACATCGCGGCGGCGCCCCAGTTCTTCATCGAGCTGCACGGCATCTCACCGCAGGCGTTCGGCATCTACTTCGGGATCAACGCCGCCGGACTCATCGGCGCCGCCCAGCTGAACCGCCGGCTGTTGCGCCACCATTCGGCCCGGGCGATCCTCGCTGCCGCCTTCCCCCTCGCCTCACTGACGGCGCTGCTCCTGACCCTGGCGACCGTCACCGGCTTCGGCGGCTTTGCCGTCCAGGCACTGCTGATCTTCTGCTTTGTGAGCATCGGCGGCATCCTCTTTCCCAACGTCATGGCGCTGGGGCTCGATCCCTACGCCTCCGCGGCGGGGAGCGCCTCGGCGCTGCTGGGGATGGTGCAGTACAGCCTCGGCGCACTGGCCGGGGTCTTCGTCGGCATCTTTCACAACGGTTCGGCACTCCCGATGGTCCTCACCATGACCGGCTGCGCCCTGGCCGGAAGTCTGGCCTTCCTGTACGCGACACGGGAAGCAGAGCTGCCGGCCTCGTGCCGGAAGATGCCGATGGATGCGGATATGGACAGTATGGAGTGACGCCGACGGGCGGCCGACCTGCCCGCCCGGTTCATGCGGCATAAACATCCACCCCCGAAATCCCGCCCACCGCGCCGTCCGCACCCGCCGGAACGGCCGCCACCGACCACGTCCCTCCCCTGCAAAAAATATATCCTCAAGCCGATTCCATTAATCCCGATACATATACCGTTGACACTATCCATGACCGTTCACGTCATGACCTGGAGGTGTACCCATGAAACGATGCACCGTCGCGCTGCTGTGCCTCGCCGTCGTCCTCTGCGCCCTGCTGGCGGGCTGTGGAGGTGATTCCGCCGCCCCCGCCGGCCTTCTGAGCCCGAACAACCTCAACCTGGTCTTCGTGGTGACCCCAGACCTGGCCAACGACCCGCTGGGCGACATCAGCACGACCACGGGGAACCTGAACGACCAGGGGCTGCAGCGCGCGCTCCTCATGGGGAGCTACCTGAAATCCCAGCTGCTGGGGGGACGCAACGTCAGTTCCATCCGCGCGCTGGAGCCGATGTCCCACCTGCAGACCGGAAATGGCAATCCGGACATGGCGGGGCTCGGGTTCGTCCAGCAGTTCGCCCTGCTCAACCAGACCACGGTCAACGGCTACACCGCCAACAGCTTCCCCATCGGCGTCTCCTATGCGCCGGGCGGCGCCCCCTCCGGCGTCTTCGCTCCGTCATGGCCCCCCGGAGGTGCCCAGGGGCTTGCATTCGGCGACACCGCCGCCAACACCGCCCTCCTGTCGAGCATCATCCAGGGAAACTCTAGCGGATACCATGTCTTCTCCGCCCCCTGGGAGACCGTCAGCGCCCTTTTGGCAGGGATCAACCAGCAGAACGGCTACAACCTGACGCTCCCCGCCGCCTACAAGGGACCGAACATCGTCTATGCGCTTTCCATCACGCCATCGGGGAGCGCCACCCTGCACGAGTTCGACAGCGGCTTAAGCCCTGGGTCCGCCTACCCCGTCCTCCCCGCAACCGTGGCCGGCAGTTCCACCCCGCAGCAGCCTTATTTCAACTATACGCTGATCGGCGGGGTGAACGGCGTCACGGTGCCGCCGGGGGCCAACACCAACCTGACGATCTACTTCATCCGGCACGTGGAGGCGCATCCGGTGAAGACCTTCGAAGACGGCAGCTACGTGGGGGCGGGTCAGTGGCGCGCCCTGGCGCTCGCCAACTTCCTCCCCGCCGCACTGCGGAGCCAGGGGATGCCGCTCCCCGACCTGGTCTACTCCATCGACCCGGCCCAGTCGTTTCCCTTGAGCGCCAGCATGACCGTCTCCTACGTCAGGCCGTCGCTCACGGTGCTCCCCTATGCCATCGCCAACAACCTCCCGTACAAGCTGGTGTCCAGCTTCTTCATCGACATGGCCAGCAGCCAGGCTGCCGCCCAGAACACCAGCGCGTTCTTCTTCACCCACACCAACAGCGCGGGGGTCGACCTGTCCGGTCATACCGTCCTGGTGGCGTGGGAGCACGAGCACTACGAGCCGCTGATAAACGCGCTCCTGGCGAGCTACGGCAGCAGCCTCACCGTCCCGGCGGGTATCTGGGGTCAGGACGACTACGACACGATCTGGACCGTGCGGTTCGACGGCGCGGGGAATGTGACCGTGCACAACGCGCTGATGGAGGGGATCGACTCCAGCAAGCTGCCGCCCACGGCGCCGCCGTTCTGAGCCGCTCAGCTACACACGAAACGACGAAAGGCGGCCCGGTCGGGCCGCCTTTCGTTTATTGACGCGACAGCGGGAAGATGGCTTACGCCCGCCGCGAAAACGTGTTACTTGACCGCAAGACCGGGCACCGCCGGTCCCTTGCGCTGGTCCATCGAGCTGAACAGCGGCTTCGTATCCAGGGACTTGGGATCGACCTTGGCCGAGTGGCAGACGGAGCAGAAGACGTCCATCCTGGCGCCGTTCTGCGTATCGACCAGCAGGTAGCGGTAGTTGGGGTTGGACGGATGGGGATCGTGGCAGCCGACGCAGTCGAAAACGCCGTCGCGCAGGGAGCTGGCCGGCACGTTGGCGATCTTCGGGTTGATCTCCTTGATGTTGATGTTGAAGGGATGGCTCATGTGCCCCTTGATGGGGATGATGTCCTGCCCCCCCTTGTCGGTGGTCTCGTGGCAGCTGAGGCACAGCGCAGTGATGCTGGAGTAGGGCTTCTTGGTGCGGGGATTGATATCCTTGGTATTGGGCGACACGGCGAAGATCAGTTTTTCTTCCTTCGCCGTGTGGATGCCGTGGCACCCCGTACATGTGAGCACATCATGTCCCCCTGCCGCCAATGCCGCGACCGGTGCGGCGAGGCTGGCAACCAGCAGAAACAACACCATTTTTTTCATCTCTTGCGTCTCCTTTAGAAAATAATAACCCCCTTGCACCGCAAGGGAAAAGCGGCGGTACAGTACCAACAAACGCGGCAGGATTCAAGCATAAACGCCACCCTGACCGGTTAATATTCTAATAATCATTTCGGCTTAATTCACCTTCGCTCATATCCAGCAGCACAATATAAACGGATCGCCCGATAACGGTCGGCGGTCGTGCTGCTTCGGGAGACGTGGTGGTGGGAACAAGAAAACCTCCGGAGACTGCCGCGACGCTCTTCCGAAGGGATTTGACGGTTACGCCGGGGATTAGGGGGGGTAGCCCCGATCGGCAGCAGTCGCCGATCGGGGGGCAGTTGCATTCCCTACACCTCTACTTCACAGAATATCTTTGCTTTCTCGGTCTGAACCGGTTTGCAGAGATCAGATTTATCGTGGGAAACCGCGCAGCATTTCTCGCACGAGTATTCGCCGCCCTTGTCTCTCAGGATCTCCTCTCTCAGTTCGCCAGGGCTCGTAATTTCGCATACCTTTCTGCCCGATCCTTTCATTGTCCCGACCTCCCTTCCGGAGCGAACAAGATCGCATTCCATCCGGAACCTCCGCATGAATACGTCGTCTTTCTGCTCCTTGTCTTTATGCTACACCTTTTCCGAAATATCTGGCAACTCGTCAGACGATTACGTTGACCGCCGACTCGTCGGGGAAGGAGATGGAGCGCCGCCCGGGAGAACGGGGCGGGATTTTTGAGAGCCGCCGTGGTCAGCATGGGAAGCGGGTCGGGCGGCTTTTTCATTCTGAGGTGACGGGACAAAGCCCCCCGTCGGCATCTGCACGACGTCCCACATCGGTGAAGCGTTGGCATGCCGGTCCGAGAAAAACAATATTGACAAATATTGCCATGACAACTATCATGCGACCATGGACAAAACAACAGCCTACAACCTTGACGACGCGCTCGGCTTTATCATGCACCGTGCCTCTCTGAGGTACAGATGTGAGGTGGGGCGCAGATTCAAGGAATACGACGTCACAACGGAGCAGTGGGCGGTGCTGTGCCGCCTGAGGGAACAGGATGACCTGACCCAGAAAGAGTTGGCGGAACGGATCGTCAAGGATCAGCCCAACCTGACGCGCATGCTCGACAAGTTGCAGCAGAAGGGGCTGATCCGCAGGATGGACAACCCCAACGACCGGCGGGCATTTTTCATCCAACTTACGCCGGAAGGCGAGGCGCTGATGGAAAAGCTCACCCCCCTTGCGAAAGAAGTGGGCACCGAGGCCCTGTGCGGCTTCACCCGGGAAGAATCGGACGTGTTGAAGCATCTGCTCAACAGGGTCTGGCAGAACCTGGGGGCGGACAAAGAGTAAGGGCAAAATTTTTTGCGGCATTAGTTGTTATGGCAATTGTTGTTGCAATCAGCAAATACAGCCCGCCTGCGGCTGTACAAACCGGGATGCCCAAAAGGTTCGCATCGATGAAAACAGTTTCCCGCACCGCCTCCCCGGCCCATATCCCCAGAAAAAGTCTTCTCCTGGCCGTGGCCGCAGCCCTGACCCTGGGCGGCTGCGCCCATCTGCCCGGCGGGGTGTCACCTCTCTCCAGGCGCATCGAGGCAAACACCCTGCATGCCGGCCGGGCGATACGGGCTGCCGGCAAAAAGCCCTCTCCCTGGCCGTCGCAGCGGTGGTGGGAAATGTACCACGACCCGCAACTCAACCGCCTGGTGGCCGAAGCGATCGCGGGAAGCCCGGCCGTGCGCATTGCGCAGGCCCGGATCGCCAGAGTACAGGCGTTCGCGGGCATTGCCCGCTCTAGACTGTTGCCGTCCCTCAAGGCCGATGCCCGGTTCACCCGGGAACGGTTCACCGAAAACCAGTTCATTCCGCCGCCCTATGCGGGCAACTGGTCCTGGGACAACCTGGCGATGCTCGACTTCACCTACGACCTCGATCTGTGGGGGAAGAACCGCAGCGCCCTCGCCGCGGCGCTTGATTACGTCCAGATGGCCGGGGCGGAAGCGCAGGAGGTCCGCCTGGCCCTCGAAACCGCGGTCGTCCGGGTGTATGTGCAGCTGTCCCTTCAGTACACGATGCTGGACATCGCCGAGGCGACCCTGCGCCAACGCCAGGAGATCCTGGAGATCTCGCAAGAACGTTTTGCCGCGGGGCTTGCGACCGAGCTCGACCTGAGTCAGGCCGAAGCCCCCCTTCCGGCGGGGAGGGCGGAAATCGAGCGCATTTCCGAGACGATCGACCTGCTGCGGAACCAACTGGCCGCGCTTGCCGGCAAAGGACCCGGCGACGGTGAGCATATCCGGCGGCCGGCCCTTTCCCTCGACCGGCCGGTCGGCCTGCCGTCCGTTCTTCCGGCCGACCTGCTGGGCCGCCGTCCCGACGTGGCGGCAGAGCGCTGGCGGGTGGAGGCCGCGGGTAACGAGATCGACGCGGCAAAGGCGGCCTTTTATCCCAACATAAACCTCACGGCGTTTGCCGGATGGCAGTCCCTCGGCTTTTCCCAGTTTCTGTCCCCGGGGTCGCTGATCCAGGGGTTCGGTCCGGCCATTTCCCTCCCCATCTTCGCGGGCGGGAGACTGCGGAGCCAGCTCCGGGTCTCCGTCGCCGATTACGACATGGCGGTCGAGGCATACAACGGCACCCTGATCCGGGCGCTGGAAAACGTCGCCAACCAGGTCGTCTCCCTGCACTCCCTGGAAACACAGCGGGTCGAGGCGAACAGCTCCGACACCCTGGCCCGCCGTTCCTACGACATCGCCCTCACCGCCTTCCGGGCCGGGCTGACCGACTACCTCAACGTCCTCAACGCCCAGAACCTGACCCTTCGCGAGGCACAGCGCAAGGCGCAGGTGGAGGCCCGCATCCTCGATACATATGCCGCCTTGATGCAGGCGATCGGCGGGGGAGTGCCGCTGACGCCGCCCGCGGGAGCAGGATCATGAGCGTGTTCGCTGCAGATACCGCCACCTCTCCGCTCGCCACGGTCCGGCAGGGGCTCTCCGCATGGGGGAAGTCGGAGGTCCCAGGTTGGGTGTTCGCCTTCAAGATCTGCCTGGCCGCCCTGCTGGCGATGTGGATATCGATGCGGTTCGAACTGGATGCCCCGCGCACCGCCATGATCACGGTCGTCATCGTCATGCAGCCGCACACCGGCATGGTCCTGGAGAAAAGTCTCTACCGCATCGGCGGAACGGTGGCCGGCGCCCTCGCCAGCCTTCTTTTGGTGGACCTGTTTGTCCAGCAGCGGGTCCTGTTCCTGGCCGGCCTGGCGCTCTGGATCGGGCTCTGCACCACGGGGGCGACGTTTTTCCGCAACTACCGGTCCTACGGTTTCGTCCTTGCCGGATACACCGCCGCCATCATCGGACTTCCCGCCGTGCTGCATCCCGAAGCCTTCTTCCCGATCGCCGTCAGCCGCCTCTCCGGGGTCACCCTCGGCATCCTCTGCGCCGGTGTCGTCAGCGACGTCATCTTCCCGCGGCGGCTCTCCGATCTCCTCAGAAACAGGGTGCGACGACGCTACACGGATTTCATCTCCTTTGTCCGTGTCTCGCTGTCGGGCACTGCCTCGCCGGCCGAACTGGAAAAGATGCATATGCGCCTGGTGGGCGACGTGATCACCCTCGAATCCATCCGCAGCGCCGGGGCCCTGGAGGACCCCGAGGTGCGCGTCCGCAGCCAGAGGCTTCGGAAGCTCAACAGCGAATTCATGGCGGCATCGACCACCTTTCACTCCTTCCACCAGATCCTGAAACGGCTGACGAGACAGCCGACCCCGGCGGGGCAGGCACTGACCACGCTCTACGAATCGCTGGGCAAGACGCTCGTCAGCGGCGACATCCCGCGCTCGGCCCATGAGGCAAAGCTGAGCGCCCGACGGATTGCCGCCGCCCAGGTCCTGCTCTCGCGACGCGTCAGGGACATGCGGCTCGGCCACTTTCCGGCCGGCGCCGACACCACGCTCGATTTCGATACCGCGGCGGCGCTTCTCTCCCGTTTCCTGCGGGAGATGCATGCCTACACCCGCACCTATGCGGCCCTGGCGGAGGAGAGGTCCGGCCCCGTGCCTCCCGGCGACATCAGGTTCGCCCTGCACACGGATCCGCTGGTCGCGCTTCTGAACGGGGCCAGGGCTTTCGCCGCGACCCTGCTGGCCGGGGCATTCTGGATCGCCTCGGCCTGGCCGTACGGCATCATCGCCCTCATGAACACCGCGATCATGTGCGCCCTGTTCGCCGCAACCCCCGACCCCTCCCGGGGAGTCCGTCGTTTAGCTGCCGGGTTCGGTCTCGGCTTTCTGGCGGCGCTCGTCCTGAGGTTTCTCGTCATCCCCTCCCTGGACGGGTTCACCCTCCTCTGCGCCGGGATGGCTCCCTTCCTGCTCGCCGGCGCCTACCTCTGCTCACGACCGGAACTGGCCGAAATCGGCGCCGGCTACCTGATCATGCTTTTCTACCACCTCGACGAACTCGGGGATCTGGTGCTCTACAGCCCCGTTGCGGCGGTGAACGACGGAGTGGCAACGATACTGGGAGTGGTCGCGGCCGGCATCATGTTCATGATCCTGGCACCCGCCGGCGGTGCGTGGCGCAAGCGGCGCGTAGCCCACCAGTTGCGTCGGCAGGTGGTCGGAGCCTGCTTCGATTCCCCGGCGGGCCTCGTGCACCGCTTCGAGAGCCGCATCCGCGACGCGCTCCGCATGGAAACCGCCGGAGGGAATGTGCCGGACGAGGAGGGCAGGCTCCTTGTCGCATGGATGTTTTCGGCCCTCGAGATAGGCCGTGCCGTCATCCACCTCCGTCAGGATGCCGATGCGCCCCTGGTCCCGCAGCCGGTTGCCGAACGCGTCCGGAAAAGCGTTGCCTCCCTGGCACGGCTTTTCGGCCGTCCCTCGGCAACGTTGCGCGACGCCGCCCTCGACGGCGTGGCAGATGCCATCGCGGCGATTCGCGTCGTAGCGCCGGATTCCCCGTGCGGAGACGGTCTGCATCGCCTGCTGATTTCGCTCAACCTCATCCGGAACGCACTGCAGGATGAGGAGGCCGTCCTGACGGCCGCAGTCGCCGGCCGACCGGCCGTCCCCCGGGGAGGAGCCATCCATGCCACGTGAAATCGCCCTGCTCGACGCGCTGGTGCCGACCCTCCTGCTGGCATTTCTGGCGAGCATCGTCCTCCATATGGTCCTGGACAGGGTCCTGGGACGGTGCGGCGTCTACCGCCACGTCTGGCACCCCGCGCTGTTCCGGCTCGGCATCTTTGTCTGCATCTTCGGCGTCTGCGGCCTGCTGGCCCTCCGGTAAGGCGGCACCGGTCACCATCCACTTTTGTTCAAAGAGGTTATCATGAAACTCCGCACAGCATTTCAGGTTCTCGGCACCGTCCTCATCATCGGCGCGGCCGCGCTGCTTTCCAGGGCGCTGTGGAATCGCTACATGAATGCTCCCTGGACCCGTGACGGCCGGGTCCGAGCAGACGTGATCCAGGTCGCGCCCGATGTCTCCGGCATCGTCGTGCGCGTCGCGGTGAAGGACAACCAGGCGGTCCACCGGGGAGACCCGCTCTTCACGGTAGACCAGGCACGCTACCGGCTGGCCCTGGACCAGGCCAGGGCACTTCTTGCGGCCCGCAAGGCGGAAATGGATATGCGGCAGCAGCAGGCAGAGCGGCGGGCGCGGCTGGGAAACGTGGCCGTTTCCGCCGAAACCCGCGAGGACGCCCGTTCACAGGCGGATTCGGCCGGGGCCCTGTACCGGGAAGCCGGGGTGGCGGTGGCGACGGCGGAACTGAACCTCCGCCGCACCGAGGTGCGCTCCCCGGTGGACGGCTACATCACCAACCTGAACGTTCATCCCGGCGACTTCGCCTCGACCGGGGTGCCGAAACTGGCGGTGATCGACAGGAATTCGTACTGGGTCTACGGCTACTTCGAGGAGACGAAACTCCACCTGCTGCACCGGGGGGAGGCGGTCGATATCCGGCTCCTGGGCTATGCGCCCGCCCTGCAGGGACATATCGAGAGCCTGGCCCGCGGCATCTCCGACCACGACAACCCCACCAGCCGCGAACTCCTCTCCGACGTCAACCCCATGTTCAACTGGGTTCGGCTTGCCCAGCGGATTCCGGTACGGATCAGAATCGACCGGCTACCGGCCGGCCTGCCGCTGGCCGCCGGCATGACCTGCACGGTGATTGCCCGCCCCGAGCCGCATAGCTGACCGGAATGTGCGGCGCAGCCCGCCATGACATCCACGGGAAAGCGATTCGACGCGACGGACCCTGCGCACGCAACGTGGAACCGAAACAGGCCGTCCGTCCCCCGAATGAATCCCCGTTGACGTCCGCCGCGGCGTTACGCGATCAACGGCCGCACCGACGGATAAATTGCGTTCAAATATTCTGCCACTGCAGGTAGATACCATACGACCGCCGGACATGCCAACCGTCGGCCCCCCGCTCCGTCCGGCTCATCGCACTTGACGCTCCGCGACAAATCTGCAATACTTCGCCATTATCGGTTTTCCTGTTTGGATTCAAATAGTTAGGAAAAGGTAATCCTCGATGGCGCAGCGCACGAACGAGACCGGCCCGAAGTCTTCCGCCCGGAAGACCGGGAAGACCGTCCAGACTGCAGAAAAGAACCGCCGCACGTCGCGGGAGACTGCGGTCGGCGCCGTGCCGAAGGGAACCGCCCGGATCGTCGGCATCGGCTGCTCCGCCGGCAGCCAGGAGGCGCTGGAACAGCTGTTCACCGCCATGCCCGACGACTGCGGCGTCTCCTTCGCCGTGATCATGCACCTCCCCCCCGAAGGGCCGTCATATCTGGCCGAAACCCTGGGACGCTACACCACCATGCCGGTCGCGACCGCCGAGGACGGCATGGAACCGGTGCCGGACCGGATCTACCTGATCCCGCCGGGACGGGAGCTGATCGTGACGGACGGGCGGCTCAGGCTGGAAGAGCCGGCACGCGGAGCCGTCCCCCATCCCGTCGACCGCTTCCTCCGGTCGCTGGCGGCGGAGGCGGGGAAAGACGCCATCGCGGTCATCCTCTCCGGCTCCGGCACCGACGGCAGCGACGGGGTGCGGGCGATCGACGGGGCGGGGGGGACCGTCCTCGTCCAGGAACCGGCGACGGCGATCAACCCCTCCATGCCGGAAGGCGCCATCGCCACCGGCGCGGCGGACTTCATCCTTCCTGCGGAGGAGATGCCGGCCCGGATCGCCGGGATCATCCGCTGCTCCCTCTCCGACCGGCACGCCTGCCACGTGAACTCCCACGACGAGGAGATGGCCGCCATCTTCGCCGCCGTCAAGGCCGTAACCGGCCACGATTTCAGCTCCTACAAGCCGAGCACCGTTCTGCGGCGGATCGAGCGCCGGATGGCGTTAAACGAGGTGGGGGGGATGCGGAAGTACCTCGCCCTGCTGGAGGCGAACCGCCGGGAGGCCGACGCCCTCGGCCGGGAGATCCTCATCGGCGTCACCGGCTTCTTCCGCGACCCCGACGCCTTCAGGGTGCTGGAGCGGGAGGTCATCCCGCGGCTCTTCGCCGACCGCCCGTCCGACAGTCCCGTCCGGATCTGGCACGCCTGCTGCGCCACCGGCGAGGAGGCCTATTCCGCCGCCATCCTGATCAGGGAGTACCTGAACGAGCGGGGGTGCGACGCCCCGGTCCAGATCTTCGCCACCGACATCGACGAGGTGGCCATCAGCCGCGCCCGGGCCGGACTGTACGACGACGACATCGCGGCGGAGGTGGGAGAAGAGCGGCTCAGAACCTTCTTCAGCCGTCACGCCGGCCAGTGGCAGGTGAAAAAGCAGCTCCGCGAGATGATCGTCTTCGCCCACCACAGCCTGATCAAGGACCCGCCGTTCTCCCGGCTCGACCTCCTCGTCTGCCGCAACTTCCTCATCTACCTGAACCCGGACATGCAGAAGCGGCTCATCTCCCTGTTCCACCTCGTGCTGAAACCGGGGGGCATCCTGTTCCTCGGCGCCTCGGAGACGGTGGGACGCACCTCCGACCTCTTCGCCCCCCTCGACAAGAAATGGAAGGTCTTCGTGCGCCGGGAGGGAGAGCGCCGGGAGGACCCCCGCTTCCCCTACACCACCCCGATGCGCCGGCCGCATCTGCCGGGACCGGCGGTGCGACCGGCGGAATCGGGACCATCCACCGGCGCGGCGGCCGACCGGCTCCTCCTGGAGCGCTACGCCCCGCCCGGCGTGGTCGTCAACGAGAAGTACGAGGTGGTCCACGTCTCCACGAACGCGAACCGGTTCCTGGGGCTGCCGGTGGGGGAATCCTCCCGCGACATCCTTAAGATGGCGCGGGAGGAGCTGCGCCCGCCGCTGCGGGCGGCGATCTACAAGGCGTTCAGCGAAGAGCGGGCCGTCGTCTTCCGGGGGGTGAAGATCGGCGACGACGCGGGAGGGGCGGTGAACGTGCTGGCGGAGCCGCTCGCCACCGGTGAGCCCGCCGACCGGCTGGTGATGGTGATCCTGGAACCGGTCGCCACGGCCGCGCCGCTCCCCGTGCCGACGGATGCGGAGCCCGCCGGCGGCGACGGCTCCCGGGAGGCCCTGATCCGCCACCTGGAAGACCAGCTCCGGATCACCCACGAGCAGCTGCTGGCCGTCTCCGAACAGCTGGAATCGTCCCACGAAGGGTTCATGTCCGCCAGCGAGGAGCTCCTCTCCATCAACGAGGAATACCAGTCCACCAACGAGGAGCTGCAGTCCACCAACGAGGAACTGGAGACATCCAAGGAGGAGCTCCAGGCGCTGAACGAGGAACTGACCACGGTCAACGCCGAACTGCAGGGGAAGGTGGAGGAGCTGAACCAGCTGAACAGCGACATGGAAAACCTGTTCACGAGCTCCGAGATCGCCGCCATCTTCCTCGACCGGCAGATGGTCATCAAGCGGTTCTCCCCCGCCATGGCCGCCATCTTCAACCTGATCCCCGCCGACGTCGGCCGCCCCTTCCGGCATCTGTCGGGCACCATCGACTGGTCGGAGCTCCCGCACGACGCAGCAGAGGTGCTGCAGCTGCAGACCTCCGTGGAGCGGGAGGTGACCGCCCTGGGAAGCGGCCGGCACTACCTCATGCGGGTCCTCCCCTACCAGGGGGCCCGCGGCGCCGTCGTCGGCATCGTGGTCACCCTGGTGGAGATCACCGAACGTATCCGGATGGAGAGCGCCCTCAGGGAGAGCGAAGAGCGGCTGCGGCTCTTCATCGAGCACGCCCCGGCGGCGCTGGCGATGTTCGATACGGAGATGCGCTACCTGAGCGTCAGCCGCCGCTGGCGAAGCGACTACGGCCTGGGGAACCGGGAGCTCTCCGGGGTGTCACACTACGACGTCTTTCCGGAGATTCCCGCCGCCTGGCGGGAGGCGCACCGCCGCGGGCTGGCCGGCGAACTGCTGCGGGCGGAGGGGGACCGGTTCGAGCGGGCCGACGGCTCGACCATCTGGGTGCGGTGGGAGATCCGCCCCTGGTACGATGCGGCGGGACGGATCGGCGGGATCGTCATCTTCACCGAGGAGATCACCGTCCTCAAACAGGCGGAGGAGGCGCTGCGCCGGGCAAAGGAGGAGTGGGAACGGACCTTCGACAGCGTGCCGGACCTGATCGCCATCATGGACGACCGGCACCGGATCGTCCGCGCCAACCGCGCCATGGCGGAGCGGCTCGGCAAGACGCCGGAAGAGTGCGTCGGGCGGGCATGCTACGCGGGGGTGCACGGTGCCGACCGGCCACCCATCGCCTGCCCCCACGTCCTGACCCTGACCGACGGCCGGGAGCACACGGCGGAGGTCCACGAAGCGGGGCTCGGCGGGGACTTCCTCGTCACCACCACGCCGCTTGCCGACGAGAACGGCAGGATGATCGGCACGGTCCACGTGGCCCGGGAGATCACCGAACGGAAGCGGGCGGAGACGGCGCTGCGCGCCAGCGAAGAAGAGTTCCGGATCATGTTCACCCACTCGAGCGTGGGGAAGGCGCAGGCCGATCCGGTCACGGGACGTTTCCTGCGGGTCAATCCCGCCCTGTGCCGGCTCACCGGCTACACCGAGGAGGAACTGCTGCAGCGGACCATCGCCGAGGTGACCCACCCCGACGACCGGGAAGCGGACCACGCCAACCTCGCCAGACTGATGCACGGCGAGGTCGACAGTTTCCAGGCGGAAAGACGGTACATACGGCCGGATGGCGCCGTCGTCTGGGGTTACGTCACGGTAAACCTGCTCCGCGACGCCGCGGGCAGACCGGTACGCATCCTGGCCGTCATCCAGGATATCGATGCGCGAAAGCGTGCGGAAGAGGCGCTACGGGAAAGCGAGGAGCTGTTCCGGACCCTCGCCGACGCCATCCCCCAACTCTGCTGGATGGCCAACGCCGACGGTTGGATCACCTGGTACAACAGGCGCTGGTACGAATACACCGGCACGACCCCCGGGCAGATGGAGGGATGGGGCTGGCAGTCGGTCCACGATCCCGCCAGGCTGCCGGAGGTTACGGACCGGTGGCAGACATCCATTGCGACCGGCAGGCCGTTCGATATGGTCCTCCCGCTGCGGGGCACCGACGGCGCATTCCGCCCGTTCCTGACCCGGGTGCTGCCGGTGCGCGACAAGCAGGGGGAGATCGTCCGCTGGTTCGGCACGAACACCGACATCACCGAGCAGCGCCGGGCCGAGGAGGAGCTGCAGCTGAGCAACGCGCGGCTCGACCTCCTGGCGGAGACCGCCGGGCAGCTCCTGGCGAGCGACTCGCCGCAGGAGGTGGTGGAGGAGCTCTGCCGGAAGGTGATGGCCGTTCTCGACTGCCAGGCATTCTTCAACTTCCTCGTGGACGAAGAGACCGGCTGCCTGCGGCTGAACGCCTGTGCCGGCATCTCCGACGAGGAGGCGAAGCGGATCGAGTGGCTCGACTACGGAGTGGCTGTCTGCGGCTGCGCCGCCCGGGACGCCTGCCGCATCGTCGCCGAGGATATCCAGAACACGCCGGACCCGCGCACCGCGCTGGTCAAGGCCTACGGCATCACGGCCTACGCCTGCCACCCCCTGATGGTGCACGGGGAGGTACTCGGTACCCTCTCCTTCGGCACCCGTACCAGGACCGGTTTCAGCGGCGACGACCTGGCGCTGATGAAGGCGGTGACCGACCAGGTGGCCATCGCCATGGAAAGCAAGCGCGGGTTGGAAGAACTGCGCCGGGCCAAGGAGACCGCCGAGGCCGCCGACCGTGCCAAGAGCCAGTTCCTGGCCAACATGAGCCACGAGCTGCGCACCCCCATGACCGGCGTGCTCGGCATGCTGGAGCTGGCCCTCGACGGCGAACTGAACGCGGAGCAGCGGGATTACGTCGCCACGGCCCACAGCTCGGGGCGCTCCCTCCTGCGCATCCTCAACGACATCCTGGACATGACGAAGATCTCGGCGGGCAAGCTCGACTTCGAGGAACAGCCATTCGACCTGCGGGAGTGTGTGAACGGCGCGATCACCATCCTCATCCCCGAGGCGCGGTGCAAGGGGCTTGAGCTCGTCCTCGCGGTGGACGACGATGTGGCGCCGATCGTCGTCGGCGACCAGGTGCGGCTGCGCCAGGTCCTCACCAACCTGGTGGGTAACGCCGTCAAGTTCACCGACGAAGGGAGCATCCGGGTGCGGGTCGCCGCCGGCGCCGCCGTTCCCGACGGCCGTCGGGAATTCACCTTTACCGTGTCCGACACCGGCATCGGCATCCCCGCCGACAAGCAGCACCTCCTGTTCACCGCCTTCAGCCAGGTGGACGGTTCCCACACCCGCCGGCACGGTGGCACCGGCCTGGGGCTCGCCATCAGCAGGGAGCTGGTGGAGCGGATGGGGGGAACCATGGTCTTCACCTCCCGCGCAGGGAAGGGGAGCACCTTCTCCTTCTCCGTCCGGCTCGGCATCCCGGGGGCGGCACCCGCATCCGACGACGGCCGGGAAGCGGCCGGCAGCGTCGCCGGGCCGGCCGTCACGGAGCAGAAACCGCGCCTGCTCGTGGCGGAGGACGACGCCGTCACCCGGAAGATGCTCGGGCTCTTGCTGCAGCGGTCGGGCTTCGATACCGATTTCGCCATCGACGGCAGGCAGGCGGTGGAAACGTGGGAACGGGATGCGTACGACCTCGTGCTCATGGACATCCAGATGCCGCGGATGGACGGTTTCACCGCCACCCGGGTCATCCGCGAGCGGCAGCGGGAGAAGGGGGGCCACACCCCCATCATCGCCATGACCGCCCACGCCCTCAAGGAGGACGAAGAGCGCTGTCTCGACGCCGGCATGGACGCCTACATCTCCAAGCCGATCAACTTCAACCGGTGTATCGAGCTGATCCGTGAGGTCCTGGAGGCGCGGCGCCGCCACGCCTGCCCCCCCGCTTCGTCCCCGAAATGATCATGCGGGGGCTCACCGCCTGGCATGACAAGGTGCCCGCCAATCCGCAGGGGGTGGTGAACGGCGTCATCCCCGGCGGCCGCTGCGCGACGTTCCCCTCTTCTTCCACTACCTGAACCTGGTCCCGTTTGTGGCCGGGCACGAGCTCGAAACCGACATCTGCCTGCCGCTTCGGTAGCGGCCGCGCTCAGCGGAGGTAGAGATCCACGAAGGTTTCTGCCGAGTTCACGTTGAGGTTCAGGGACAGTCCGGTCGCGGAGCCGCTGTGCCAGGAGCCGACCGTGGCGGAGGAGATCACGAACAGCTGCGCCTGGGAGATGAAGAGATAGGCCGCATCGCCGCCGCTCCGGTCGCAGCCGGCGGTTTCCCGGTGGCCGTAGGTCAGCTGGGCAGAGGCACCGGAACCGAACACCTCGGGAGTCGGGGAGGAAAGGTCCTGGCAGGTCGCCGCCGACGCCTCGCCCTTCCCGAGATAATAGGAGCTGCCGGAGGTCTCCCCGCGGGCCTTGAATTCGGTGGCCTGTTGGTAGAGCGCGGCATAGCGCGTCTGGTCCATGTAGCTGTTGCCGGCGGGGAGGACGGTCGCCGTGGAAGAGGTCCCCGTGTTGTTCATGCTCGCCCAGAGCGTCCAGCCGCCGCCGTCACGGGTCATGTCGCAGTACGCCTGGAACGGGGCGACACCCCCCGCACCGTCCGGGTCCAGCCAGTAGACGCCGTCGCCCGATGCGGGTAACGTAGTCTTGAGATCCTTGCACGAGGGGGCCGCGCTTCCCGCCGTCAGCCCGTCATACCCCAGGTATGCGAACCGGAGCCAGTTGCTGCCGTTGCACCCCTCGAAGCCGCTGCCGGTCCAGCGGATGGCTCCGGCATGGGCCGCGGAGCAGGCGGTGGCATCGTTGCCCACCGTTATCCCCGACGCAAAGGTCTGGGCCCCGGTAAAGGTCTGGCTGGCATCCAGGCGGGCGACCGCACCGAGCTGGCTCTCGATGTTCGTCACCCGCGACTGGAGCGAATCGACATCAGTCTGGTACGCGAGACCGGATGGCAGCAGTCCGGACGGGATGACGCCCGTCAGCTTGGCCGGGCTGACGGACGAGATCTTCGCGTCGGTCACCGCACCGTCGGCGAGCTTCTGCGTGGTGATCGCGCCGTCGGCGACGGTGTCGGCGGTTGCTGAGCGGATGGCGAAGGCGACGCTGGTCACCCGCCGGCGCGGGACCATCTCCGCCTCCCCGGCCACCGCAATCCCCAGGTAGAGGTCGTCCCCGGCGAAGACCGTCGATGGAAGGGGGGTGACGGCGCCCAGTTCCACGGTGTAGATGCCGTTTTCCGGGGTCACGGACCGGGTTTCGGACCAGAGCGGCGAGCCGCCCGACGGGGTCCCGTACAGGGCGAAGGTGACGGATACGGGACCGGATGCCGGGATGCCGTTGGTGGTCAGCATCCCCTGGTAAGAGATGAACTGCGGCACGGCGTACGCGGCCGGAGCTGCGGCGAGTACGGCAAGGAAAAGGAGCGAAACAATGAGCCGTTGCATGGCGGTCGGCACTCCTCGAACGGGGATGTCCGCAGTGTAAGCGGGCCCCACCGGTCCGTCAATGGAAAATCGAGGGCGAGGCGGGCGGTACGGCCCCGTGCCGGAAGGTCCCTCACCCCCCGCCGTACCCCCGGATCACCTCCACGAACATCTCCCGCAGCGCCCGAGCTTGTGCTGTCGCCTCACCTGACAGATACCTTCCCTTGTTATTACCGAAATGCAGTATTGTTGCTTGCGGTAAAATAAGGATTGTTTTATATACAATGACAATCGAACACGTACACCTTTGCAAAATGCGGTCGATTGCATGCCGCAGTAATCGGGCACCCGAATCTGGCATCCAAGACCGGCAACATGACATCACCTGTAGGGGAGGATACATGCGGAATGTTATCAGAGGGGCGTTACTATGTCTGGCTTTTGCGGGGCTTCTGAGCGGATGCGGTGACGGAGGAGGCAAAAGCGGGGGAGTACAGACCCTGAACTTCAGCAATTTCACCAGTGCAGCCCAGGTGATTGGGCAACCGGACTTCACGTCGAATGCTCCGAACCAGGGTGGTGCGGCGGGTGCGAATACTCTGTTCCACCCCTTTGGCAATCCTCTTGTTGTCAATGGCAGGCTCTATTTGCCAGACAATGAGAACAATCGAATTCTTGGCTTCAATTCCGTATCAACCACCAACAACGTTAGTGCTGATTTCGTGTTGGGGCAATCGGACTTCACCTCTACCGCATCGGGGACTGCGGCAGATGCGCTGTCCCTGCCATCTTCGGTTAAGTATTATAACGGGAAGATGATCGTATGTGACTTTTTGAACAACAGAATTCTCATCTGGAACACCATTCCGACGACATCGGGCGTACCGGCAGACGTCGTTGTCGGACAAACCGATTTTAGTACAAACTCTCCGGCAACGACACAGGCAGGGTTGTCTTCCCCCATAGAACTTGAAGTAGCCGACGGTAAATTGATCGTCGCCGACCGAGACAACAACAGAGTCCTCATTTGGAATACGATCCCAACGGCGAACGGTACGCCAGCCGATCTGGTACTGGGGCAGAACGATTTCACCAGCGGCAGCACAAACGGCGGCAACGCCAACCCATCGGCCAGTACACTTGCCGGGCCCTACGGTGTCTGGAGCGACGGGACACGCCTGATAGTATGCGACTTTGGCAACCACCGTGTGCTCATCTGGAAGAGCTTCCCGACTACAAACGGTGCACCTGCCGACATCGTGCTGGGACAGAGCGATTTCTCCCACATCGAACCCAACGCCGGCAATGCTATCCCCACCGCGGCCACCCTTTCCAGACCCGCTCACATCACCTCCAACGGCGTTCAACTGTTCTTATCCGATACGTTCAACAATCGAGTGCTTATCTGGAACAGTTTTCCTACGGCGAATTTCCAAGCCGCTGATCGGGTTCTGGGGCAGAGTGTCTTCACCCAGAATGCAAGTAATGCAGGAAATTCCTCCCCGTCAGCCAAAACTCTGAGCTTTCCGTCGGGCCTGTATATCTACGGCAAGAAACTGTTCGTTTCCGACTACTCAAATAACCGCTGTCTGATTTTCCAGGCACAGTAAATCGGATTATCTACATGCAAAAGGGGCCGGCAGCTATACCGGTCCCTTTTGCGTCAAGCATATCTGTAACCGGAAACGTTCCCTCACCCCCCGCCGTACCCCCGGATCGTCTCCACGAACAGGCTCCCGTAGCGCCCGAGCTTGTGCGCCCCCACGCCGCTGATCTGGGCCATGGCGTCCAGGCTCAGAGGCCGGGCGGCGGCCATGGCCGTAAGCGTCGCGTCGCTGAAGATGACGAACGGCGGCACCCCCTGCTCGTCCGCGACTCTTTTCCGCACGACCCGCAGCGCCTGGAAGAGCCCTTCGTCGTACGGCTCGTCCCCGGTAAACCGCCGCTTCGCCGGCTTCCCTCCCGCCGTCTTCACCCGCGGCCGCGCCAGGGTGAGCCGCTCCTCCCCCTTCAGGAGCGGAAACGCCTTCTGGGTCAGCTTCAGGACCGCGTAGTTCCCCATCTCCTGGGAGAGATACCCCCGGTGCACCAGCTGGCGGATCAGGCTTCCCCATTCGTCCTTCGAGATGTCGGCGCCGATCCCGTAGGTGGAGAGCCGGTCGTGACCGAGCGACTGCAGCCGCTGGCCGTGGGCGCCGCGCAGGACCTCGATCACGTGCCCCATGCCGAACCGCTGCCCCACCCGGTAGACGCAGGAGAGCGCCTTCTGCGCCTCCAGTGTGGCGTCGAACTGCTCCGGCGGGTTGAGGCAGACGTCGCAGTTGCCGCAGTCCTCCTCCAGGCTCTCGCCGAAATACCCCAGAAGCACCCGCCGCCGGCAGGTGACCGCCTCGCCGAACCCCACCATCGCCTGCAGCTTGTGCAGCTCGATCCGCACCTGGTCGGCGTTGTTCCCCGTCTCGATGAGGGAGCGGGCCACGGCGATGTCGCCGTAGCCGAAGAGAAGGAGCGCCTCCGCCGGGAGCCCGTCGCGGCCGGAGCGCCCCGTCTCCTGGTAGTAGCTCTCGATGTTGCGCGGCAGGTCGTAGTGCACCACGAACCGGACGTTCGACTTGTCGATCCCCATGCCGAACGCCACCGTCGCCACCACGATCCGGATCTCGTCTTTGAGGAACGCATCCTGCACCCGTTCGCGTTCTTTGTCCGGCAGCCCCGCGTGGTAGGCCCCGGCCAGAATCCCCGCCTCCATGAGCCGCCCCGCCACCTCCTCCACCCGCTTGCGGGAGAGGGCGTACACGATCCCCGCCTCGCCGTCCCGCTCCTTCAGGAAGGAGAGGAGCTGGGAGAGCGGCTTCGACTTCTCCACCACCGTGTAGCGGATGTTGGGCCGGTCGAACCCGGCGACGATGCAGGGGGCGTTCGAAAGCCCCAGCCGCGCCACGATGTCGGCGCGGGTCTGGGGATCGGCGGTGGCGGTGAGCGCCACCAGCGGCACCTGCGGAAAGAGCCTGCGCAACCGCCCGAGCTGCACGTACTCGGGGCGGAAGTCGTGGCCCCACTGGGAGACGCAGTGGGCCTCGTCGATGGCGAAGAGGGCGATCCGTACTTCCTTCAGCCGCTCCAGGAACGCATCGGACATGAGCCGCTCCGGCGCCACGTACAGGAGGTCCAGCTCGCCGGCGTGGAAACGGGCCAGCACCCGCCGCGCCTCCGCCTCGGACAGGGACGAGTTGTAGCAGGCGGCGGCCACGCCGTTGGCGGTGAGGGCGTCCACCTGGTCCTTCATGAGGGAGATGAGCGGGGAGACCACGAGCGCCGTGCCGGGACGGTGCAGGGCGGGGACCTGGTAGCAGAGCGACTTGCCGCCGCCGGTCGGCATGAGGACGAAGGCGTCCTCCCCCCGCACGAGCCCGGCGATGATCTCCTCCTGGTGGGGGCGGAAGGCGGGGTAGCCGAAGACACTCTTGAGCGTTTTGAGCAGGGCGTCGTGCGGTACTTCGGGCATGGGGAATTCTCCGTACAGGGATAGTGCCGTCATCATGGCAGAGGGGCGGGGAGGCGTCAAGTTTGAAGGGGATGCGGCGCAACCGCCGTGCCCTGCCTGGGCAGGAATTTTCGAAAACGTAAAATAGTTCTCATGCAATGGGACCGGAAACCGATACCTGCAATAGCACCCATCACCGCACCGTCCGGGCTGCAGCCGAAACAAATAACGCACAGCCGAGAAAGGCCGATCATGGAAATCGCCGCAGCCGTCAACCCGGAAAAGGGCAAACCCGTCGTGGCCAGCGCGCTGAAACCGTTCAACGCCTCCACCTCGCTCGTGCTCACCCTGCTGTTCCTGGTCCTGTGGCGGTTCTTTTACACCCGGCACTTTTTCGGGATCAGGCCGGTCTGGCTGTTCATCGAGGACACCACCCTGGCGGCCGGCATCCTGGGAACCCTGTTCATGGCGCTCAGCATGGGGATCTCGCTCAAGCGGCGGGAGCTGATCAGGGTTGGTTCCGTACGGTTCTGGATGCGGACCCACCTCACCCTCGGCCTCGTCGGGCCGGCGCTGATCGAGCTCCACGGCTACGGCAAGAACTACGGCATCGCGGGCTGGGCCGATCTGCTGATGTGGACGGTGGCGCTGTCCGGCTTCGTCGGGATGAACCTGCGCGGTTACCTGACCGAGGAGCTCAAATTCCGCCGCGGGAAGCTGGACGCGTTCAAGCTGCAGATCGATGGGCAGCGCGACGAACTGGAGGGGAAACGGACGGCGCTGGCCGGGCTGCACGCGGAGATCGCCGGCCTGGGATCGCATACCGGCGTGGCCGCCCATGAACTCCAGCTCGGCAAGGGGCAGCTGGCCCGCGACCCGAAGGCGATCGTGCGCTGCACGGGCGATTACCTCCGGTACCTGTGGCAGACCCACCTCCTGCGCCGCAGGTGGCGCCGGACGCTGCGTGCGGAACGGACCCTGGCGCGGATGGTCGCCCGCCACACGAACATGACGCTGGACCTGGAGATCCGTTCCCGCACCACCGGGTTCGTCAACGAGCTGTTCACCCTCTGGCGGCTGATCCACATCCCGCTGACGACCAGCTTCGTCATCGCGCTGCTCGTCCACCTGTTCACCGTCTGGAGGTACTGATGAACGCTCCCCGGAAACCGGCATCCCCCCTCCCCGCCTGGGTCTACCGATACGGGCTGGTGCTCGGCATCGCGTGCGCCTCGCTGGCGTTCACGCGGGCGACCCCGCTCATGACGGGAGAGCTCTGCACCGCCCACGCCGGCTTCGAGGCCGACTGCGGGAAGTGCCATCCCCACGGCGGCCAGAGCCAGGACGCACTCTGCCTGGAGTGCCACGGGGATATCCGCACCAGTTCCCCCGCGGTCATCCACAAGCGGATCAAGGAGCGGTGCGCCGCCTGCCATGTCGAGCACCGTTCGCGGGCCTACCCCCTGGCGTTGAGCGACCCGCAAGCCTTCGACCACGACCTGACCGGCTTCGCGCTTGCGCGCTGGCACAAGGGGGTTGCCTGCAGCGGATGCCACCAGGCGGGGCAGGCCTATTACCGGGTAAAGAAAGAGTGTTACGATTGCCACCCCGGCTGGGGACCGGAGACATTCGACCACGCGCGGGTGACCGGCATCCGGCTGTACAGCCACCTCACCCTCGGCTGCGCGGAGTGCCACCCGGGGAACCGCTACGCGGCGCCTCCCCGCTGCGGCTCATGCCATGCGGGGCGGGTCTACCGGCAGGGAGCTCAGCTGTAATGCCGCGAGCGAAAAAGGATAGGAAATGAGCGCACGAAACGTACCCTGTTTTTTCACTGCCCTGGCGCTCGTTCTTTTGCTAGCGGGGTGCGGGAGCAGCGACCCGGCTCCCCGGGCTGCCGCCACCGACTACGCCGTCGCCGCGCACTGGCTGGCGTTGCCCGTCGCACCGGTTCCGGACAAGGAGGTCGACGTCTTCTACCTGTATCCGACCGCCTGGACCGACAGAAGCGCCGATCCCGAGAATCCCCACGTCTGCGCCATCGACGACCCGACCATGCTGGCCCAGGCGCCGGAGGCGTTCGCGCGGCAGGCCACCGCCTTTGCGACGGTAGGAAACGTATATGCGCCGTACTACCGGCAGGACAACGGGTCGCCGGTGGACCGGCTCAACGTGATCGCCGGCATCCCGACGACGGATGCGGTCGCGGCCTTCGACTACTACATCAGGCACTACAACCACGGGCGGCCGTTCATCCTGGTGGGTCATTCCCAGGGGGCGACCGTCCTCGGCAACCTTTTGTCCGGCTACCTGAAGGACAACCCGGACGTGTACCGGCACATGGTCGCCGCATACCTCATCGGCCATCCCGTTACCGACACCTGGCTCGCCGGCAACCCGCACCTTAAGTTCGCCACGGGTCCCGACGACACGGGGGTGATCGTTTCGTACAACACCGAATCCCCCGGCGTCGCCCGCGGCACCAATCCGGTCCTGTACGGCATGGACGCCGTCCCGGGCACCCATATCCTCGCCATCAATCCGCTCAACTGGAGGACGGACGCAACTCCGGCCGCGAGGGACGAGAGCCTGGGGTCGCTCATGCCGGTCCGGCTCACCCCGACACCGGTCTGGGGCCAGGTGCCCCCCTATGCCGATGCCACGATCGATGTCGACAAGGGGGTGGTGATCTGCACGACGGTCACGCCGCAGGACACGCCGCTCATGAACGCCATCTCCCGGGCACAGGGGTTTCCGGACGGGGTGTACCACACCTTCGATATCCCCTTTTATTACGACAACCTGCAGGCGAACGCGCAGAACAGGGTGAACCGGTTCCTGGCGGCCAATCCCGTCCCGTCACCATAACGCGGCCACCGCTGACACCGCCCGCAGGACGGGCACCACACGGATAATCACAGGAGAGAGACATGGCAGACGACGATGCAAAAAACGGGTTTCGCATGACGCGGCGGGAGTTCGTGCGATATTCCGCGGCAACGGCCGCCTGCCTGTACCTGGGGGCGCTGACCACCGGCTGCGGCGGCGGGGCCGGCACCGGCAGTTCCCAGGTGGTCGTCTTCTCGGACGTCCATTTCAACCCCTTCTACGACCCGACCCTCTTTCCCGCGCTCGTCGCCGCGGATGCCGGCGACTGGGCGGGTGTCTTCGCAACGTCGAAGATAACGGCGCCTGCGGCGCGGGGGAGCGATACCAACTACCCCCTGCTCACGCTGGCGCTGGCGGGGGTCAGGCAGCGTCTGGGGGCGAGCCCGCTCGTCATCTTCACCGGCGACATCCTCGGCCACGGCATCCCGCAGCAGTTTTACCCCCGGTATTACGCGGGGCTGGGGATACCGGTCCCGGCGACGCCGGACGACACGGCCGTCGCCGCCATGAAGTCCTTCACCGACAAGGCGGTCGCCTTTTTCATGGACCAGGTGCGGGTGGCGGTCGGCAACGTTCCCGTCATGTTCGCCGTCGGCAATGCCGATTCGTACTCGGGATACGGGCCGAACATCCTGGACGGCCGCCTGCAGCCGGACAACAGCTTTCTCGTCAACACGGCGGACCTTTTCTACACGCAGTTCCTGAACGGCGCGGCGGACCGGGAGTCGTTCATGGAGACCTTCACGGTCGGGGGATATTACAGCGCGGAACCTGCCGGCACCGACCTGATGGTGATCGGGCTCAACACCATCCTGATGTGCCAGGGGTTCTCCGCCGGCCCGGATGCCAACGACGCCATGGTGGCCGACGAACTGGACTGGCTCGACGCACGGCTCGCCGCGGCCGCGGTCACCGGCAAGAAGGTGTGGCTCCTGATGCATGCGCCCCCCGGCGGGGTGCCGAGCTCGACCGCCGGTCTTCTTTCCAACGGGCAAATCCAGAGCGCCGTGATGATGTGGTATCCGGCGTATCAGGCGCGGTTTCTCAAGATTCTGTCGAACTATCCGGGGCTCGTATCGCTTGCCCTCGCCGGGCACACGCACATGGACGAATACCGTACCCTGCCGTCTGCCGGCGCCATCGAGGTAACCCCCTCCATCAGCCCGTGGTTCGGCAACGACCCCGCCTTCAAGGTCTTCACCATCTCCGGCGACAGATGGCAACCCGCCGATTTCAGCGCCCTGCACTACGACCTCGACACCGGACCGGCACAGTTCACCGGCTATTACACCTTTTCGCAGGCCTATGCCGGCTCCGGCCCGCTGGATGCTGCCCTGACCCGGCTCACCCCGGCGCTTGCCGCCGATGCCGCACTGCAGGCGACGTACCGGGGAAATTATTATTCCGGCAACGCCTCCCCGGCCCCCGTCCTTTATCCCTACGGCAATACCTACACGCCGATTACTGACACGACCTGGCCGGTCTACTGGAGCTGCATCGGCAATCTGGAGGAAGCGGATATCGTCAAGGCGGCGAACGCCCTGGCGGCGGGATAAAGGACAGCATGTGGGTTGGACCGCAGCGCTGAGAACGGTGGACGTCACTACACAGGATCGAAGGAGGGAGAGGATGAAAGGTAAATACGGACTCCGCTTGTTAGTTGTGCTGCTCTTCGCGGCATGCATGCCGGGGTGCGGGGGTGGCGGCGACCCGGCCCCGCAGATCACGCCCACCGACTACGCGCAGCTCAGACACTGGCTGGCGCTCCCCTCGTCGCCCTCCAAGGGCGTGGACGTCTTCTACGTCTATCCGACCGCGTACAAAAAGGCCGCACCCACCGACCCCGACTTCTGCGCCATCGACAACCCGACCATGGTGCAGGGCGCCCAGAGAGCCTTCCAGGGGCAGGCCACCGCTTTCGCCCCCTACGCCAACATCTACGCCCCCTACTACCGCCAGGTGGACGCCACGTATCAGCTGGCCCTCCCGTTCGACCAGCAGGACGCCAACATCCGGAAACAGCCGGGCATCGACGTCACCGCGGCCTTCGAGTACTACCTGCAGCACTACAACAACGGCCGGCCGTTCATCCTTGTGGGACACTCGCAGGGCTCGGCCGTGCTCAAGTACCTCCTGTCGGACTACATGAAGGCGCATCCCGACGTGTACAAGAGGATGGTCGCGGCCTACGTGGTGGGCCAGTCGATCACGCCGCAGTACCTGGCGCAGAACCCGCACCTGAAGTTCGCCACCGGCAGCAGCGACACGGGGGTCATCGTCTCCTGGAACACCGAGGCGCCCACCACCGCCATTCCCAGCCCCATCACGGAACCCGGTGGGATCGCCATCAACCCGATCACCTGGACCCTGGACGAGACTCCGGCGGACGCTGCGCAGAATCTCGGCTCGATCCAGCTGGACACGTCGGGGTTCCCGGTGCTGGATCAGTACGGGGAGGTCCTGCGGGTGACGGGGCTGGCCGATGCGCGCGTGGACCAGGCCAGGGGCGTGGTGGTCTGCAGCAGCGTCACTCCGGCCGACTACAACCCCTACGGCATCTACCACGGGTTCGATTTCGCGTTCTACTTCTTCGACATCAGGCAGAACGCCGCAGACCGGATCGGTCAATACTTCATCGAGCACCCCGGGGGGTGACGGTTATTCTACTTGCTGATTAGCGTCAATCTCCCGCCAGGCGCTTGTAAGAGTCCCCTCTCCCCCTGGGAGAGGGCTAGGGTGAGGGAAAAGTTGAGTTAACTCTTTGAAAACTCCCTCATCCGGCCTCCGGCCACCTTCTCCTTTAGGCCCTGCGGGTCCAGAGGGAGAAGGGTTTAGCGGAAGATCAGCGCTAATCAGGTTCTGCTTTTACCTGCAGGATGACGGTCGCTGCGGGCGTTTCCGGCGCGCGGCAATATCATGAAAAAAAAGGGGCATGTCTCGACCCACGGCAAATGCGGGTCGGGGCGTGCCCCTTTTCCATGCGTCGAGGAGGGCGTCGTTCATGGCCCGTCGGGCGGGACGATGGGGAAGCGGAAGGAGGCGACGCCGGCCGGTTGCTGGGATGCGTCGAAGCTCTGCTCGTAGAAGGTGAGAATGTTGTCCCGGCCCAGGAGGACCACGGTGGTGGAGCGGGTGCCGTACTCGCCGGCGTCGATGTAGAGCGGGGAGAGCCAGCGCTCCCGCTCCAGGCCGAACCCCGTGTCCGGCAGGAGCGCGTCGTGGAACGCCTGCCGTTCGTCCAGGGCGGCGGCGAGGACGGCCGGCTCCAGATCGTCCGCCGCCAGCAGGTTGGCCAGGATCTCCCGGCCCCGGTCCACCTTGGGCCAGGGGGAGTCCAGGAAGCCGTTACTCAGTCCGTGGATGCCGGACGTCACCGGGAGGCTTCCCTTCCGCCGGTTGGAGTGGTACCAGAGGCCGCGGCCGTCACCGCACAGAAGGCTGTAGCCGCCGAAGCGGTCATCCTCCTGCGCCACCTTTGCCAGGTAGTCGGCCGGCGCCAGGTCGCCCGTCAGGAAACCGGCCGCAAGCGTGCCGCGCGACGGCGCGTCGGGCGGCGGGGGCAGCGGCTCCCGGTAATAGGTCAACGTCGCCAGCCGCCCGTCCCGGGTCACGCCGAGCCAGGTGCCGCCGGCCCGCAGGTCGCGCCCGGCCAGGAGTTTAGGGGCATCGGCCCAGAAGGCGGCCGGCGCCGTCGGCCGGTCGTGGAACTCGTCGCGGTTGGCGACCAGCACCAGCGGGTAACGGGGGTGGCTCTCCAGGGCAAAGACGATCAGGCACATGGCGGTTCCGGGTGGATGGTGGAGTGTTGCTCATGGAGACGCAGGAGTAACGCAACAAGGCACGACTTCCTCGGCCGCAGGACCGAATGTCAGGCGTGAGTACAGGGTGCACTCCATTTGTGGATTGCCGACAGGCTCTCCGCTTCGGAGTTTTCGATTTCTTCGGTATCGTAATCGGCCTGCAGCCCAAGCCAAAAACCGGCACTGGTGCCGAAGAACCGCGACAGCCGGACGGCGGTATCGGCGGTGATGGCTCGTCTGCCATTGCAAATGGCGGAGATCCTCGGCTCCGGTACCCCGATTTCCTTTGCCAGACGGTACTGGCTGATCCCCAGCGGAATCAGGAATTCTTCCCGGAGGACTTCGCCGGGGTGGATGTTGGGAAGCTTTTCCATCGGTTACACCTCAATGATAGTCGCAGATTTCAACGCGACTGGCAGTCCCGTCGCTCCAGACAAAGCAGACTCGCCACTGGTCGTTGATCCTCATGCTCCATTGTCCCTCGCGATCGCCGGAAAGTTTCTCCAACCGGTTTTGTGGAGGAATGCGCAGGTCATCGATCCGGCGGGCGTTGTTCAGCATGCGCAATTTACGTCGTGCCACGGACTGTATCTGGGGCGGCAGACGGCGGGAGAACGTCCCCTCCCAGACCTTTTGGGTTTCGCTGTCGTGGAACGATGCGATCATGCTTCAAATGCTAACGCAAAACAGAAGTATCGTCAATTGGCATGTGCCGATGAGGTGGATTTGTGCTTGCGGGAAAGGGGAAGTTGTTTTAGATTGATGGCGACTAACGGAGATGAGTACGAATCGATAATTGGTATGGTGTCGTTGTATTTCTCATTTCTGATACGTTGTGATGCGCGACAATTCATCTGGTTAGATACTGTAGAATCAATTAATAAGGACCGTCCCCCTGTGGTCCAAAGGGGACAGGCTGCGTTATGGACAGGCAGCCTGTCCCCTTTTCGCATATTCCCGTAGCCCCTACCCCCGCCGGCCGACGAACACGCCGATCGGTACGGTATAGACCACCTCGTCCCCTCGCCGGCGGGCGTCGATGCCGAGCGCATCCGTCCCGATGTCGGCGGTCACCATCTCCCGCAGCCGCTCCTCGTCGCCGGGGGCCGGGAAGGAGGCCGCCAGCTGCGCCTCCAGTCCGATCTCCACCCCGTAGCCGCTCTGCCGGCAGCCCACAAGCCCCGTACCCAGGAACAGGTCGCGGAACTCCGCCGTCGTCAGGGCGTGCACGTGGGACGGGTCGCGCAGCCGCTCCAGCCGGTCATAGGCCGCCGCCTTTTCCGGCGGCACCATCACGTCCGCCACCAGCACCCGTCCGCCGGGAGCGCAGACCCGGACCATCTCCGCCAGCACCGCCCGGGGATCGGGGAAATGGTGCAGGCTGTAGCGGGTGATCACCAGGGTAAAGCTGCCGTCGGCGAAGGGAAGCGGCTGCACGTCGCCGATATGCCAGTCCAGGTTGGCCAGCCCCAGCCCCGCCTGACGCTGCCGGGCCTGGTCGATCATGGCCGGCGTGATGTCGATGCCGGTCACCCGGGCGCAATGGGGGGCGAAGGCGCAGGCCACGAGCCCCGGTCCGCAGGCCACGTCCAGCACCCGGTCGTCGGCCCGCAGGCCGCCCGCCTCCCGCAGGTGGTCGATGGCGTCCAGGTGGCCGGGGACCCGGGCAAAGGGAATCGCCTGGCGGGAGAACTGCGCGATGATCGTGTCACGGTGGGTGGGGGTCATGGGAAGCTCCTGTCACGGGGGATGGGTGGAGTATAGCTTGACCCGCGCCTGACATTCTTTCTATAGTAGGCCAATGAATGTCGAAGAACTGCCAAAACTCCCCCCCGTCGAGACCGGCTACCGGCTCGACCCGCTCCTGCCGGTGATCCCGTTTGCCTTGACCGTGAACCGGGCCGGCTGCGCTGCCTCCCACGCCCATCCGCGCGGCCAGCTCATCTATGCCGGCAGCGGCGTCATGCGGGTCATCTGCGGGCGGGACATCTGGGTCGTCCCCCCCACCCAGGCCGTCTGGGTGCCGCCAGGAAAAGAGCACGAGGTCTACTTCCCCGGCCAGGTAACCCTGCGCAACCTGTTCGTGGACCCGTCGGCCCTGGCCGGCCTGCCGGATGAGTGCACCGTGCTCAAGGTCTCCCCCCTGCTCCGGGAGCTGATCGCCCGGGCCGTGGAGATCGGCGAGGAGTACGGGCCCGACGGGCCGGGCTGGCGGCTCATGGCCGTCATCCTGGACGAGCTGCGCCGGGCCGAGCCGACGCCGCTCCATCTCCCCATGGCGCGGGACCCGCGCGTCATGCGCGTGATCGAGGCGCTCCTGGCCGATCCGGCGGACCGGCGCGAGCTGGCGGCCTGGGGGGCGCACACCGGCGCCAGCGGCCGTACCCTGGCGCGGCTGTTCGTGGCGGAGACCGGGCTCACCTTCGGCGACTGGCGCAAGCGGCTCGTGCTGCAGACCGCCATCGACCGCCTCGACCGTGGCGAGCCGGTCACGAGGGTTGCCTTCGACCTGGGCTACCAGAGCCTCAGCGCCTTCATCGGGATGTTCCGCAAGGAACTGGGGGAATCGCCGAGCCGTTATGCACGGCAGCCGTAAGGCGGCGGTTGAACGGCTTGCGTCTTGAACCGTTCGTGCCTTTCGTGGACCCCGGGCCTGGTTACGGAGAAATGCCGCTTCGCGCAGGTACGGGTTGACGAAACCTCGCTTTCGGGAGCATAAGAAATCCTCATGGATGTACCATGATGGTTTCCGGAGGGGATGGATGGTTTCACCGGAGAGAACAGGTCGGGATTGATGAGAGCCGCCGTGGTCAGCATGGAGAGCTGATCGGGCGGCTTTTTTCATGCCATAGCCAAACGGAAAATATCAGCGAAATCCATCTTGTCGTTTTGTAGCTTATAGGCTAACATATGACCACGCAGACATTTCCACACGAAATTGAGTATTACAGAACCGAGAAAGGCAATGCGCCGTTCAAGGAATGGCTGGAGGCACTTCGGGACGTAAACGGTAGGGCAAAAATTCGTGTCGGGCTTGACCGTGCCCGCCTTGGCAACTTTGGCGATCACAAGCACCTTGATGAAGGTGTCTGGGAATTACGGATCGACTACGGGCCAGGCTACCGCGTTTATTTCGCCAAAGAAGAAAATCGGCTTATCCTGCTGCTGATTGGTGGCGACAAAGGCAGCCAGAAACGGGATATCGCACAGCCGCCAGCTACCTGCAGGACCACCGAAGGAGACATTAGCATGACACACGTAACCGATTATCAAAAAGACCTGATCGAGGCTCTGAAAGACCCCGCTGAAGCCGCGGCATATCTCAATGCAGCGCTTGAAGAAGGGGATCGCGAGACCTTCCTGCTGGCGTTACGCAATGTTGCCGAAGCCAATGGCGGCATGGCAGCAGTAGCAGACAAGGCCCATCTTAATCGCGAGAGCCTGTATCGTACTCTGTCTCGCCGGGGGAATCCGGAAATTCGGACTCTGTTCAACCTGTTGCATGGAGTCGGACTGCGGCTGAATATTACGCCGGAAACACTTCACGATTGTTCGGGTTGACTAAACGTCGCTTTCGGGAGTATAAGAAAACCTCATGTAATTTAATTGTGGTCAAAGCTTCCGGAGGGGATGGATGGTTTCACCGGGGAGAACAGGTCGGGATTGGTGAGAGCCGCCGTGGTCAGCATTGGGAGCTGATCGGGCGGTTTTTTCGTTTTGAGGTGATGGCAAATTAAGAAGGTTGCCCTCAGAATATCTTAATATTTTATAAAATGACGGTGATTAATGGAGAGACCAAGACAACATGTAATGGAGGATGAATCTGAGCATCTCCTCAAGACTTTGCTCCCCTCAAATTGGATCATCAGAAAAATTGCTAAAGATTACGGGGTAGATTACGAAATTGAGATTGTTGATGATGTTCATGTCACTGGAATGCGTATTTGGGTTCAACTTAAATCAAAAGAGGAGTGTACCCCTAAGACCATAACGTTCAATAACGCAAACGTTAATTATTTTTCTTATCCTTTATCAACAAAAAACGCAAAATATGCACTTAAATGTGGATTCCCACTCTTACTATTCTTGGCTGATTTGGACAGTAAAAATATTTATTATTTAAATATAAGAGATGAAATAACTGAAATGGTATTTCCAAAAAATCCAAGTTGGATAGAGCAAGAAACCATTACACTCAGAGTACCTGAGCAAAATAATTTAGTCGAAGATGCTAAAGACTGTTTTTATGACATCAGTTGGTTTGCTGGTGAACCATTACTTGCTTACAAAATAAATATTTTAACCCAGTACCATAACCTTTACAATCGTATTCAAAGATTTGACACTGTATCAATCGGAGATAATTTTATTGAAGGCGGTGTAGTAGAGGAGCTGATTGTAACATTTAAAGCAATTATTAACATTATAAATAACGTGTGGGAACTCGACGAACGTTTTGCAAAAGTTGATATACAACCAAGAAACCCATTTACACCGTATGCTTACAACAGCATTAGAAGTTATCATGCAGCTAAAGAGGGACTATCACTTGTTGAATCTGGAGTGTTCAATTTTGACACACTTTCTTACGCTATGCTGACAGCACAATCAGCAATGGATAAACTACTCTTAATTCCGGACTTGGCTTCAATGCATAAAAGAGGATTCCTACTATCACATGAACGTTACAATGGCTAGTCGGTATGCGTCACATGTCGCATTAAATCTTCGCACTCCTCCCATGGTGGCAAAGATGAATTAAGATGGATAGCGAACATCCCTTCCTTCTGTCGTAATTCATCTTTACATCTGATGGTGAGATTTCAGCAATAGTTCAACCGACAGATGCATATTTACGGTAATCTCTTGACATTGTCCTATTATATTGAAAATATGGCGTATTTTAACCTTAGGACAGCGCTAACATGATTGGAATTGATTTATTCTCAGGAGCTGGAGGGATGTCACTTGGCGCACGACTTGCCGGTGTCAACGTGCGATATTGTGTCGAGAATGACCCCCACGCTCTCGCAACTTATTCTTGCAACCATGTGGGAGCAAACATATTTTCCGAGGATATCCGGAAGTTAAATGCCGAATATTTCGGAGATGCCCTAAACCGTCGAAATGAACCGCTAGTCGTGTTTGGCGGTCCACCATGCCAAGGGTTTTCTACGTCAAACCAGCGGACCAGATCATCTGAAAATCCAAGCAATTGGCTTTTCGAAGAATTTATCCGCGTAGTGAGAATGTGCAATCCCGATTGGGTTGTATTCGAGAATGTTAAGGGAATTCTTGAAACTGAAGGCGGCAAGTTTTTTGAGTACACATACAACAAACTCCGGCGACTAGGCTACACGCTTTCGCATGAAGTTCTGAATGCAGCCGACTACGGAGTCCCTCAGGCACGAGCACGATTATTTATTATAGGTAATCGGCATGGGGCGAAGTTCGGTTTCCCAAAACCAACGGTAAAAAAACATATAACCGTATTCGATGCAATTGCAGATCTTCCGAGCCTTCCAAACGGTGCCGCATTTGACTGGCACACTTATGCGAGCGAGCCGAAGTCTACATACGCCCGAAAGATGCGAGGAAGACTCAAAAAATCTCCAAACCACATTGTAACAAATAACGCTGACCATATTATTGAACGCTATAAGCATATCCCGCAAGGCGGTAATTGGGAGAACATTCCGAAGGAACTGATGCAGAACTACTCAGATGTCACGAGATGCCATACCGGAATATATATGCGCCTAAAGGCGGACGAAACCTCTGTAGTAATCGGCAACTATCGTAAAAATATGCTGATTCATCCCTGGGAAGATCGCGGCCTTTCAGTTCGTGAAGCGGCCAGGTTGCAATCATTTCCGGATCATTACAAATTTAAGGGATCAATCGGATTCCAGCAGCAGCAAGTCGGAAATGCAGTGCCGCCTCAACTTGCTAAAGCAGTATTTGAGATGATATCGAATTTGGAGGCTAACTAATAATGGAAGAATGTGGTATCCCACTAGATAAAGATAAAAATATTGAAGAGTGGCTTAAATGTCAGGATACAGCTTCGTTTCCCGATTTTTCCCCAGATCGCGAAAAGTCGTATCCAGAAAGGTATGAAGAAATAAAACGAGCTCTTCTGCCAATTCATGACACTGTTGAGAAAGGTGCAATGGCAGCAGGAGCAATCGAGTGGATACACAGATCTATTGAGATCATCAGTGAAATAGAAAATGAAGATGAACGCAAATATGAACTTACGAAACTGATTCAATCTGACCCAATAGTGTATCTTAATAATCATGGCAAAGGACATGTAGAAAAAGTAATTGCAAGAGTGTCAGAAATGTTGCACTTCTTCGATAGAGGACACCTCACGCCATATGAGGGATTTCTATTGCTTTGTGCTATTCAGGCTCACGACATTGGAAACGTATTTGGACGTGCAGATCACGAAAAAAGATGCCAAGAGATAATGGAGGACAAAGCAAAACCGTTTATACCTGATAAGATTGAAAGAAAAGTTATTGAAAAGTTGGCATTGGTTCATGGTGGCACTTTTGAGGGCGAAAGGGATACTATAGGTTTTTTGTCAGAGAGCAAACGTCTTAATGATAGGAAAGTACGAAAAAAACTTCTTGCTGCTCTCTTACGTTTTGCAGATGAACTTGCTGATGACTCCTCACGAGCAGATAGAGAAGGAATAGAAAAAGGAACTATTCTGGACGGTAGTTTAATATATCATCATTATTCAAACTCTCTACATACAGTTGTAATCGATAAAAACATAGAAAATGGCCGTGTACAATTAAATTTATCATACGAATTCGATTCTGACGTTGCTGCTAAACAGTTTACGAAAAATGGAAACAAAAAATTTTTACTTGATGAAATTTACGATAGAACATTGAAGATGGAAAGAGAACGTCGCTATTGCATGCGCTTTCTTCGTCCTAATTTTTCGTTAGATGCAATTCGGGTTGAAATAATAATACAACACGCAAAGAATCCATTTAAAAGCGACAAAATTAGGTATACCCTTGAAGAAAATGGTTATCCATCAGATCCTGCTTCGGGCCACATAAAAAGCTTTATGTCTGACATACGCTCAGGAGAAGAGGAAATACAATATTTAACAAAAGAGTGGGACCTTCAATGATAGATTTATCCGATAAAAACCCTTTTCAGATAACAACTCCTGAAGATTTAACAGCGGATGAAACTGTTTCGTTGTTTGTTGATGTCTTTACTGACTTTCAAAAAATAATTGATCCAGGCCATGTTTTTCTAATTGGTCCGCGAGGCGCTGGCAAAAGCATGATGTTTCGCTACCTAATGCCGGATAGCCAATGTCTGGCAAAAAAATGCACTCTTGAAAAATTACCATTTCTTGGAGTCTATGTTCCTCTGAAAAACACAAACTTCGCATTAGCAGAACTTAGAAGATTAGAACATCGACATGCAAGTGATATTTTAAATGAACACATAATGGTTACACATTTTTGTGTTAAAATATTCGATACGTTGGCAAAATCAGAGCTTTATCAAGGCAATGAAGTTAAGCAACTAGACGTTAGTTATTTTTACAACGACACATTTCTTCCGATATTACTGCAAACCACGCAGAACAGGGTTGATTACAAAATTGATGATGCATGCTCGATTGTTGACATTTTTGCCAAGATGTCGCGTATTTCTGAATCATTATACTCAGATGCGTTTTCTTATGCCAAAAGTCTGGCATTCAGGACTGAACTTCTACCTTATGATGGTCCATTATGTGATTATTTAACTTTCTTGTACCCAATTTTATCATCACTTTCAAAGCTTCCAGGATTCCCATCTGGTTCTATTTATCTATTAATTGACGATGCACATTGGCTAACAGAAACTCAGGCAAGGGTATTAAATTCATGGGTATCAACCAGAACAAGTAGGAATGTCAGCCTTAAAATATCAACTCAGTATAATTACAAATCGTATTACACAACTACCGGCGCGACTATTGACACGCCACACGATTATTCTGAAATTGACATAGCTACTATTTATACTGGAAACAACAAATCTAAATATCGAGATAGAATAAGTGACATAGTAAAAAAGCGATTAGCTGCTTTTGGCATCAAAGACGTCGCTCCGGATGATTTTTTCCCAGAAGACAAAGACCAGGAAGACAAGATTAAACTAATTGAGTCTGAATACATTGCAAAGTTCGATCGAGGAGAAGGTAAGGGCCACTACCGAACTGATGATGCTCAAAGATATGCCCGACCCGACTTCATAAAAGGGTGTGCCGGATCAAAAAAAGGTAGTTATCAGTATAGTTATGCAGGATTTAATCAACTTGTTCATTTGTCATCAGGAATAGTACGACACTTTATTCATCCTGCTCATCTCATGTATGCCGAGGCAAAGTCCCAATCTAAATCTGACGAAATTATCAAGTGTATACCACCTTCAATACAAACAGCTATTATACGTGAAGAAGCTAATAATTTTCTTTTCTCAGATCTTGAAAAAATTGAAAGGGCTGGTCACAAAGACGCTCCACCAAAAGAAGATATAAATAAATTATCAAACTTGATACAAGGATTAGGTGGTCTGTTTCGACAGACGCTATTATCAGAAAGATCTGAGCGTAGAGTGTTCTCTATAGCTTTTTCTGATACGCCTTCCGATGAAGTCAAGCGTATTTTGGATCTTGGAAACCAGCTTGGTTATTTTCATAAATCAACTATAGGAAAAAAAGACAGTAAAAGTGGCGGCAGAACACGTTTATATGTTCTTAATAGAAGACTTGCTCCTATTTGGACGTTAGATCCAACTGGTTTTGCTGGTTATTTGTTCATAAAAAATGAACTTATTGAAGAAGCTATGCGTCAGCCATCCGCGTTATTACGACGTTTAAGTAAAAACGGAATCCCTGAAGATGCTGAAATAGTGCAACTCGAGTTGTTCTAAAGGATAATATTATGAAACTCAGCAAATATAACTTATCCGATTTAAATAATTTATTACCTGGAGAATTCGACTTGTTTATCTGCTCCAGTAGTTTTGAGGAGCGTAGCTTATCTGTACCTAACTCAATTACCAAAAATAAGGCTAAAAAAGTTATAATAGTTAGGAATATTGATTTAATTGAACATGTTGGTCAAAACACTAATATTTTATCAGAAATATTTTGCATCAGTTCTGTCGTAAACATCAAAACCTCTGATCCTATTTTAACAGCAGACAATCTTGATGGCTGCCTTGTCAGTGCTCTTGGCAACAAATTCGAAGGAAAAATTTTATTAGATATTACAGCCTTTACCCATGAATCACTGCTTATTTTACTTCGCATTATTTGCTTAAGATACCCCAATGCTCAGATAACATGCACATACGCATGTGCTACAGAATACAGTCTTGGCGACGACGTTAAACACAAATGGCTCAGCAGAGGCATAGGTGAAGTGAGATCTGTTCTGGGTTTCCCAGGGAATATAGTCCCATCGCGTAAAACTCATTTGATATTGATCGTTGGATATGAGCATGAGAGGGCTGCAGGAATCATCGAAGCGATTGAACCTAATTCTATCGCATTGGGGTATGGTCGCTCGGCGAGTGCAACAACAGACAAGGATAAGGAAGCAAATGAGCTATATATGCATCTTGTTGAGCAAATGGCTACCTCATTTTCTGATGTTAAATGTTTTGAAATTCCATGTGACGACCCAGAAGGGACACGCAACGAAATTCAAGTACAAATCAAATCTGCCGTAGACATGAATATTCTTCTTGCCCCTATGAATAACAAACTTTCTACTGTTGGTGCTGCATGGGCTGCCCTTCAGGACGAGAACGTGCAAATGTGTTACGCTCAAGCTCTGCGTTACAATTATGCCAATTATTCTAGCCCCGGTTCTCAATTCTATTTTTTTGATTTTGTTTGGCATTAAGATTATCTTTGGAAGGGCATATGAAAACATCTTCCACAATAGCAAATCTTTTCAATAATTCATTTCCTGTCCTTGATGATGGTTTTGTTCGACTGGTTGACGTTATGGGGGATGATTCCTCTATAGTTCAAGCAGCGCGCGTATCTTACGGAGAAGGGACCAAGAAGGTCAGTGAGGACAAAGCATTAATAAGGTATTTGTTACGTCATCGCCATACAACCCCATTTGAGATGTGTGAAATTAAGCTGCATGTACGTGTGCCAATGGATTGTTGGCGACAGTGGATTCGGCATAGGACTGCGAATGTAAATGAATATTCTACACGTTACTCGATTGCGATTGATGCTGCACAGACGACTGAACCTGATAAATGGCGAATTCAGGCTCAAGGTAACCGCCAGGGAAGCGAGGGATATTTGCCGACAGAAGTTGGTCGTCAATTGAGCCAAAGGGAGGCAGAACTGCACGATTCATGTCGCAAGGTTTATACTGATCGCATAGATGCTGGGATCGCACGTGAACAAGCACGTAAAGATCTACCTCTATCGACTTATACTGAAGCCTACTGGAAAATCGATCTCCATAATCTCCTTCACTTTTTAGCTCTCAGAATGGACTCACATGCGCAAAATGAAATAAGACAATATGCAAATATTATTGGAAATGAAATTGTCAGCAAATGGGTACCTCTCACTTGGGCGGCGTTCCTTGACTACCGGTTAAATTCAATATCGCTGTCAGAATCAGAAATAGGCTTTATTGCTTTATTGAACTCAGGGAAACATGGTGTTTTGCTGGAAAGCATGCAAGAAAGAGGTTGGATCAAAAAAGTCGACAATTCATGGAAGGTAACGAGAGAGGCAGATGAGTTTGCTTCAAAACTCATGACTCTCGGATTGACTCCCCCATGGCAATAAATATCCATTAGGACAAGAAACTTAAAGGGGACAGGCTAAGCAGCCAGTCCCCTTTTTCGCGTCATCTGATTGTCATCAATCCCCCTACAGCAGCGCCTCCAGTTGCGCAAACACCTGCTCGTCGGTGGAATGCCGCGCCTTGATCCCCCGGAGGGGAAGGCCACCGCACAGCACCCGCACGCCTTGCACACCGCGCTGATGATCCGGCTGACGTTCTTCTCCGCATCGAACTCCACCGCGCCGTAGGGACAGACCGGGTTGCAGTTGCGGCAGCCGGAGCAGAATTTCTCCAGCGCTTCGGAGTAGACCGCTTCCACGGTGAGCTCCCCCTGGGAGATCTTGGCGAGGATGCGGGCCACGGCGGTCCGGGTGACTTTGTTGACTGACTAGGATTCATCTTTCCGGAGCCGGTCTGAAAAGATTCAGGCCAATCCGGCTGCGAGCTCCCGCCAATACACTATGTCCAACCGCTGGCAGGCGCGGGTGATGCAGACATACAGCAAATTACGATCAATGGCGGAGTTACGAAAATCCTTACTATTGGGGTCATAGAGGATCACGTTGGCGAACTCCACTCCCTTGACCTGGTGGGCAATGGTGACCGCCACTCCCGGCTCGAAGGTCAACTCTCCTGGTCCGTGCAACCCTGGCACGCCGCACAGCGCCTGATACAGCATCTTCTCATCGGTTTTCTTCTTGCAGATCACCGCGGTCAGGCTCTTCGGATCTTCGGCCACCAGCTTTTCGACGAGACGGCGCACGGTCGTGAGTGCCCCCGCCTCGTCTGTCGCCAGATGGTACTCGAGGGTACCGGAATGCCTGCCCGGCTGCCCGGCGCCACGGTTGCTGATCCGGGCCGCCAGGGCCAGGATCTCATCGGGACAGCGGTAGGGGACAGACAGTGTCTCGCTGCTCAGGCCGATATCTTTCAGCTGCCGGTGAAAGATATCGAAACCGGCCTCGTCTACCCATGACAGGATCTTCTGCTTGGAATCCGCACTGACGGTTATGCTGTTACGCTCGTCCGTCGCCGCCAGGATCGCCTCAAGCTCCAGCAGGCCGAGGTCCTGCGCTTCATCGACGATGATATGGGCGTAATAATCAAGGGCATCCCTGACCGGGCCGTCCTTCTCGCGCAGCTGGCAGAGCCGCAGCAGCACGTTCAGGTCGGCAAAGGAGACGGTCTCGCGCTTCTCCCGGTAACGGGTTCGCATCTCCGCAAGGAATGATTCCTGCTCCGCTTCCCGGGCAAACATGGCCTCCAGCACGTAGCGCTGGCCGTAGAAGCGCCACAGGTCCTGGAACGGTTCCGGCTCTTCTGTCTCCCTGACGTAGCGGGCAAGCAGGCTGGCCAGCCGGGAGGATTTCTTCTGTACGCTAAAGTCATCTTTGGTGACCGGCTTGACGACCCTGCCCGTCAGGGCGGTGATGGCAGACAGCGCCCAGGCGCTGAAGGTGTCCACCCGGGTGCTGCCCAGCAGGTCGGCCGAGGTCTGGCGCACGTAATTGCGCAGCACCTTGTTGAACATGAGCACCAGGCAGCGCCGGGGCGGGAACCTGTCGGGGTGGTTGAACTGCAGGCAGGAGAGCCGGTGGAGGCTGACTACGGTCTTGCCGCTGCCGGCGCCGCCGGTGATCAGCGTGCAGCCATCGGCGGCCTCTTCGGTGATCATGCGGAACTGCTCGGGAGAGATCAGGGAAACGATATCCACCATCCGGTGGTCCTGGTTTTCGGCCTTGATGGTGGATGTGGAGTGGCACTGCCTGTCGTTGACCACCCACTGGCCGTCGGTCAGCTCAAAGACGTCACCGCCGCTCTCCAGGCGGCGGAGTCTGCATTTCACGATGTCCACCGTATCCCGTCGGGTGATGACCCCTTCGCGTTCTGTGCCGTTGATGGTTTCGAGATAATCCTCACCGACCTCATAGTCGTAGTAGAACCGGCTTACGGCCGCTTTCCGCCAGTCAACGATCAGTGCCCTGTTGTCGTGGGAGACCAGGCCCTGCTTGCCGATCAGGTACTCTTTGCTGCCGATTTTTCTGTCGACGTCAGCGATGCCGATAATCCCGAAGTAGGGGCTCTCGACCATGGCAAATTCGGTGAGGTACCTGGCGGGGTCAAAGTGCGAGTGTTCGAGCAATTTTTCGGTCAGGCTGTTTTTCTCACGCCAGCTGACCGACGCCAACCGCTCTTTTTCCAGTTCGGCGGTATAGGCATCGTGATCGGCGAGCCGGGTTTTATTCCGGCGGGCCGTCTCTGCTACCGCGGCATAGATGTCCGTAAGCCGCTGCTGTTCACGAAGGACAATGTCGTCTGGCGTCTGTCCCTCACCGGCAACGGCGGCAGAGGGTTGTGAATGCATGGAACTCAAATGAAGGTACTCCGATACTGTAGTTTGTTGTCATCGTGCGGGGAGATCGCCGGGCGGCCGATGCCTGCCGCCGTTTTTTCAGCCGCCCACCATAAGGGAAATGCGCCCGATAATCCACACACAATTACCTCCTCGACGTTGTGATGAAGGCAGGCCCACTGCTGAGACAACCTGCGGGATCCAGCTTTTCTGCTATGTGGGGCAATTGCCGGGCACCGCTTCAAGTTTTTCCGTTGAGAAAACAGTGGCGTCACGGCCTTCGCTCAAAACCCATTGTCGCCACGATGCCCAACGTGCTATAAACAAAGCAGATTGGAACCACAGGGGCGACCCTGTGGTTTTTATTTTTTGCTGTAATTTCAATCCCATATCAAGGCGGCAACTTCGTCGGCCCGTTCTTCGGTTCCTACCCGCCGTGTTGTCATTTTTGCTGTGAACCCGGAAAACCCAAGGAGTCCGCTCAATGTCATTTGCCTCACTCGGGCTGCACCCCGACCTGCTGGGCGCACTTGCCGCACGGCCGAAGTACCAGCGGCCGTACCCGATCCAGAACAAGGCCATTCCGGCAATACTGCAGGGGCGGGATCTGCTGGCCATTGCCAGGACCGGCTCCGGCAAGACGGCAGCTTTTATCCTGCCGCTCCTGCAGCTGATTCACTGCCAACCGCCGGGCGCGCGGCGGACGCTTAACGTCCTGATTCTGGTGCCGACGCGGGAACTGGCCGCCCAGGTAGCCGAGGTCGCCCGGGAGTTCGGGCAGAAACTGACACCCTCGGTCAAGAGCGGGGCGGTGTTTGGCGGTGTCGCCATCAACCCGCAGATGATCCGGATGAACGGCATCGAGCTGCTGGTCGCCACCCCCGGCCGCCTGCTGGAGCTGGTGGAGAAGAACAGCGTGCAATTGTCTTCGGTCACGGCCCTGGTGCTGGATGAAGCCGAAAAAATGCTGCAGGAGGGTTTTCAGGAGGAGCTGGAGCAGATCCTGGCACTGCTCCCCAACAAGCGGCAGAATCTGCTCTTTTCCGCCACCTTTGGCGCTGAGGTGCGCCGGCTGGCAGGCGGCCTGCTGTCGGGGCCGCTGGAGATCGAGATCAGGGAAGAGGTGGTCGGGGCGGAGCTGATTACCCAGCTGATTTATACCGTCACTCCGGAGCGCAAAGGGCCGCTGCTCAGGTATCTGATCAAGAACGGCGATGGTGAACAGCTGCTGGTCTTTACCGCATCGCAGAAACGGGCCGACAATGTGGTTGGAAAACTGCTCGTAAACGGCATCAGCGCCGCCCCCTTCCACGGCGGCCTGAGCCAGGGGAAGCGGACCGCTGCCCTGGACAGCTTCAGAGCCGGGACGCTACAGGTGCTGGTGGCCACCGATCTGGCCAGCCGCGGCATCGATATCGAATTTCTCCACCATGTGGTCAATTACGAACTCCCCCGCTCGCCGAACGACTACATCCACCGCATCGGCCGGACCGGTCGCGCCGAAAACTGCGGCACCGCCGTGACCCTGCTCTGTCCGGAAGATATGGCTCATTTCAGGGTGATTGAAAAACGGCTGGGACAACGGCTGGCGAGGATCGATACGGCGGAGCTCGATTTGGCCGGTTACTGAAGCTGACAACAAACAAGATGGTCAAGTACCTTGTTTCGCCCCAAGATCACGCCGTTCCCGCGGCTCCTGGGTGTTGGCTTCGCTCACCTGCAAAGGCCTGCTGTGGAGAACGGTGCCGTTCAAGGCTTCGATTGCCCGTTGCGCATCTTCTTCCGTTGCCATTACCAGGAAAGCCATCCCTTTGGGCCTTTTGGTACGGGAGTTGGTTATCAGGTTCAGTGACACCACCTCGCCGATGGCGGCAAAGAGGTTCCTGACACTGTCCTCGGTCGCCCTGTTCGAGATATTGCTGATATACAGTCTCTTCCCCATGCCCGGTATCTCCTGATTCTCTGTTGATTGATTTTTATGGTACTGCCGGCGTCCCCGGAGTGCTCATTGGAAAACTAGGGACACTCCCCATATTTCCCTACACCGCGATCTTCAACTGTATCTCATCGTAGTCGACCCGCGGGGCGAGCGCCCGGTTTCCCGTCGTCTCGACGAGGCCCACCTGCACGAGGAACTTCACGTCCTCAGCCACGTTCTTGATGTTGCGTTTGGCGAGTTTGGCCAGCTGGTTGATGGAAGCCGGCCGTTCCGTCTTGATGATATGGATCAGCTCCAGCCGCTTGGGGGTGAGCGCCTTGCGGAAGGCCTCCATCGACGTGAAGTAGATGCCCGACTCTTCGGCGACACGCTCGCCACGCGCCACGGCGTCACCGGCGGCAACGAATGCGTCGAGTGCGCTTCTGGCGCTTTGTATTCCCACCGAAATCTCTTTGATCTTCATGTCATATGCTCCTTGTAGCGCTCCACATCCGCGAGAAAGTCATCCGCCAGAGTGCGGAGGTCGGTGAAGATGTATGCCTCCTGGCGATCCCCATAATGTCGATGGTCACCTTGCCGCTCTCCGTTGTCGTACCCTATGACCCGTTCTCCAGCGACGATGTAGACAAGTGAGTATTTGAAACCGTGGGACTTGTCGGCGGTGGGTGCAACCTGCCACAGCTTGATTTCCATGGTGTTGCCCAACTCATCGGTGACTTTGGAGTGACGAACGAGGCGCGCCTTCATATTGGTCTTCTACACCAATAACCCACAACTGTCAACCGGTCAGGGAGGGTGTTATTCTCTGCCGATGAAAAGGGCGTACAAAGGGAGAAGTACCACCAGGTAGTGGAGGAGACAGCGAAAGGAGGGAAACGCGGGTAGAATAACAACAGGGCAGTGTGAATAGAAACGAGTCTCTGCGCATTGAATGTATCTCGCCGCACTGCCGGGAGGTGAACCGTCATGAAATCCGCTACCGGCACATCAGGGGAAAAGGACGAGATGAAATCCCTTCCCCTGCAGGAATTAATGGCAAAGCTGGGGTCGTCGCCGGACGGTCTCAGCCAGGCCGAGGCCCGGCAACGGCTGGACACCTACGGCCCCAACGATATCGAAGAGCAGAAAACCAATCCCTTCCTTAAATTTCTCACCTACTTCTGGGGGCCCATCCCGTGGATGATCGAAGCGGCAGTGGTCCTGTCGGCAGTGGCCCGTCACTGGCCCGATTTTGCCATCATCCTCCTGCTGCTCATCGCCAACGCCGTGGTCGGATTCTGGGAGGAACATCAGGCCGGCAACGCCATTAATGCACTGAAGGCCAGACTGGCGATCAAGGCCCGGGTGAAACGCGACGGGAAATGGATCAGCCCTGCGGCGCGCGAACTGGTGCCGGGAGATGTCATCCGCGTGCGCCTGGGCGACATCGTGCCGGCGGATGCACGCCTGCTGGACGGCACTTCGGTTGAGGTTGACCAGTCCGCCCTGACCGGCGAATCGCTGCCTGCCACCCGAAAACCCGGCGAGGCGGTATTTTCCGGTTCGATCATCCGCCAGGGCGAAACCGATGCCCTGGTGTATGCCACCGGCGCGAACACCTATTTCGGCAAGACCGCACAGCTGGTGCAGGAGGCGCACACCGTCAGCCATTTTCAGCGGGCGGTGCTGAAGATCGGTAATTATCTGATCCTCCTGGCGGTGGCGCTGGTAACACTGATAATCATCGTCGCGGTTTTTCGCGGCGATCCGATCCTCACCACGCTGCAATTTGCCCTGGTGCTGACCGTGGCCGCGATCCCCGTGGCGATGCCGACGGTGCTGTCGGTGACCATGGCGGTCGGCGCCCGCCTGCTGGCAAAAAAAGAGGCGATCGTGACCCGCCTGGCGGCAATCGAGGAGCTTGCGGGAGTGGACGTGCTCTGCTCGGACAAGACCGGCACCCTGACCCAGAACAGGCTGACACTGGGCGACCCGTTCTGCGTTGAAGGCGTCACCGCCGGACAGGTCATCCTCAACGGCGCTCTGGCGTCACGCTCGGGCAGCGAGGACACCATCGACCTGGCCGTACTGGGCGGCCTGAAAGATGACCAGGCGCTGGCCGGTTATCAGGTGGTCGGTTTCCAGCCGTTCGACCCGGTGCACAAGCGCACCGAAGCCACCGTCAGGGACGCGGACGGCACGGAATTCAGGGTGGCCAAGGGTGCGGCACAGGTGATCCTTGACCTGGCGGAGACCGTCGATCCGGTCAAGTCTGCAATTGAACATGCCGTCACTGAATTCGCAGCGCGCGGGTTCCGTTCGTTGGGCGTGGCGCGGGCCGAGGGGGCCGGCGGGTGGCGGGTTCTCGGCGTGCTGCCGCTGTTCGACCCGCCCCGGGAAGAAGCACGGGAAACCATCGCAACCGCCCGCCGGATGGGAGTGAACGTCAAAATGGTCACGGGAGATGCGCTGGCCATCGCCCGGGAAACAGCCGGTACGCTGGGGCTGGGCGCAAATATCCTCAATGCCGATGGGTTCGGTGACACGAAACACCACGAAACGGCGCAGCTGTCGGAGTCCATCGAGAAGGCGGACGGTTTTGCCCAGGTGTTCCCGGAACACAAGTTCCACATTGTCGATGTCCTGCAGCAGCGCGGGCACATCGTCGGCATGACGGGCGACGGCGTGAACGACGCACCCGCCCTGAAGAAGGCCGACTGCGGCATCGCTGTTTCAGGCGCGACGGATGCTGCGCGCGCGGCGGCAGACATCGTTTTGATGACATCCGGCCTGTCGGTGATTATTGACGCGATCAAGACGAGCCGGAACATCTTCCAGCGGATGAACAGTTACGCGATCTATCGCATTGCCGAAACACTGCGCGTGCTGCTGTTCATGACGCTGGCGATCCTGATCTTTAATTTCTACCCGTTGACGGCGGTGATGATCGTCATGCTGGCGCTGCTCAACGATGGTGCCATACTGTCCATTGCCTATGACAATGTTCAGTACAGGGATCATCCCGAAACCTGGAATATGCGCATGGTACTGGGCATCGCCTCGGTGCTGGGCGCCGTGGGTCCCGTGGCGGCCTTCGGCCTGTTTTACATCGCGGAGCGGGTCTGTCATCTGGAGCGCGCGCAGACCCAGACCCTGATGTATCTGATGCTGTCCGTCGCGGGCCACCTGACGATTTTCCTGACGCGCACGCGCGGGCCGTTCTGGTCAATTCGCCCGGCAGGTATACTCCTGATGGCGGTGTGCGGCACCCAGCTGGCGGCGACGTTCATCGCGGTGTACGGGCTGTTCATGACACCGCTCGGTTGGGGGTGGGCGCTGTTTGTCTGGGGCTATGCACTGGCGTGGTTTCTCGTGACCGACCGACTGAAACTGCTTGCGTACCAGGTGTTTGATTCGACCGGCGAGAACCTGCTGGGTAGAACGTGGTGACGATTCGGGACGCTCCCCATATTTCACAGGAGCGATCTTAGCCATCGACCTCATTTGGATGTCATATCCATCAGATACGAGGCCAGCATCGCGACGGTTGTGTATTTCCCGGATACCAGAGGGGTCGCGTCACCAAAATCCATCTTGAGGGGGGAGGTGGTAGGTAGCCGATCGGCCGCTCAAGGCTCTTTCCGAGTAATGCTTTGTATCCGGGAGACGTGCTTGCGGTCGAATGAGTAAAGCTCCGTTATCCCCTGCTTCTCCATCACCGCGGCAATGTACCCGTCGATGAAATCGATGTTCCTGGACTCGTAATGCTCCAGCGCCCGCGCCACCAGCGGGGCGTTCAGCACCTCCAGCCCCGCAGTCGCAAGGATGCCCCTGATCAGGGGGGCGACCTCCGCGCATTTCAGGCCGTAGGACGATTCCAGAACCCAGACAACCTCGGCAATCACCATTTCCGCCGTAACCAGCCGCACCTTGCCCGCGGCGGCATCCTTCAGCAGTTGCTCGACGCGCTCTGCCTTTGCCGGGTCATCGTTGGTCAGGTAGCGGATAAAGAGGTTGGTGTCGACGAAACAGGACCTCATTCCATCTCCCCACGCACACGCTCGGCAACAGCCGCCTTTGCCCGTGCCCGCTCCTGCGCGAATGCGCCTTTTCCGGCCGCAGGTACCGCCCCGCGCAGGTCAAGCAGCGTCTTCACCGGTATAAGGACCACCCGCTCCCCGTCCAGCACGAAATCCACCTTGTCGTTCGCATGGATCCGGAGGAGGTCCCGGATCTCCTTCGGAATGGTGACCTGCCCCTTGGATGTAACGGTGGACAGCATGATTCTTACCTCCGTAAATTATTCTTACCTTACACGATAGGTAAGAATATGGGCGGTGTCAAGGGGAATGCCGAAACGACCGGGTCGCCGCCTATTCCTCCACCCGCTTGGATGCCGCCCGGTACACGGCAAAATTCTCCCGCCTGCCGACGGCCACCACGATGACGACGATGCGGTTGTCGTCCACCTGGTAGACCAACCGGTAGCCGGCGTTCTTCAACTTTATCTTGTAGCAGTCCGCCATGCCGGAAAGCCGGGCAGACTCGACGCGTGGCCTCTCAAGTCGCTCGGCCAGCGTCTTCTTGAACTGCTCCCGAATCCCTCCGTCCAGCTTGCGCCACTCCTTCAGGGCGGATTCCTTGAATTCGAGGCTATAGCTCATCGAGGGAAACCTTGACGGCCGGCTCGCCCTCCCGCTCCTTCACCAGTCGTCCCATCTCGTAATCCTCCAGCTTCTCCATCAGCACCTCGAACGCCTCGGCGGGGATGATATAGGCACTCGGCCTGTTGTGATTGAGGATCGCCACCGGAGCGCCTTCGGACTGGTTGATGATGCGGGAAGGGTTCTTTTTCAGATCGCTGATGCTGACCGATGCGCGGGCGTAGAGACGTTCCATGTCCTGGCCTCCTTTTTAGATACAATTATAGGGACAAATATAGGTCGTAATTTTCCGGATTGCAAGCGTCCCGTTTTCCCCGGATACAAAAAGGGGACAGGCTACGCAGCCTGCCCCCTTTTCACTGTGCCTGATTGTCGAAGGGAAATTAGGGACACTCCCCATATTCCCTACACGGCGATCTTCAGCTGTATTTCATCGGGAGATTACAGAGGGGTCGTGTCTCAACTCTATACAGGGAGATTACAGAGGGGTCGTGTCTCAACTCTATACAGAACTCGGACCAGTCAGTCATAGTTGATCTGCACGTCGTCCGGTGCCGGCTGCCCCTTCCCCTTTTCCAGGAGGTCCTTGAGGCTCAGCATGAATACCGCCCACTTGGTGGAACAGTGGGGGAGAAAGCCGTCGTTCCGCCGCCAGCCCGCATGGCTGAAGTTGACATAGGTCTGCTTACCGTCGGCGTCGAGGGAAAAGGCGACCTCGGTGCCGTCCCATTCGTCCATGCTCCGGTTGCCGACCGCCTTCCAGCGGACGCGCCGGTCCAGCTCCAGCTCCACCACCTCGAACTTCTGGCAGAACGTGCCGAACCAGAACTCCAGTACGCCGCCGACCTTAGCGCCGTTGCCGCGGGTATCGGCGGTCCACCATCCCGCGAGTTTCTTAGTGTCGGTCAGCGCTTCGTACACGGCATGGGGTGCCGCCCTGATGCCGACCTGATGTCGGATGCTGTACGTTTCCATCTGCTGCCTCCTTTCCGTGGTGCGGCCCCCTTTTTCCCCTCACCCCCGCCCCTCTCCCGGAGGGAGAGGGATTATCGTCAACCCTCGCCCCTTGGGAGAGGGTGGCCGCAGGCCGGGTGAGGGACTTCAGCCGCAGCTGCCCTTGAAATGGATCGGCTGCTCCGTTTCGAGCAGGGTCTTCAGGCCGCTGAGCACCATCGGCCAGCCGGTGCTGATGTTCGGGAACGCCAGGGAGTTTTCCGGGAACCCGTCGTGGGTAACGGTAAGCCGTACGACGTCCGGATCGTGCTCGTAGCGCTCCAGGAGGAACGTGACCCGGGACGGCTTCTCGGCGCGTAGCTGCTCGTCCGTCTGCAGGCTCCAGGTATAGGAAAGCAGCCGGGGGCGCTCGGCGGCGAGCACGCTGCCGGTAAGGACGACCCTGCCGGCCGGGTTGGTGAAGGTGACCGGCGATCCGGGCTGCCAGTCCGACGCAACGCCGTTGTCCATCCAGTACCGGCGGGTGAATGCCGGGTCGGTCAGCGCTTCCCAGAGCTCGTCGGGGGTTGTCCTGATGTAGCTCACGTAATGGAATGTCTGGGTGCTCATGGTCGTCGTCCTTTCTTCGCTTCGAGTTCCTGCTTCAGCGCGTCCAGCGCCTGCGCCTGGCGCGCGAACCGGTCGACCCACCGTCCATAGGTCTCCTGGATGGGGGCCGGGTTCAGGAAGTGGAGCTTCTCCCGCCCGCTCCAGGTCACGGTGACGAGGCTGGCGGCCTCCAGGACCGCCAGGTGCTTCATCACCGCCTGCCGGCTCGTGCTCAGCTGCGCGCACAGATCGTTGAGGGTCTGTCCGTTCCGCTCGCACAGGGCATCCAGCAGCTTCCTGCGGCTTTCGTGGGCCAGGGCCTTGAATACGCTGTCGTTGTCCATGCCTACATTATATGTAACCTATTGGTTACATGTCAAGGCCGGAGCAGGGAACGGCACGGAGCCAGGCGCCATACCTGCATCCTTTCACGACCCGCCACCGGGGAAAAGGGACAAGGGTCCTGCCGAATGCCGTCCGTTTCATGTCTGCATAACTTGGCGTTATTGCTAATTATTGCTGCTCAAACTAAATTAAAATATTTTTTGCATTTTACCGACGAGAGACCTATAGTTACCTCCATGGGGTAGACAAACTAACGGAGGTTGTCATGAAAAGAACAACAATGGTCGTATCGATGCTGGCCGCGGCAATTCTCTTCTCCGCCACGCTGCTTCTCGCGGAGGAACCTGCGACCGACTCCCAGGGACAGCCGGCACAGCAGGAGGAGTCCATCCAGCAGCAGGCGCCGGAGGTACAGGAAGAGCAGCCCGCCCCGCAGGAGGAACAGCCTGCACAACAGCAGGACCAGTCCGACCAGCAGCAGGAGCAGCCGGCCCCGCAGGGGCAGTCCGCCGAGTAGCCCGTCGGATGCGCAACGGGGGAACGTCAGGCCGGCGCAAAGGCGTACAATTTCCACAGTCGACAACAAAAGAGGCGCCCACGGGCGCCTCTCGTTATTCCCGGATCAGCAGGACATTGCCGGGATCGGGATACGAGCCCCTCTCCGGCGGACCTACCGGCCGATCAGTGCGGCGAACTCCGGGGCGGTCTTGCTCGGCGCAAACTCGGTGATCTCGTAGCTGGCGACACCGTTGCGCTTGAACGGGTCCTCTTCGACGATCGCCGCGATCTCCTCCCGGCTCACGCCGCCGGCCAGGATGAAACCGCCGGTGCGGGGGACCTTGCGGCCGGAGGCGATGAAGATCCCCCGGGCGAAGTAGTCGTCGAGAAAGCCGATGTGGGCGGGAAGGTGGTGATCCACCACCTCCAGCGGCTGCAGGTAGGTAACCGAAACGATGAACATGAAGGCTCCTTGTCATGGTTGATTGCTGGCTTCCGCCGCGGCGCGGGCCGGACGCTGTCGCTCATCTCTGCGTCGTCCCTGCTGTCAGCGGATAAAGTGGGTCCAGGTCTTCCTTTCCTGCTCCGGCGGGGTGATGGTCCCCTTGCCGTGCTCCACGAGCTTCAGCAGCCAGGCCATGTTCTTCCCCAGGACCCGCATGATCTGCACCCCCTCCATGTCCTGCTCCACCTCCCCCGGGGCACGGCCGTGGATCACGTTCCAGTAGTTGGAGGTGGGCATGAGCATCTCCGAATAGTTCAGGTAGTTGTTCAGCTGCTCGAACGCGGGGATCCCCCCGGAACGCCGCACCGCCACCACGGAGGCCCCCACCTTGTGGCGGAACATGCCGTTGTTGGAGCCGGCGACGAAGAAGGCGCGGTCCAGGAACGATTTCATCGTCCCGCCGATGGCGGCGTAATGCACCGGAGAACCGAGGATGATCCCGTCCGCCTCTTTCATCTTCCGGACCCACTCGTTGACCTCGTCGCCGGGGAGCACGCACTGCTCGTTCCGGTTCTTCGCGCACTGGTAACAGGCGGTACACCCCCTGACGGTCTTGTTCCCGACGTGCACGATCTCGGTTGCGATCCCCGCGTTTTCCAGCTCGGCAAGCACCATCCGGATCGCGTGCCAGGTGTTTCCTTCCCTGTTGGGACTGCCGTTGAATGCCACGACTTTCATACGTCCTCCTTTTTTATCGGGGTTGCCAGATTAGACCGGTCGTCTAGTTGCAGGGTAAAAAATTTACGTTCTCAGCACGGTGGCGAAGAGGGTGTCGATGAAGTCCCGTAGCGGCAGCGGCGACTTCTGCACCTTGGCCCGGAGGATCGCCCCCTCCCACCCGGAGAGGAGGAAACCCGCGATGACTGATGGATCGGCGGACGGCGCCAGCTCCCCCGCTGCCTGTGCCTCACGGAGGCAGGCGGTGAAACGCTCCTTCCAAGAGGCAAAGATCTCGTCGAGCCGCGCGCGAAACCGCTCGTTCTGGTCAGCCAGTTCCTGCCCCAGGTTGCCGATGAGGCACCCCCTGGAACACTGGTTCTGGGTGAGATTCGTCAGACCGTATTCCAGGTAGTTGCGGATTCGGTTGAGCGGTGCGACCTCTTCGTCGAGGAGGAAGGTGTCGAGCTTTCTGTCGTAGCGGACGGCGAACTGGTCGATCACCTCCAGGCCGAATTCCTCCTTGCTGCCGAAGTAGTGGTAGAACGACCCCTTCGGCACCCCCGCCTGCTTCAGCACCGCGTCGATGCCGGTGGCGTTGTAACCGTGCAGGGCGATGAGCCCCGTGCCGATGGAGATGATCTCCGCTTTCGTGTCCCTCTTTTCCATGACCGCACAAACTAGACCGATCGTCTAGTGCATGTCAACCGCTAATTCTTCATTTGTCATCCCCCGCTCGCCTGTACACTTGAAAGACAGACCGAAACGACAGCGCCGGCCGCGCCGCGGCCGGGAGGGAGGTGTGCCATGCCCGAAACGATTAAGTGGTTGCCGGACGACGCCGTCAGTTCAGGAGCCTGAAGGCCACCTGGGGAAGCTGGTTCGCCTGGGAGATGATGGCGGCGGATGCCCGCACCAGGATCCGCGACCGGCTGTAGCTGACCATCTCCGCCGCCACATCCACGTCGGTGATCCGCGACTCCGCCGCGGAAGTGGCACACGACGCCACGTCCAGGAGCGAGAGGGAGTACGCCAGCCGGTTCTGGCTGGCGCCGATCCGGGCCCGTTCCGTGGAGACCGCTTCGATGGCGGTGTCGATGGTGTCGATGGAGGCGCGCGCCGCCGCCTGGGTCGAGACATCCACGCCGCTGACGGCGTCCGTGCCGGAGGCAACGGCGACACCGCCGGCGTCCCGGCCGATACCCAGCGCTCCGGCGTCCATGGAATCAACGTCGATAGCCAGCCCCTGCCCCTGGTAAATGCCGGTCTGGAGCGTCACGGTCATGGTGGGGGAGGAGGCACTGGAAGAGGACAGGGTTATGCCGTTTCCTGCCGTGCCGCCGGTTGCCGCGACGACGGTAACGACGTTGGCGCCGGCGCCGGTGCCCGCCGTGGCGGTGATCGTGCCGTCGCCGCCCAGGGCCGTGACCAGATTGGCGACCGTACCGGCGACGGTGGTCCCGATATCGACCTGGTGCTGTGCCGCGTCCGCGCCGCCGGCCACGAAACCGTAGGTGACGCCGTCGACGGTCACCGTATCTCCGGCCGCGGGCACGTCGTTGAAGGTCAGGGTGCCGCTGGCCGCGGACAGCGCCACGGCATCCGCACCGCCATCGAGCGTGGAGCCGGAGACGCTCGCGTTGCCGCCGGTCTGGGCCAGGGTGCAGGCGTTGCCCGCGCTGCCCGCCACCCCGGCCGTGAGGTCTATCCGGGTGTCGATGCCGCCGTCAACGGCCGCGTCCACCCCCAGCGTCGCGGCATTGGCATGGATATAGCCAGCAAGGTTCGTGGCGGTGGCGGTGGCAGTCGCACCGACGGTGAATTCGGTCCCGGCCGTCAGGGTATGGCCGTTGACCGTGACCGTGTCGGCGGGAGTGCCGCTCGTGCCGTCCACGCCGCCGCTCATGGCGGTCACCGTGCCGGTCGTGGTCGCCAGGCCGATGCCGTCGCCGGCGCTGCCCGTGGTGGTGGCGGCAATGACAACCTTCGTGGCGATACTGCCGTCGACGGCCCCGTCCACCCCGAGGACGGCGGCATTGACATGGATGTAGTCCGCCAGGTTGGCGGCGGTATCGGCGGCGGTGGCCCCCACGGTGAAATCGATCCCGGCGGTCAGAACGGCCCCGTTGATGTCGACCCGGTCGCCCGCCACGGGCGCCACGTAATCCGCGCCGCCGCCCATGGCGGTGACGGACCCCGTGCTGACCGCCAGGCTGTAGCCGTTGCCCACCGTACCCGTGGTGGTGGCCGTGAGGTCGACGAGGGTATCGATGCTGCCGTCGACCGTCGCGTCCACGCCCAGACTGGCGGCGTTGGCATGAATGCAGGCCGCCAGGTTCGCGGCGGTCGTTGCGGCGGTCGCCCCCACGGAGAAATCGACTCCGGCCGTAAGGACGGTTCCGTTCACGTTCACCGTATCACCCGCCACCGACGCCACGGCATCGGCGCCGCCGGACATTGCCGTGACGGAACCTTTCGAGATCCCTAGGCTGATGCCGTTGCCGGCCGCGCCCGCCGTTGTGGCCGTGACATCGACCGTCGTGCTGCCGCTGACAGCGGCGCCATCCACCCCCAGCGCCAGCTTGTGGGTATTGATGTAGCCCGCCAGGTTCGCGGCGGTGGCGGCGGCGGTCGCGCCCACACTGAAATCGACCCCGGCCGTCAATGTCTGGCCGTTGACGTCAACCATGTCACCCGTGATGCCGTTGACGCCGCCGGCCAGGTGCGAACCGGAGATGGCGGCGTTGACGCTGCTTGCCCCCAGGGCGATGGTGTCGCCGCTCGTCCCGCTTGCGGTCGACGTGAGGGTGACCGTGCCGGCGCTGGCGGAGGCCGTCACGCCGTCGTTGCCGCTCAGGAACGCCGCCAGGTTCGCGGCGGTGGTGGTGGCGTCCGACCCCACGGCGAAGTCGACGCCCGCCGTGTAGGTGGAACTCCCGACGGTGACGGTATCGCCTGCAGCGGCATCGGCCCCTCCCACGAGACTGGCCGAGCCGCTGGACCCCGCGTAGATGCGACCATTTGCCCCCGAAAGGTCAACCACAGCGTTACCGGCCGCCCCGGGGCTGAGAGCGCTGAGATCTATAACGTTTGACCAGAAGATGTCACGCTTGGCGGCAACCTTCCCGTCCGCAGTTATGGCCGCTATCAGATTGCCCTCGGTGGCGCTATAGCCTGCTCCGATGGCGACCGTGCCGCCGGTCCCGTCCCCGAAGGTAAATGTGGTACCGGCAACCGTGATGCTGTCGCCGCTGATTACGTTGCCTGACTGAATGGCGATGGTGCCCTGGGCCGTTGTAGCCAAGGAGTATCCCGTCAGGTTGCCGGTCAGGTTGATCGCCCCGGTGGCGGCAGTCGAGCCTCCCCCCACCACCGTATCAGCGCCGCCGGCCAGGTGCGAACCGGAAACGGCGGCGGCAGCGGAGCTTGTCCCCAAAGCGATGGTGTTGCCCGTCGCGCCCGCCGCCGCGGCGGTGATGTCGACCGTGCCGGCGCTGGCGGAGGCCGTCACGCCGTCGTTGCCGCTCAGGAACGCCGCCAGGTTCGCGGCGGTGGTGGTGGCGTCCGACCCCACGGCGAAGTCAACGCCCGCCGTGTAGGTGGAACTCCCGACGGTGACGGTATCGCCTGCAG
>JAJYBI010000024.1 GCA_021779095.1 Deltaproteobacteria bacterium
GCACCTCGCGTTCGGCATCGCGGTCCTACTGGGGGTCGAGTCGTTCATCAATATGGCGGTGGTGACGGGACTCCTCCCCACGAAGGGGCTGGCGCTGCCGTTCATCAGCTACGGCGGAAGTTCGCTGATCCTGACCCTGTTCGCCGTGGGAATCCTGCTCAACATCTCCAGCCGGATGCGGGGGGCGCCATGAGACTCCTGATCGCAGGGGGGGGGACGGGGGGGCACCTGTTCCCCGGCATCGCGGTGGCCGAGGAGTTCCTGTCCCGCGATCCGGCGAACGAGGTGCTGTTCGTCGGGACGGAGCGGGGGATCGAGGCGCGGGTCCTTCCCCGGTCCGGTTACCGGCTGGAGACGATCGCCGCCGCCGGCATCCGCGGCAAGAGCCGGCTGTCGAGCCTCAAAGGTCTGGGGATGCTGCTGTATGCCTACGCCCAGTCGCGCCGCATCCTCAAGGAGTTCCGGCCGGACCTGGTGCTGGGGGTGGGGGGCTACGCGTCGGGACCGGTGGTGCTGGCCGCCCGCGGCATGGGAATCCGGCGGTTCATCCACGAACAGAACGCCATTCCCGGCTTCACCAACAAGACGTTGGCCCGCTTCGTGGAGAAAGCGTTCATCTCCCTGGACGAGTCCCGGACCTACTTCGAGGGGAGTACGACGGTCCTGACCGGCAACCCGCTGCGTCGCCAGATCCTGGACCAGGTTGCGGCAGGGGGCGGGTCGGGACGGGTGGACGGCGAGATCCGGCTGCTCGTCTTCGGCGGGAGCGCCGGTGCCCACAGCGTCAACATGGCCATGTGCGCGGCACTGGGCCATCTGGGCGAGTTCCGGGAGCGGCTGCGGATCACCCACCAGACGGGTGAGGCGGACTGCGCAGAGGTCCGGACGGCGTACGAGGGCGCCGGGTTCCGGGCGGAGGTGGTGCCGTTCATCGACAACATGGCCGCCGCCTATGCCGGAGCCGACCTGGTGGTCTGCCGGGCGGGTGCCACGACCATCGCCGAAGTGACGGCAACCGGCAAGGCCTGCATCTTCATCCCGTACCCCTACGCGGTGGATGACCACCAGCGGCGAAACGCGGAGGCGCTCCTGAAGAAGGGGGCGGGATACATGCTCCTGGAGCGTGAACTCTCCGGCGAGAGCCTGGCACGGCAGATCGGCGACCTGATGGCGTCGCCGGAGCAACTGGAGACCACCGGCAGCTGTGCCCGGAGTCTGGCGATGCTGGACGCGGCGAAGATGATCGTTGACGAGATGATAAAAAATCAGGCACAGGGCACGAGGCTCAAGGCTCAAGAATAGTCGGACCCTGTGCCCTGCGCCTTGGGCCTTGAGCCCAAAGAGGTTTATTTATGTACGGCAAAATCGAAAAAATACATTTCGTCGGGATCGGCGGCATCGGCATGAGCGGCATCGCCGAGGTGCTCCTGAACCTGGGGTACAAGGTGTCCGGCTCCGACCTGCGCGGTTCGGAGATCACGGAGCGGCTGGCCGGGTTCGGCGCCGAGATCGGCATCGGCCACAAGGCCGAGAACCTGCAGAACGTGGACGTGGTGGTGATCTCGTCTGCCGTGCACGACGACAACCCGGAAGTGGTGGAGGCCAAGCGGCTCCATGTGCCGGTCATCCCCCGCGCGGAGATGCTGGCGGAACTGATGCGGGTGAAGTACGGCATCGCCATCGCCGGCACCCACGGCAAGACCACTACCACCTCCATGGCCGCCTCGATCCTGGGCCATGCGGGGATCGATCCGACCATCGTCATCGGCGGCAAGCTGAATGCCATCGGTACCAACGCCCGGCTGGGGCAGGGGAAATTCCTGGTCGCCGAAGCCGACGAGTCCGACGGCTCCTTTCTGGTGCTGTCGCCGACCATCGCCATCGTCACCAACATCGATGCCGACCACCTGGACCACTACTCGGGGATCGAGGAGATTAAGGACACCTTTGTGGAGTTCATCAACAAGGTGCCGTTCTACGGGCTGGCGGTACTCTGTCTGGATGACCCCAATATCTGCTCCATCCTCCCCCGGGTCAGGAAGCGATACATGACCTATGGCCTCTCGTCCCAGGCCGATATCCGGGCCACTCACGTCCGTCACGACGGGTTCACCACCACGTTCGTGGCGCACTACAAGGGGTACCGGCTCGGCGAGGTTTCCTTCCGGATGCCCGGCGCCCACAACGTGCTGAACGCCATGGCGTGCATCGCCATCGCCCTGGAGCTGGACGTGCCGTTCAGCGCCATCCAGGAGGGGTTCGCCCGGTTCGACGGCGTGGGTCGTCGCTTCACGGTCAAGGGGGAACCGAAGGGGGTCATGGTGGTGGACGACTACGGCCATCACCCGGCGGAGATCAGGGCCACCCTGGCCGCCGCGCGGCAGGGATGGCCGGAGCGGCGGATCGTGGCGGCATTCCAGCCCCACCGCTACAGCCGCACCCATGAGCTGTTCAACGAGTTCGTCACCGCCTTTTACGATGCGGACGTCCTGGTGGTGACCGATGTGTACGCCGCCGGGGAACAGCAGATCGAGGGGGCCACGGCCGAACGGCTGGCCGCGGAGATCCGTCGTCACGGACAGAAGGACGTGACCTGGATCGGCGACCGGGAATTGATCCCCGAGCATCTGGCCGGCATTGTCCGGTCAGGCGACATCGTCATCACCCTGGGTGCGGGTAATATCTGGCAGCAGGGTGAAGCGCTGGTGAAGATCCTGGAGGGATAGCCTGAACCTGGACGCCATCCATATCCGCGGCACCCTGCTGCGGGACGAGCCGATGAGCCGCCATACCTCCCTCAAGGTGGGCGGCCCGGCCGACCTCTTCGCCATTCCGGAGGATGGGGCTGACCTGCAGGCTCTGATTTCCCAGCTCGCACAGTACGGCATCCCCTGGCTTCCCGTTGGCCGTGGGTACAACCTGCTGGTGCGGGACGGCGGCATCCGCGGTGCGGTGATCTCCCTGGAGCGGTTCAACGGGATCGAATCTCTGGGAAACGGCCTGATCAGGGCCGGGGCAGGTGCGGAGAATTTGGCGGTGGTGCGCTACGCCCAGGAAGTGGGTCTGGGGGGGATCGGGTTCATTTCAGGCATTCCCGGCACCATCGGCGGTGCGGTGCGGATGAATGCCGGCGCCTACGGCGAGGGGCTGCTGAACCGGACCCGGTGCCTGACCCTGCTACGGGACGGTGCGGTCCGCGAGTTCTGCATCGACGAGATGGAGTACGGCTATCGGCACCTGCGGCTTGAGCCCGGGGACATCGTCCTGGCGGCGGTCTTCCGGCTAGAATGCCGGGAGCCGCGGCTGACCGAAGAGGAGATCCGCAGGGATCTGGAACTGCGGCGCACCAAGCACAACGTCGGTTTTCCCAGCGCAGGTTCGTTCTTCAAGAACCCACCCGGCCAGGCTGCCTGGCGGTTGATTGACGGGGCGGGGCTGCGGGGTGCGCGAGTCGGCGGGGCACAGGTTTCCGAGGTGCACAGCAATTTCCTCGTCAATATTGGCGGGGCAACGGCGCGGGATTTTCTGGAGCTGTCCACCCTGGTGAAGCAGCGGGTTCGTGAGACGAGCGGCATCGAGCTGGCCGAAGAGGTCAGGATAGTTGGCGAGGAGCCGGTATGAGCAATGGGATGAAGGGAAAGAGGGTCGGTGTCCTCCTCGGAGGACTGTCGGCAGAGCGGGAGGTGTCGCTGAAAAGCGGTGCCGCCGTCCATCGTGCCCTGGTGGAGCGGGGTTATGATGCGGTCGCCATCGATGTGGGACGGGACCTGGCCACCGCGCTTGGACGGGAGAGGATCGAGGTCGCCTTCATTACCCTGCATGGCCGCTACGGCGAGGACGGTGCGGTGCAGGGACTTTTGGAGCTGATGGCCATACCCTACACCGGTTCCGGCGTGCTGGCGAGCGCGCTCGCCATGGACAAGGTATTCTCCAAACAGGTGTTCGCCGCCAGCGGGCTTACCGTTGCCCCGTACCGGGTACTGCGCCGGGGTGAGCCGTTCGAGCTGGCGTCGCTTCCGTTCGGGCTGCCGGTGGTGGTGAAGCCGTCCCGGGAGGGATCGTCCGTCGGGGTCAGCATCGTGCGCGACGTCGCGCAGCTGGCGGGTGCCCTGGAGACGGCCTGGTGCTACGACGACGACATCCTGGCGGAGCAGTTCATCAAGGGACGGGAGATCCAGGTGGGGATCCTGGACGACCGGGCGATGGGAGCGATCGAGATCGTCCCGAAGAACGAATTCTACGATTTCGAGGCGAAATATACCGCCGGAAAGGCGGAACATATCCTGCCGGCACCGCTTCCCGAACGGCTTTACGACAAACTGCTGCGGGCGGGCGAGAATGCACATAAAGCGCTCGGATGCGGTTGTTACAGTCGCGTCGATTTTCTTGTAACAGAAGATGAACAGTGCTATCTTCTCGAAGTAAATACACTCCCCGGAATGACCGAGTTGAGCCTCCTTCCGGAGATCGCACAGGGCGCAGGAATCGGGTTCGGCGACCTGGTGGAACGGATACTGGCCGCCGCTTCTTTGAAGATCTCGTTCCAGGGGGCGGGAAACTTCCCGTAACGGTACGCCATGCGCGATCTGCACACGAAAAGACTGGCGTCCAAGGCACCTCAGAACCGCCTGAAGAAACAGCGCAAGCCGATCAATTTCCGGGGGTTCTTCCGGAAGCTGTTCCGGGTGGCCGGTGTGTGTATCGCCGTCACCCTGGCGGGAGTCGTTTGCTACGAGGTCTACGGGGTATTGACGAATACTACGTTCCTGCGGCTGGAGCGGATCGACATCTCGCCGCTTTCCCGCCTCTCCCGGGACGAGGTGCTGAGACAGGCGGGGGTGAAGCCGGGGGACGACATGCTGGGGCTGCGGCTCCGGGCAATCGGCGATGACCTGGCAAAGAACCCGTGGGTCGGCAAGGTGCAGGTCAGGCGCTATTTCCCCGATACCCTGGCCATCGAGATCACCGAGCGTCAGCCGGTTGCCGTGGTCAACATGGGGTATCTGTATTACCTGGATGCCAACGGCGAACTGTTCAAGACACTGACCGAGGGAGACAGCCTCGACTATCCGGTCATCACCGGCGTCAGCGACGACGACCTGAGCCGCGACCCGGCGGGCGCCAAGACCGCCTTTGTCGAGGGGCTCGGTCTGATCGACCTGCTCAAGAAGGGGACGGTCGTGGGGCTGCAGGACATCTCCGAGATCCATTACGACAAGGGGTTCGGGTTCACCCTGTTCACCTGTCGCGGCGGAGTCCCGATCCGGCTCGGTAACGGCAATTTTGCCGAAAAGCTCGGCCGGTTGGCGAAAATATACGCGGACATCCGTGGTCAGATGCCGGTGGTGCAGTACATCGACCTGGATTACGCAGACAAGATAATCGTGAAAAAGGCTTGAGGTGAAAAAGGGGGGGGGATATGTCCGGACGAAGGGATAATCTGATTGTAGGGCTCGACATCGGCACCACGAAGATCTGCGCGATAGTCGGTAATCTGACCGAGGACGGGCTCGACATCGTCGGTATCGGCACGAGCCCCTCACGCGGACTGCGCAAGGGGGTCGTGATCAACATCGACAGCACCGTCGCATCCATCAAGAAGGCGATCGAAGAGGCGGAGCTGATGGCAGGCTGCGAGATCAAATCGGTCTACGCGGGGATCGCCGGCGGGCACATCAAGGGGTTCAACTCCCAGGGGATCATCGCCATCAAAAACCGCGAAGTCTCGCCCGACGACGTCAAAAGGGTCATCGACGCGGCCAAGGCGATCGCCATCCCGATGGACCGCGAGGTTATCCACATCCTCCCCCAGGAGTTCATCATCGACGACCAGGACGGTATCCGCGAGCCGCTCGGGATGAGCGGTGTCCGGCTGGAGGCCAAGGTGCACATCGTCACCGGCGCCGTGGCCAGCGCCCAGAACATCATCAAGTCGTGCAACCGGGCCGGGCTCGACGTGGCGGACATCGTGCTGGAGCAGCTCGCTTCTTCGGAGGCGGTGCTCTCCGCGGACGAGAAGGAGCTGGGGGTCGCGCTGGTGGATATCGGCGGTGGCACCACCGACATCGCCATCTTCGTGGACGGCGCCATCAAGCATACCTCGGTCCTGTCCCTTGGCGGGAACCACCTGACCAACGACATCGCCGTGGGACTGCGTACCCCCATGGCCGAGGCGGAGCGGATCAAGCAGAAGTACGGCTGTTGCATGGCCGCCATGGTGGGGAAGGACGAGACCATCGAGGTCCCCAGCGTCGGCGGCCGCAAGCCGCGCGTCCTGTCGCGCCAGCTCCTGGCGGAGATCCTGGAGCCGCGGGTGGAGGAGATCTTCACCCTGGTGAACCGGGAGATCGTGAAGAGCGGCTACGAGGACCTGATCGCCTCCGGCGTGGTCATCACCGGCGGCAGCACCATCCTGGAGGGGATGCCGGAGCTGGCGGAGCAGATCTTCAGCCTGCCGGTGCGGCGTGGCCTGCCCCAGAACATCGGAGGCCTGGTGGACGTGGTCAATTCGCCGGTCTATGCCACCGGCGTGGGGCTCGTGGTGTACGGCAGCAAGAACGTGGGGATCCGCGAGTTTCCCACGGCGCAGACCGACGACAACCTGTTTCGGCGGGTCAGTCGGCGGATGAAGGAGTGGTTCGGCGAATTCTTCTGATGGAACGGTCTCGTTCCTGAAAATTGCATAGCTTACATTCAAAAGGGGAGAAAGGGGGAGGTAGTATGTTCGAATTCGATGAAAGTATTGAGCAGGGGGCGAAGATCAAGGTGATCGGCGTCGGTGGCGGCGGCGGGAACGCGGTCAACACCATGATCGAGTGCCAGGTGCACGGCGTCGATTTCGTCGTGGCCAACACCGATGCCCAGGCGCTACGCAACGCCAAGGCACCGGTGAAGATCCAGCTCGGCGGCCAGCTGACCAAGGGGCTGGGAGCGGGGGCCAATCCGAACGTCGGCCGCGAGGCGGCCATGGAAGACAAGGAGAAGATGATTGAGTCCCTGAAGGGGGCGGACATGATCTTCATCGCCGCCGGCATGGGGGGCGGTACCGGTACCGGTGCGGCTCCGGTCATCGCCGAGGTGGCCCGCGAGGTCGGCGCCCTGACGGTAGGCGTCGTGACCAAGCCGTTCTCCCGGGAAGGGAAGCAGCGACTCGCCAAGGCGGAGGAAGGTATCCGCGAGCTGAAGAAGCACGTGGATTCGCTCATCGTCATCCCCAACGATCGGCTGCTGGGGCTGGCCGGCAAGTCCATGTCCATCCTCGATGCCTTCAAGCCGGCCGACGACGTGCTGCGCCAGGCGGTGCAGGGTATCTCCGACCTGATCACCGCATCCGGCTTCATCAACGTCGACTTCGCCGACGTGAAGGCAATCATGAGCGAGCGCGGCATGGCGATGATGGGGATCGGCGTCGCCACCGGCGACAACCGCGCCGCGGAGGCCGCCACCAAGGCGATCTCCAGCCCGCTCCTGGAAGACATCGAGATCTCCGGCGCCAAGGGGGTCCTGGTGAACATCTCCGGTTCCTCCTCCATGACCATGGACGATTTCGACGCGGTGAACCGGATCATCCACGAGAAGGTGCACGAGGACGCCAACATCATCATCGGTGTGGTCATCGACGAGCACTTGGGCGACACCCTCAAGGTAACCGCCATCGCCACCGGTTTCGGCGACCGTTTCGACGCGGAAAAGACGCGCGGCGAGATGCGGAATGTTGCGGCGGTCAGCGGCGGCAGGCAGGCGGAGATCAACCGCGATATCCCGGCCTATATTCGTCGGGACCAGCAGCGTAACCCCCCCACGCGGCAGAGCAGCTTTTCGCTGGATGAGGAGGATCAGTACGATATTCCGACCTTCCTCCGCAAGTCCGTCGATTAGGAGACGCGCCTTTTCCGCCATGGCTGTGTTGCGCTTCAGAGTTCCTTGTGCGACGTAGCGGTCCCTCTCTCTATCTCTCCCCCAGAGGCGGAGAGTACTCAATGTCCTCTCCCTCTGGGAGAGGGAGAGGGTGAGGGTGAGGGGGGCTACGTCTCCGCGTCACTCCTTGCGCGCCTTGCCCTGACGAAAAAATCACGTCTCCGATTAGTGGTGTAACGTAGATTGTCAAGCCCGGCGGCGCCCCCTGCCGCCGGAAGGTTTTTAGTGCCGGTCCCCCTTTCTCCCCCTCCTGGGGGACCGGTTTTTTTCCCTTTTCACGTTTCTCGCGAGCATTACCCCATGTCCTGGAAGATCGTCGAAAAATACCGCGCCCTGCTCGCTGCCGAAGAGGGTGAGATCGCAACCCGCCGCGGCGGCACGCTGTCGGTCTGCCTTCTCTACCCGAACCGCTACCGGATCGCCATGAGCAACCTGGGGTTCCAGACGGTGTATGCCCAGCTGAACGGCATTCCCGGTATCCAGTGCGAAAGGGCGTTTCTCCCCGATCCCGAGGATTTCCGGGAGTACGAGAAATCCGGCTCACGCCTCGTGTCGCTGGAGACCCAGCGACCGCTGTGCGATTTCGACGTGATCGCCTTTTCTGTATCGTTCGAATCCGATTACCTCCATATCCCGCAGCTGTTCCGGTTGTCCGGCATTCCGCCCTATGCCGGCGACCGCGGCGCAGCCGACCCGCTGGTGCTGGCCGGTGGGGCTGCCCTCTTTCTCAACCCCGAGCCGGTGGCCGCATTCATGGACATCGTCTGCCTCGGGGAATCGGAGCCGATGCTGCCGGCCCTGGCCAACCTCCTTCTGTCGGACGAGGTGGCCAGCCGGCACGACCTGCTGACAAAGGCGATGCATCTTCCCGGCATCTACGTTCCCGCATTCTACGAGATTCACTACGAGGGGCCGTCGGTGGTGTCAAGGCGGCCACTGCACGGAGCGCCGGCGGTCGTGACGCGGCAGGTGGCGACGGAGCTGGACCGCCATCCCACTGGTTCGGTCATCCTTACGCCGGATACGGAGTTCTCCGATCTCTATCTCATCGAGCTGTCCCGCGGTTGCCCGCGTGGCTGCCGGTTCTGTGCGGCGGGGTTCATCTACGAGCCGTACCGTCAGCGGTCGCTGACGGCGGTAGAGGCGCAGGTGGCCGAAGGGCTCCGTCACCGCGTAAAACTGGGGCTCGTGGGGGCGGCGGTATCCGATTACCGGGAGATCGGTGCGTTGTGCCGGCATATTCGCGAGGCCGGCGGCACGATCTCGGTGTCGTCGCTGCGGATCGACGGCCTCGATGACGAGATGATCCGGGTCTTACGGGAGAGCGGCCACAAGACCGTGGCTCTGGCCCCGGAGGGCGGCTCGCAGCGGATGCGCGACCTTATCCGTAAGAATATCTCGGAAGAGCAGATCCTCGCTGCCTGCGACCGGTTGATCGGACACGATATCCTCAACCTGAAGCTGTATTTCATCATCGGACTGCCGACCGAAACTGCAGACGATCTTGAGGAGATGACAGGGCTCGTGTCGCGCATCCGTGAGCGGGTCGTGGAGGCCGCCCGTAAGAACAAGCGCCTCGGCGAGGTACTGCTGTCGGTCAATCCGTTCATTCCCAAACCGTTCACGCCATTCCAGTGGTGTGGCATGGAGGCGCTGAAGTCGCTGGAAAAGAAGCTGGCGTATCTGCAAAAAGCGGTGCGACGGATGGCCAATGTCCGTCTGCAGGCGGAATCGCCGCGTGACGCGTGGCTGCAGGCTCTGTTGTCGCGTGGGGATCGACGTCTCGCGGCGTTTCTGGTGCGGGCCGATGAGCTTGGAAGCGTGAAGCAGTCGCTTCGGGAGACAGTACCGGAGGCGGACCTGCTGGTCACGCGCACCATCCCGCTGTCAGAAACGCTCCCCTGGGATTTTATCGGTGGCGCGAACCGCGAACGTCTCCTTGCCGAGTACCGGAAGTCGGTTGGCTGAAAGTGTATACAACGAGCGTGAAACCGTACTGTAAACGATTGATTGGCGTGTCTTTGCGCAAAGGGGTATACACGTATACGATGTGGGTAAACGTAAAATAGCTTTACGTGAGAGTGCGTTTATTTGAAAATGCCGTTATTTGACAGATGGTTATATCTGTCTGGTTTTTTTACAGGCCTATTTTTATGCTTGACTTCTGAGTGAGGGGGAGTAATATTAGCTTCAACTACACTCCAGAGGTGAACCATGGAACAGAAGAATCAGCAGGTGGTCACATCGACCAACGAAATCGGAAGAATCATCCGGAAAAAGCGTAAAAGCATGGGGATGACCCAGGCGCAGGCCGCCGCCCATGGCGGTGTCGGCGTCCGCTTCCTCTCGGAAGTGGAAAACGGCAAGCTGCGTGCCGAGATCGGCAAGGTGCTGCAGGTCATGAACAAGCTGGGAATCGAGATCAGTATTTCTGCCTGACAGGTACTGTCGCCCAGCACGAAATGCATGCAGGTCACACTACATGGTGAAGGCCCGGTTACGTCCGGGCCTTCTTTTTTTGCGAAGCGTATGTGATGTGCAGGTCTGATGCCGGCAGGCCGCATCTCTCGGGATTGGCCGGATGGCAGATGCCGGTTTCACTGGCGTTTTGCACTGAAACCCGTTACTATGCCGCCTGCTGTATGAAACTCCGACGAGGCACTGCATGCTGCACGAAGCGATCAACTGGCTGCTGAATACCATCCTCACGCTCGGCTATCCCGGCATATTTCTGCTCATGGCGATGGAGAGTTCGATTATTCCGATTCCCAGCGAGCTGGTCATGGCGCCCGCAGGGTATTGGGCCGCCGCCGGCGAGATGCACTTGGCGCTCGTTCTCCTGTGCGGCACGCTCGGGAGCCTCGTCGGTGCGTACGTCAACTACTTCGTGGCCCATCGTCTGGGCCGGCCGCTCATATTGAAATACGGCAGGTACGTCTGGATTACTGAGGAGAAGTTCGCCAAGGTGGAGACCTACTTCAAGACCCACGGCGAGATCTCCATCTTCATCGGCCGGCTGCTGCCGGTAGTGCGCCACCTCATCTCCCTCCCTGCCGGGCTCGCGGGGATGAACCATCTGAAGTTCTCACTGTACACCGCCGTCGGCGCCGGCGCCTGGTGTACGATCCTGGCGCTTATCGGCTACGTGATCGGCGCGAACCAGGAACTCATCATGCGGTATTCCCACAAGGCCGTGATCGGTGTCATCATCTTCAGTGCCGTGCTGGTGACGGTCTACGTCCGACAGCACCGCCGGAAGACCCGTTCCGTCGATTCCGCCTCATGACGGTTTCCTTCCCATCACGATGACCGTATCTTCCCGCATGAACTCCCCGACCTTGGACAGCCCCGCATCCTGCATCCAGTCGACGATCTCGCCGACTGAGTAGCAGCGCCCCCGTTCCGTATTCACCAGCATGTTCACCGAAAAAAGGGCGCTGGAGAGCGGCGAGGTAAGGCTGTCGTCGATGGGGAACTCCTGGACGGCGACCCGTCCGCCGGGGTTCAGGGCCGCCGCTGCCTTCCGCATGATGGCCCGGTTCTCCTCCGGACCGTAGGCATGGAAGAGGTGGCTGATGAACACCAGGTCGTAGCCGCTTCCTAGGTCGTCGGCGAGGCAGTCCCCCACGATAAACGTGACGGCGTCGGTACCCGACTCTGCGTTGATCCGGCGGGAGATCTCGATGGTCGCCGGCAGGTCGAAGATCGTCGCTTCCTCCACACCCGCCGCCACCATGGCCCGGCTGTAGGTGCCCGGTCCGCCACCCACGTCCAGCGCGCGCCGGACCCCCTTCATGCCGATCCCCGCAACGACCCCCTTCGCCTTGAGCGATGCCAGGTTGTCCATGCCCCGGATGAACGCCTCGTGGTCGTGCCGCGTCTCCGCCGGCGTCGGCCGGTTCCCCATGACGATCCCGTCCAGCCTGGACCAGCTGTGCCAGAGCCCGTCAGCGTGGCGCAGGATGTCTCCCATGTAGCGGTCGGCACCCCGCACGAGGTGGCGGGTCGCCAGGGAACGGTTTACGTATCGCCGGCCGTTCTTCCGCAGGAGGTTCAGCCCGACCAGCGCATCCAGCAGGATCTCCGTCCCCCGCCGGTCCGCGTTCAGCTTCGCCGCAACCTCCTCGACGGACTGCGGCGCGGTGAGCAGGTCGAAGACCCCCAGGTTGTTCGCGGTAAGCAGCACCCGCGCCCCCATGAACCCGCTCCAGATCCGCCGTAGTACCATCGTCTCGTCCGTTGCTTTCGACATGGAATCCTCCCGATATATGAGTGGTCAGGCCAGGCTCTTCTCCACCACCTCGTAGACGTCCCTCGGCAGGTTCGGAAGCTCCCGGATCAGCTCCAGCTCGGCGCGCATCAGCGCCTGGCGGCCCGGGTCGAACCGGCGCCACCGGGTGAACGGGGAGAGGAGCCGGGCCGACACCTGGGGGTTCAGCGGGATCAGCCGCCGCAGCTCTTCCGCCACGAGCCGGTAGCCGCTGCCGTCGGCCGCGTGGAAGCGGACCTGGTTTCCCTGGCTGAAGGCCCCGATGAGGGAGCGGAACCGGTTCGGATTCGTGAGGGAGAAGGCGGGATGGTCCAGCAGACGCGCGACCTCCGTCAGTGTCCCCGGGAGGCTGGAGAGCGCCTGCAGGGTGAACCACTTGTCCACGACATTGCGGTCGTTCTGCCATGTTGCGTAGAACGCCGCCAGGGCGGCGGTACGCTCCGGGCAGCTGCAGGAGACAAGCGGCGTCAGCGCCCCCATGGTGTCGGTCATGTTGTCCGCAGTGTTGAACTGGTGCATCGCCATGTCGATGGCCTGCTGCTCGTCCAGGGTTACGAGGTAGGCGAGGCAGAGGTTGGCGAGCCGCCGGTGTCCGGCCCGGCCGTCGTCGGTGCGGTACGGCGCGTCGGTGCGGCATTCGCTGCGTACGGCCAGGAACTCCCCCTGCAGGCAGACCGCCAGGGAGTGGCGGACGAACTGTCGGGCCGCATGGATCGCATCCGGGTCCACCACCGGCATCAGCTCCGCCAGGTACGCCTCCGTCGGCAGGGTGAGCGCCTCCGCCTGGAACGCCCGGTCGCTGTTCCGGTCGGTGAGGAGCGTCTCGAATGCCTTGATATAGCCCGGGTCAAGCCGCAGTTGCCTGCCCGCCTGAACGTCCGCCACGAGACACAGCAGCAGCTGCTGGGAGAGGCGCTGTCCCGCCTCCCAGCGGCAGAACGGATCGGTCTCGTGGGCCATGAGGAGCGCCAGCTCCTCGGACGTGTAGGGGTAGTCGAGCCGTACCGGTGCCGAGAAGCCGCGCAAAAGGGCCGGCACCGGCTGCGATCCGATGCCGGTGAAGCGGAAGCTCTCCGACTCCTTCCGGATCTCCAGGGTGCGGGAGACCGGGCCCGGCGCCGTTTCTCCTTCCAGCGTCAGGGGGAGCGGCTGTCCGTCACGGTCCAGGAGCCCCATGACGAGCGGCAGGTGGAACGGCTCTTTCACCGGCTGGTCCGGTGTGGCGGGGCATTCCTGGCGGACGGTGAGGGTGAACGTGGCCGCGTCCCGTTCGTAGGCGCCGGAGACCGTCAGGAGCGGCGTCCCCGCCTGGCTGTACCAGCGGCGGAACTGTCCCATGTCCATCCCCCCCGCATCCGCCATCGCCGTGACGAAGTCGTCCACAGTCGTCGACTGGCCGTCGTGGCGCTCGAAATAGAGGTCCATCCCTGCGCGGAACCGCTCCGGTCCCAGGAAGGTCCGGATCATCCGGATCACCTCGGACCCCTTGTTGTAGACGGTCATGGTGTAGAAGTTGTTGATCTCCATGTAGGCGTCGGGGCGCACCGCATGGGCCATGGGGCCCGCGTCCTCGGCGAACTGGTGGGTGCGCAGGAGCCGCACGTCGGCGATCCTTTTTACCCCCCGTGATCCCATGTCGGCGGAGAACTCCTGGTCGCGGAAGATGGTGAGACCCTCTTTCAGGGAGAGCTGGAACCAGTCGCGGCAGGTGATCCGGTTGCCGGTCCAGTTGTGGAAGTACTCGTGCCCCACCACCTCCTCGATCGCCTGGAAGTCGTCGTCCGTGGCGGTCTCGGGGGAGGCGAGCACGTAGCGGGAGTTGAAGATGTTGAGCCCCTTGTTCTCCATCGCCCCCATGTTGAAGTCGTCCACCGCCACGATCATGTAGATCTCCAGGTCGTACTCCCGGCCGAAGGTCTCCTCGTCCCAGCGCATGGCGTGCTGCAGCGAGCGCATGGCGTGGCCGCACCGGTCGCGGTTTTTCTCCTCCACGTAGATCCTGAGCGTGATCTTACGGCCGGAAACCGTGGTGAACCGGTCCTCGATGCAGATGAGCTCACCCGCCACCAGGGCGAAGAGGTAGGCGGGCTTCTTGAACGGGTCGTGCCAGACCGCATAGTGGCGGCCGTCGGACATCTCCCCCGCCTCCACCGGATTGCCGTTGGACAAGAGCACCGGCGCCTCGGCGCGGTCGGCGACGATCGTCGTGGTGAAGATGGACATGACGTCCGGGCGGTCCGGGAAGTAGGTGATGGAGCGGAACCCTTCCGGCTCGCACTGGGTGCAGTACATGGGGCCGGAGCGGTAGAGCCCCTCCAGGGCGGTGTTCTCCCGCGGCTTCAGCTCCGTCTCCACCTCCAGGGTGAAGGCGGCCGGCACCTCGGGGATGACGAGCCGTTCCGGTTCCACGGTGTAGAGAGTGGCGGGCAGTTCCACGCCGTCCAGCTGGATGCCTTTCAGCTCGAAGCTGTGGCCGTCCAGGACCAGCGGCCGGCCGGCAACGTCGCCGTTGGCGCGGATTGAAAGCTTCGAGGAGACGCGGGTCGTCTTAGCGCCGATCTCGAACTTGAGATCCACCGTATCGACCAGGTAGTCGGGGGGGGTATAGTCCGCGCGGTGGATGGTGCGGTGCGTGCATGCGGTCATGGGAGCCTCGGTGGGGTGGATTGGGCGGCACCCGTCGGGCGGGTGCAGGTGAAGATTGTACCATCTGCGGCGGCGGGGGCAACGGAAAACGTCCCCATCGCGGGGACGTCCTTAAAAACTTAAACAGTGCAGCTATTCAATCAGCGTCAGCACTTCCGGGCGCTTCTCAACAAGATCCCTCCCGCGTCTCGCCGCCACGGTCACTCCGGCCCCCGATATTCCGAGTCTGCGGGCGATATCTGTTCCCCGAAAGCCGGAGAGAACCGCAAGGTGACAGATAATACTGCGGGCGTTGGCCAGCGGCAGCGATCGGTTTCGTGTCATCAGCTCCGTTTCCGGGATATTGAGCAGCGTCAGCACCTTTCCCACGATCTGTTCGAGTGAGCGGGTTCTGGTGGCGGCACCCCCTTCTGATTGCTGGAGAATCTGACCGACGAAATTACCATCCCCCAGAACCCGGCTAACCCGCAGTTCGCCATCGAGCGGTTCCCCGGTATGCAGCAGGCCGATTCCCACCAGATTGTCCCGGCGTCCCAGGGCAATACCGTCGTTGACGAAGGCACGATAGCGTCTGACTGCGACAGCCACCGTTTTGCCGAAAAGAGAGAGGGCCTCGGCTGTTCTCTGGCCGGGCAGTTCGGCTCGCCCCATCAGCACGGTATGGCCGGACCACGGGTAGCTGTCGAGTTCGTCAAGGGTGGCGACCAGGCCGACCCGCAGCGGATTCAGATGAATATAGCGGATCAGTTCGAGCAGGTAGGCATCTTCATCGCAGACTATCGACTTGTAGCGGTTCTGGAACAGATGGCCGGTGCGGCCATGGCGCAGGTTGAAGGTAACGGCGTAACCGGTCAGGAGGCGCCGCATGAACGTTGCCAGCGGGATGTCGGTAGCGCGTAGCAGCAGGTGGAAGTGATTGGACATGAGCGCCCAGGCCAGGCAGTCGGTGCCGGTTGCTTCAAGCAGGCGGGAAAAGCGGCGGGTGAAATCCAGGCGGTCATCGTCGTCGAGGAAGATGTCGCGTTTTTCAATGCCCCGGACGATGACGTGCTGGAGCAGGTTGGGTACGTCGATGCGGGCATGGCGGGGCATGGGGAAATGATAGCCTGGATGGTTAGTTATTCAAGTTTTTAAGAATGTCCCCTTTGACTGTCCTTGGGTTTCAACGGTGGAAACGGGAGGGACTAACGGGCAGACACCGTTCATCCACCTGATCAGATGCAAGGCCTGACAGGCTTCTAGTGGAGAAGTAGCAACGTTGCTGTCAAAGACAGAGTGGTGCGATCAAGGCGATGGTGACGATCAGGCGGCGAATCATCGATTTCCCTGACTCCGGCATGCGGTGCCGGTCAGGACAGCGCGCTTGGACCTACTCCCTCGCCCCCGCCTCTCTGAGCAGCCTGACGACTGCGGCCTTTTTTGCCGCCGTCGCCCACTCCAGGGCAGTCTCGCCCCGCGCATCCCTGGCGTTCACGTCGGCGTGGTGGGCAATGAGCATCCGGACGATCTCCGCGTGCCCCTTGCCGGCGGCCCAGATCAGCGCTGTCTGACCCAGTTCGTCGCGTGCATTCGGGTCGGCGCCATGGTCGAGCAGCGCGCCGACGATGGCTGCATGGCCGTTCAGTGCGGCCTGCATCAGGGCGGTCGTGCCACCGGTCACCTTCGCGTTCGCGTTCGCCCCGTGTGTCAGCAGGAGGTCGACGAACTCGGTATTGCCGTTGCGGGCCGCCTCCATGAGCGCCGTTCTGCCGTACATGTTCGCGGCATTGACGTCCGCCCCCCTGGCGATCAGCGCCCGGGCGATGCCGGCATCGCCCCTGCCCGTTCCGCCCCATGCGGCAGCCATGAGAGGGGTCAATCCCTGCCGGCCAGCGGCGTTCACATCCGCCCCGGCCTTCAGCTGGGCGTCCACCTTTGCAGCGTCCCCGTCCCATGCCGCCTGGATTAACGGGGTATTGCCCGTCTGCGGAGCAACGCAGGCCACCGGCAGCACGCAGAGCGCAACCGCGGCAATGCCGAGCAGGGCGTGGTATCGCGCAGAAACGGTCATATTTCCTCCTCACCGGCGCCCGGCACACAGGCATCTTGGTGGACCTCAAGAGCCGCAGGGGTAACCAGGGACATCCCCACTTCAGGCTTAAAAACCGGGGAGTTAACATCCTCTCCGGGACATATGTAACGTTCTTAAAAACTTAAAAAATCTGCAAAATTAGAGGATTTGGTTAACTTTTTAAGTACGTCCCCTTGTCACCTCCCTTCCTGCAGAAGAAGGTAGAAGCGGTACCTGTCCTCGTCATCGAAAAAAACCGGATCGCCGGCGTTTCCGCGCAGGATCGCGTGGTAGAAACCGCCTGGAATATGCAGCCGCTGTTTACGTGCCATTAGGTTCTTATATCATCTTTTTGCAGTTTTGCAGGCTTGACCCCAAAGTCCTTCTAAGATTTCGCATGATTCTTCCTTTTTCTTTCGCTCAACGTCGTGGGAGATCACCTGACCGCTTTTTGGGTCAGGTGCATCTTCCTGGTTAAGTGGATTTATTCATCTGATACCGGATATTGCGAGAGCATAAGTCCCAGCCCGAGTTTGCCTGCTAAAGAAACGAGTTCTGCAGGAAAGCAATCTGATTGGACAAATACATTTTGATGTTCGACTCCGAAATCAAGCTCAGGCGTGCCATCTAGTCCTTTAGTTCTAGCTAGTCTTTTAATTTCCGTATTGTTCTCTTCTAGAAATTTAATCGCATCTTTAACTTGCTTCTTGAAGTTTTTGAACGATGCGTTACTCACATTGATGTTTATTGCAGAATATCTGAGCTTCTTACTTTTGGGATCCGATCCTTTTGGTTGCCCTTTTCTAAAAACAGCACAGGGAGAAAGTTTCGATTTTGCTAAGAAAGCGTCGACGTCAAAGTCTTTGCCTGCAGCGCGAAGAACACAGCCCATATCAATTTATCCTTTTTTCACTTAACGGGGTGCCCCCATGACCCGCCCTGCTTTTTCGGGCGGTCGGCGTCCATGGGGCTGGTTGGAACATTTTGTTGTTTGTTTACTTTTTGAAATCTGGAGACTCCTTTTCAACTTCTTCCTCGATCAATTATGTGCCCTAGGATCTGGTCGCGGGGGAAGATGGGGGGTCAGGTCTACATTCTACATCCCATGACACTCCATGATTGCGTTCCACTACTGTCCTCTACTTCTGTGTAGAATGTAGACCTGACCCTACTATGTTCCTGTATCATTTTTTTGCAGTTTTGCAGGCTTGACCCCAAAGTCCCCTGTTGGTTTTCGCCCACCGGCTGGTAGTAGCAGGTCGATCGTCTGATCGCGAGCAGTTCGCACTGCCGGGCAATACTGAGTCGGTCATGGTCAGGTTCAACCAGAGATTTCCTTCGGGTTGTACTCAGCGACAGCGCCCGAAGGCTTTGGCCAAAAAATCGCGCTCCACGGTGAGCTGCCCGATCTTGGCGTGCAGGTCCTTGATCTGATCGTCATTCGCCTTGCTGTTGCGCTCGGCGGTTCCAGAAAACGCCGCCGCCATGTTCTCGATGGCCTGCCGTTTCCAGGTGGTGATCATGTTGGGGTGCACTTCGTAGCGGGCGGCCAGATCGCTCAGGGTCTGCTCTCCCCGGATCGCTTCCAGGGCGACTTTGGCTTTGAACTCAGCGGAAAATCGACGACGGCTCTTCATGGGTGGTCCTCCTTCAACAGGTTAAGGCAATCCACCTTAACACACTGTCCGATTTTCGGGGACCACCTCTCTTTAATGATACAAGCGTGCTGTCTGGATATTTTGCAGGCGGTGGGACCCAATCTGATTCGCTGACAATTATTTCTACGGTCTTGTACTGTTTGCGTTTCTGTGTGTCGTAGCGATAACGGACGCACACGAGTGCATCACAGTACTTTTCGACGAACTTCTTGGTCCCTTTCTGCCCAGGGTTCATCCGAGCCCGGATTTTCATCAGCACCTCAATGGTATTGTATGTTCGTCGTTAAATACCACAAAGGCAAACAATTAGAAAGCCGATAATTAGCAATCCTTTTCGGATGTGGCAAAATATATGCGGTTTGAATTACTCCGGTCTGGGTCGAAATATATTTGTAGAGGAGTGACTGACTATGGTTTCTGTGCCACAAGAGGTAATGACCAGTTTCGTGAAGCTCCTTGAGATGCGTGGTATTCCGCAGAATCAGGTTGAATATTATCAGAAATGGTTGCGCTTTTATTTCGACTTTTCCGCCAGGTAAGGCCGGAAAGCCGGGTGCATCAGCCTCGATGGATTGGGCCGCGTAATCTGCGAGACAGGGGGGTATACTAATAAGGTAAATACAGCGGGGAAGGGGGTACCGTCATGAGAGCAGCGGTAACGGCGATGGTGTTGGCAACGGTACTGGCTGGATGCGCCACGATTCAGTACCTGCCGCCGGAACAGATGGTGGTTGAAAAGGTGGTGGAGGCGCCGAACGTGCCGAAGGCGCAGATATTCGAGAAATCGAAGGTCTGGTTTGCCAGGACCTTCCGGCAGTCCATGTCCGGCTGGTGGGAGCCGAACAGCTCACGCACCGTCATCCAGTACGAAAACCGGGACAAGGGGCTGTTGATCGCAAACGGCGCCATCATGTACCCGCTGGAGCATTCTACCGATGCCTACAAGGTCGGCTGGGAAGTGCGGTTCACGCTGGAGGAAGAGGTGAGGGACGGCAAGGCCCGGGTGACCTTCAGCCATCTGACCATGTATATTCCGACCGCGTTCTGCGGCACCGTCTATCCGACCTCTACGGGGAGTTACGAGAAGAAGCTGGAGGCGGAGGAGTTCGGACTGGTGAAACCGGTCTTCCTCGGCCTGGCGGACCAGCTCGGCGCGTACCTGGTGGCTCCGGATAAAGGATGGCAGGGCGGTGATGGACAATGATTCCCGGCAGGAGAGTCGAACCGTTCAACCCAAAACGACAGTCGGACGCAGATGATCGCAGATAAGATCTGGTAATTCAAAAAATTGAACTTACCGACAAGGTGGTTCGTTCTGATCTTTCGAAAGCTTATCGGGTTTGCCTTGATCCGCGTTATCTGCGTTCATCCGCGTCCCAAAGCTGTTTCAAGTCCAATAAAGAACCCCGCAGGCTGCGCGCCGGCGGGGTTCCGTTTTTCTGCGTATGATACTGCCGCCCGGCTACTTGGGCACCTTCTCCCAGTCTTCCAGGAACTTCTTGATCCCGGCGTCGGTGAGCGGGTGCTTGGAGAGCTGCAGCATGACCGAGTAGGGGATGGTGCAGATGTCGGCGCCGATGAGGGCGGAGTCCTGCACGTGGATCGGGTTGCGGATGCTGGCGACGATGATCTCGGCGGTGTAGCCGTAGTTGTCGAAGATGGTCCGGATCTCTTCGATGATCTGCATGCCGTCCTGGGAGATGTCGTCCAGGCGGCCGACGAAGGGAGAGACGTAGGTGGCGCCGGCCTTGGCCGCCAGGAGCGCCTGCATCGGGGTGAAGATGAGGGTGACGTTGGTCTTGATCCCCTTCTCCGTCAGGGTCTTGCACGCCTTGAGCCCTTCCGGGGTCATCGGGAGCTTGATGACGATGTTCTTGTGGATCTTCGCCAGCTCCTTCGCCTCCTTGATCATCCCGTCGTGGTCCAGGGAGACGACCTCGGCGGAGATGGGGCCGTCGACGATGGAGGTAATCTCCTTGATGACGTCCTTGAACTTGCGCCCGGACTTGGCGATGAGGGACGGGTTGGTGGTGACGCCGTCCACGAGCCCCAGTTCGTGGGCCTCGCGGATCTCGTTGACGTCGGCGGTGTCGATGAAAAACTTCATGCTGCCTCCTTGAATGACAGGTTCGGTAAACCTGCGGTTATTTATCTGCGATCTGCTCCCGGTACTTGTCCAGGCATGCCATGGAGCAGAAATGGATCCGTTCGTTTCCCAGCCGTCCGATCACGGCATCGTCCTCGGCGACATAGACGCCGCAGACCGGGTCCCGGTAGGTCTCGTCGCCGGCCGTCTCCCGGTACGTGCCGGCGGTGCGTTCCACCCGTCGTTCCTTCGCGTACCCCTTGAGAATCCGGTAGGCGATGTAGCCGATCAGCAGCCAGAACAGAAATCCCAATGCGTTCTCCTAGATCCGCGTGACCTCTCCCGGTGCGTCCAGCGTCGCCAGCAGGTCGTCGATCCGCCGACCGAGGAGGGGATGGACGAGGTCGGGGGCCAGCTCCGCCAGCGGGGCCAGGACGAAGCGGCGCTCGTGCAGCAGGGGATGGGGAATGGTGAGGGCCTCCTCCGCCATGGTCAGGTCGTCGAAGAAGAGGATATCCAGGTCCATGGGACGCGGCCCCCAGGTAACGGTCCGTTTCCGGCGGAACAGCTGTGTCTCGATCCGCTGCAGCTCCTTAAGGAGCGCTGCCGGCGCCAGTTCCGTCTCCAGCCGGAGCGTCGCGTTGAGGAACCGCTCCTGTGCGACCGGTCCCACCGGCTCCGTGTCGTAGAAGCCGGACAGTCCGGTGATCCTGCTTCCCGGGATACTGCCGATCTCCGCGACGGCACGCAGCAGGTGCAGCTCCCGGTCTCCCATGTTGGAGCCGAGGGCGATATAGGCGGTGTGTTGCATGGGGGGATTAGAACACAACTCTCTTTTTTTTACAACCAGATGGAGATGGTGTCGCGTGTGAAATTGACGGCGCGCGACGGACGTGACAGACCGCCAAGGGCGGCGTCCGGTGCGGCTTTACGGGCTTGCAAAGTGGCCGTTTCCTGATACACTGTTTGCTCTTTCAGGAGAGACCCTTTCATGAGCTTTCTGCACAATGCGGACCCCGCCTGGATCGAGGAGCAGTTCCTCCTCTGGCGCAGCGATCCCGAGCAGGTCGCTGCCGACTGGCGCGCGTTTTTTGCCGGCTACGAACTGGGGACGGCTGCCCCTTCGCCGGGCGGGGCGGTCGAGCCCGCCGCCGCCCGGAAACAGTCGGGGGTCCAGGCTCTCATCCACCGCTACCGGGACATCGGCCACCTCCTCGCCTGTACCGACCCCCTTTCCCCCTGCGAACTCTCCCATCCCCACCTGGACCTGGCCGCCTTCGGTCTCGACGAGGCCGACCTGGACACCATCTTCCATATCCGGAGTTTTTACCGGGAGGGGTGCAGTCTGCGGGAGATCGTCGCGATCCTCGATGAAACCTACTGCCGCTCCGTCGGGGTGGAGTTCATGCATATCCAGAACCCGGAGGAGCGGCAGTGGCTCATCGACCGGATGGAGCCGGTCCGGAACCGCGCCGCGCTCTCTCCGGCAGAGCGGAATGAGATCCTCTCCCAGCTGATGGAGTCGACCCTCTTCGAGGAGTTCCTGCAGAAGAAGTTCCTGGGGCAGAAGCGGTTTTCCCTGGAGGGGGGGGAGGCGATGGTGCCGTTCCTCCACCGGGCGATCGGGCACGCCGCCCGTCGCGGCGTCCGGGAGCTGGTGATGGGGATGCCGCACCGGGGAAGGCTGACGGTCCTGGCGACCCTCTTCGGGATGCCGCTGGAGAACATCTTCGCCGAGTTCCGGGACCAGGCGGAGGAGATCCCCAGCGGCGACGGCGACGTGAAGTACCACATCGGCTTTTCCACGGACCGCACCGTCGGCGACGGGATGCGGATGCACCTCGTCCTCGCCGCCAACCCGAGCCACCTGGAGGCGGTGGACCCGGTGGTGGTGGGGAAGGCGCGGGCGAAGCAGGAGCGGGGCGGCCCGTCGCCCTCCTCCATCCTCCCCGTGCTGATCCACGGCGACGCCGCCTTCTCCGGACAGGGGGTGGTGGCCGAGACCCTGAACCTGTCCCAGCTGGAGGGGTACGGCACCGCCGGCACCCTGCACCTGGTCCTCAACAACCAGATCGGCTTCACCACGCTCCCCGTGGATGCGCGCTCCACCCGGTACGCCACCGACGTGGCGAAGATGCTCATGGTCCCCATCTTCCATGTCTCCGGCGAAGACCCGGCGGCGGTGGCCCGGGTGGCGGAGCTGGCGGTGGAGTACCGCCAGACCTTCGGGCGCGACGTCATCGTGGAGATCATCTGCTTCCGGCGCTACGGCCACAACGAGATGGACGAGCCGTCGTTCACCCAGCCGCTTCTGTACGAAGCGATCCGACAACACCCTCCCGTCTGGCGGCTGTTCGCGGACGGGCTGCGGGATGACGGCATCGACGACGACCGAGTCCGGCGGATGGAGGAGGAGATCGGCGGGAAGCTGGAAGAGGCCTTCGGTCGTCGGCTCCAGCCGGTCAGGGACGGGTTCGGCGGCGCCTGGAGCGGCATCCAGCGTGAGTATACCCCGGGACGGGTGGAGACCGCCGTGCCGGGGGCGCAGCTGCGGGAGCTTTCCGGCATCCTCACTACGCCTCCCCCCGGCTTCCACATCCACCCCAAACTGCGGACCCTCCTGGAAAAGCGGCACGATGCGGTGGTGTCGGGGGAGGGGATCGACTGGGGGAACGCGGAGACGCTTGCCTACGGCGCACTGCTCAAGGAGGGGACGCCGGTGCGGCTCTCGGGGGAGGATTCCCGGCGCGGCGCCTTCAGCCACCGCCACTGCGTCCTGCACGATATGGAGACCGACGCCACCTGGACGCCGCTTGCCGGTGTGGCCGACGGGGTGCCGTTTGCCGCCTGGGACAGCATGCTCTCCGAGTTCGCGGTGCTGGGGTTCGAGTACGGCTACGCGGCGGAGGCACCCAAAACCCTCGTCATCTGGGAGGCCCAGTTCGGCGATTTCGCCAACGGCGCCCAGGTGATCATCGACCAGTTCATCGTCAGCAGCGAAACCAAGTGGGACCGCTCCTGCGGCCTCGTCATGTTCCTCCCCCACGGCTACGAGGGGCAGGGGGCGGAGCACTCCAGTGCCCGGATCGAGCGGTACCTGCAGCTCTGCGCCAACAACAACATCCAGGTGGTGTACCCCACCACGCCGGCCCAGCTGTTCCACCTGCTGCGGCGGCAGATGCGCCAGCCGTTCAGGAAACCGCTGGTGGTCTTTACCCCCAAGAGCCTCTTGCGTCACCCCGCCTGCGTCTCCGCCCGGTCCGACCTGGAGAGCGGCTGGTTCCGGGAGATCATCGCCGAAGTGCCGTCACGGGACCGGGTAAAGTCGGTGATCCTCTGCAGTGGCAAGATCTACTACGACCTGACCGGCGCCGAGGCGTACCGGACGCGGGCCGACCTGGCGGTCATCCGGCTGGAGCAGCTGTACCCCCTGCGGCTCGACCGTTTGCGCGAGGAGCTGGCTCCCTTGCGGGACCGGGAGGTCGCCTGGGTGCAGGAGGAGCCGCGGAACATGGGGGGATGGAGCTTCGTCCGGCCGTACCTGGCGGAGCTCCTCGGGCGCGAGCCCCGCTACATCGGCCGCCGCGAGGACTGCTCGCCGGCGGTGGGGTCCCACCGGCTGCACAAGGAAGAGCAGGAGAGAATCGTCGCGGAGGCGCTGGAGCTGTGACGAGCGGAGGAAACATGGAGATCAGGGTGCCCGAGGTGGGCGAATCGATAGTCGAGGCGCAGATCGCGAAGTGGCTGAAAAGAGACGGCGAGACCGTGCGTCGGGACGAGCCGCTCTGCGAGGTGGAGACGGACAAGATCACCCTGGAGCTGAACGCCGAGGCGGACGGGGTGCTCTCCATCCGGGCGCGGGAGGGGGAGACGGTCCGGATCGGTGCGGTCATCGGCACCATCGAGCCGTCGGCGGGGGGGACAGGAACGCGGCCCGCCGCACCGGCGCAGCAGGTTGGTGGAGGTGGAGAGGAGAAGGAAGCGGCGGAGCAGCCGCCCCTGTCGCCCGCGGTGCGGAAGCTCGCCCGGGAGAAGGGGATTGCCGCCGAGAAGCTGGCGGGGAGCGGCAAGGGGGGACGGGTGACCATGGACGACCTCTTCTCCCGGCTGCAGGAGGAAGGGGAACCGGATCGGGAGACCGGTGATCTGGAACGGTTGCTGGTCCCCGACAGGGGGGGCGCCGGGAAGGGGACGCCGCCGGAGCGGAAGGCTCCGACGCCGCCAACGGAACCTGCTCAGGCGGTCCGCACCGAGGAGGCGGCCCCCTACCAGGTCCGGCCCGCCGACGATCCCCGCACGACCCGCACCCCCATGACCCCCATCCGGCGGCGGATCGCCGAGCGGTTGCTGGCCGCCCGGCAGCAGACCGCCATGCTCACCACCTTCAACGAGGTGGACATGACCCGGGTCAACGCCCTGCGCGGCCGGTACAGGGACCAGTACAAGAAGCGGCACGGCGTCGCCCTCGGCATCATGCCGTTTTTCGTCAAGGCGTGCGTGGAGGCGCTGCAGGAGTTTCCCCTGGTCAACGCCCGGATCGACGGCGGCGACATCCTCACCCACGAGTATTACGACATCGGCATCGCCGTGAGCGGCGAGAAGGGGCTGGTGGTGCCGGTCTTAAGGGATGCGGACACGCTCCACTTCGCGGAGATCGAGGCGGCCATCGAACGGTTCGTGGAGAAGGTGCGCACGAACAGGCTGGCCATCGCCGACCTGGAGGGGGGGACCTTCACCATCTCCAACGGCGGAGTGTTCGGATCGCTCCTGAGCACCCCGATCATCAATCCCCCCCAGAGCGGCGTCCTGGGGATGCACGCCATCCAGGAACGGCCGGTGGCGGTCAAGGGGAAGGTGGTGATCCGCCCCATGATGTACCTCGCCCTCTCCTACGATCACCGGATCATCGACGGTCGCGAGGCGGTGGGGTTCCTGAAGAAGGTGAAGGAATACATCGAAGACCCGGAAGAGATGCTGCTGGAGGGGTAGGGGGCGAAGTGAGGAGTCTGTTTCGGTGCGTGCCGGCGGTAGCGGCCGTGCTGTACCTGTCGATGGTTCTGGCCGCACCCGCGCCGGCGGACGAGTTCCGGGGAACGGCCGCCTTCCGGAAGGGGGACTTCATCTCCGCCCGGGCCGAGTTCGGCGTCGAGGCGAAGACGAGCCCGGTCTCCCAGTTCTTTCTCGCGCTCATGATGCTCCAGGGCGACGGCAGGCCGCGGGACACGGCACGGGGCCGTGCCTTTCTGCGCAGTGCCGCCGACCACGGGTTTGCTGCCGCCGACTATCTCCTTGGGACCTGGCGGCTGTACGGCCCGGACCGCAAGGACGCCGTCGGCGCGAAACAGCTCCTGACCGCTGCCGCCGCGCAGGGTGATTACCGGGCGATCGCCCTCCTGAAGGTACTGGCGCGGGGAAGCCGCGGCCAGCGGCGCGACCTGCACCAGGTTGTGGCGGCGGTGAAAAGGGCTGCCCGGCGGGGGAACCGTGACGCCCAGTACACGCTCGCCTTCATGTACCTCACCGGTGACGGCGTGCCGAAGAACGTGGCGCAGGAGGTTCGCTGGTACCGTGCCGCAGCGAAGAAGGGCGATGCCCGGGCCGCGTTCATGCTCGCCCTCATGTTTTTCCACGGCGAAGGGGTTGCGAAGGACCCGAAGGAGGCCGCCCGGTACATGCAGACTGCGGCGGAACACGGCAACGAGCGGGCCGCCTTTTTCCTCGGGACCTTCTATTATTACGGTACCGGTGTGCCGCAGGACCGGAAGCTGTCGGCCCGCTGGATGGAACGGGCGGCCGCCGGCGGATACACGGAGGCGCAGGCGGCCTACGGCATGCTGCTTCTGGCCGGCGACGGGGTGCCGCAGGACAAGGTCGGGGCGATGGGCTGGCTCGGCAAGGCGGCGCGGGGGGGCAACGTGCACGCCCGGGAGGTGCTGCGGGCGCAGGTGTCGCTCCGGGAAGATCCGCTGTGCGGGGCGGCCCTCGATCCCGAGGAAGCCGCTCACCGGGATGCGAAAACCCGGTCGGACCACGATCTGTCGCCGCGCCTGGAGGGGAAGGGGGTCGTGCTGGATCAGGGGGCGTTCAGCCTCAAGTTCTCCATCCCCGATCTGAAGGATGCCTGCTCGCTGACGGGGCCGCCGTCGGTGACGGACCGGGATATCCTGACCCGGCTGCAGGGGGGGAAGTTCGAGATCATCTACCGGCCGGACGCGCCGTGATCACCGTTAATTAGCACCAGGAGGATTAATCATGTCAGACCAGATATACGACCTCATCGTCATCGGCGCCGGACCCGGCGGGTACGTGGCGGCCATCCGCGCCGCCCAGCTGGGGATGACCGTGGCGGTGGTGGAGAAGCGGGAGACCCTGGGCGGGGTCTGCCTGAACGAGGGGTGCATCCCCAGCAAGGCGCTTCTCGACTCCAGCGAGCTGTTTGCCATGGCGCGGGACAGGTTCGCGAGTCACGGCATCGTCGTCGATCCCCCCCGGCTGGACCTGGCGCAGATGATGGCCCGCAAGGACGGGGTGGTGAAGAAGCTCACCGACGGGGTCGCCTACCTCTTCAAGAAAAACAGGATCGTCCGCATCGCCGGAACCGCCAAACTGGCCGGGCCGCGCAAGGACGGTCTGCAGGTGGTCTCCGTGGCGGCGCCGGACAGTCCGGCGATCCCGCAGCTGGTCGTCGGCAGGCGGGTGCTGCTCGCCACGGGGAGCAGCGCGGTGGCGCTGCCGACCCTGCCGTTCGACGGGGATACGGTGGTGGATGCCCGGGGGGCGCTGTCGTTTCCCGAGGTGCCCGGGCACCTGCTGGTGGTCGGGGGGGGCTACATCGGCCTGGAACTGGGGTCGGTCTGGCGCCGGCTGGGTGCGGAGGTGACGGTGGTGGACGTCCTGCCGAAGATCCTCCCCAACAGCGACGGCCAGATTACCGATACCCTCGTCCGCGCCCTGAAGAAGCAGGGGATCGGGTTCCGGCTGGAGACGAAGGTTGCGGGGATGGCGAAGGCGGCCGGCCGGCTCACGGTGCGGCTGCAGTCGGGGGATACGGAGGAGGCGATCGACTGCGACCGGGTCCTGGTGGCGGCGGGGCGCCGGCCGCTCGTTGACGGTCTCGGCCTGGAAGAGGCGGGGGTGAAACCGGACGACTCCGGCAGGATCAGGGTGGATGGCGACTACCGGACCTCCGCCCCCGGCATCTACGCCATCGGCGACCTGATCCACGGGCCGATGCTCGCCCACAAGGCGATGGTGGAGGGTGAGGTGTGCGCCGAGCGGCTGGCGGGGCAGGCCTCCCAGGTTGACTACGAATTCATCCCCGGTATCGTTTACACATGGCCCGAGGCGGCCAGCGTGGGGCGCACGGAGGAGCAGCTGAAGGCGGACGGCGTCGCCTACAGCGTCGGCAAGAGCGCCTTCATGGGGAACGGCCGGGCGAAGTGCATGGACGAGACGGACGGCTTCGTCAAGATCCTCGCCCACCCCCCGACGGGGCGGGTCCTGGGGGTACATATCGTCGGCCCCCGGGCGTCGGACCTGATCGCCGAGGCGGTGACGGTCATGACCTACGGCGGCAGCGCCGCGGACATCGCCATGACCTTCCACGCCCATCCGACCCTGGCCGAGGCGATGAAGGAGGCGGCGATGGACGTGGAGAAGCGGGCGATCCACGCATGATGGTGAAGGTATGACCGAGCTGGAACTCTACAGATCCATCATCCACGGCATGCACGAGGGGGTCTATTTCGTCGACACGCACCGGATCATCACGTTCTGGAACAAGGGGGCGGAGCGGATCACCGGCTATGCCGCCGAGGAGGTGGTAGGGCACTGCTGCGCGGAAAACATCCTGATGCATGTCGACAGCGAGGGGCGCGCGCTCTGTCTGGAGGGGTGTCCGCTGGCGCGGTCGATCCGCGATGAGTGCGACCACCGGACCGGCCGCATCTACCTGCACCACAAGGACGGACACCGGGTTCCGGTCAGCGTCAGTATCTCGCCCATCCGCGACGAGGCGGGCAAGGTCATCGGCGCCGTGGAGATGTTCAACGAAAGCCCCGACCCGACCGAGGAGCAGGAGACGATCGAGACCCTGAGGGATGCGGCGCTTCTCGACCAGCTCACCGGCCTGCCCAACCGGCGCTACCTGGAGATGAACCTCCGGTCCAGCCTGGGCGACTTCGACCGGAGCCGGCTCGACTTCGGGCTCCTCATGGTCGACATCGACTTCTTCAAGAAGGTCAACGACACCTACGGCCACGATGTGGGGGACCAGGTCCTCAAGTTCGTCGCGTCGACCCTGGGGGCGAACCTGCGTGCCGGCGATTTTGTCGGGCGCTGGGGCGGCGAGGAGTTCGTCGTCATCGTGCGGTATGCGGGACAGGAGACACTGCAGCGGGTGGCGGAGAAGCTGCGCCGCCTGGTGGCCAGCTCCTTCCTCGTGCTGCAGAAAGAGCGGGTGTCGGTCACCATTACCGTCGGCGGCGCGGTGGTGAGAGCCGGTGACGACGCGGATACACTGCTGAAACGCGCGGACCTCAAGCTGTACGAGGGGAAACAGAACGGACGGAACCGGGTGGAGATCGACTGACCGTTCCGTCGCAAGGGGAAGATCATGGCAAAGAATCTGGCAACGAAGATCCTGGAGGCGCATCTCATGGAGGGGGAACTGGTCCCCGGCACGGAGATCGCCCTGAAGATAGACCATACCCTGCTGCAGGACGCCACCGGCACCATGGCGATGCTGGAGTTCATGGCCATGGGGGTGGACCGGGTGAAGGCGGAGCTTGCGGCCCAGTACATCGACCACAACCTCCTGCAGACGGACAACAAGAACGCCGACGACCACGCCTTCCTCACCTCGGCGGCACAAAAGTTCGGGGTCCACCTCTCCAAACCGGGGAACGGCGTCTCCCACCAGGTGCACCTGGAGCGGTTCGGCGTGCCGGGCAAGACCATGCTGGGGGCCGATTCCCACACGCCGTCGGCGGCGGGCCTCTCCATGATCGCCATCGGCGCCGGCGGCCTGGACGTGGCCCTGGCCATGGCGGGACACCCGTTTTACCTCCCCTGTCCGCGGATCTTCGGGGTGAAACTCACCGGACAGCTCCAGCCCTGGGTCTCGGGGAAGGACGTGATCCTGGAGATGCTCCGGCGCCACACGGTGAAGGGGGGCGTCGGGAAGATCATCGAATACTACGGCCCCGGCGTCGCCACCCTCTCCGCCACCGACCGGGCGACCATCGGCAACATGGGGGCGGAACTGGGGGCCACCACGAGCGTCTTTCCCTCGGACCACCGGACGCGGGAGTTCCTGGAGGCCCAGGGACGGGGCGATGTGTGGACCGAACTCTCTGCCGATCCCGGCTGCTCCTACGACGAGTACGACGAGATCGACCTGTCGTCGCTGGAACCGCTCATCGCCTGCCCCACGTCGCCGGACAACGTGGTCCCCGTCCGGGAGATCGCGGGTCTGAAGGTGGACCAGGTGATCGTGGGGAGCTCGGTCAACTCGTCGTTCCGCGACCTCATGACGGTCTGCCGCATCCTGGACGGCCGGCGGGTGGCGCCCCACGTCTCGTTCAACATCAACCCCGGCAGCCGGCAGGTGCTGGAAAACGTGGTGGCGCAGGGGGGCTTCATGATGCTCCTTCTGGCGGGCGCCCAGGTCCACCAGCCGGGGTGCCTCGGCTGCATCGGCATGGGCCAGGCGCCGGGCACCGACCAGGTGTCGTTGCGCACCTTTCCCCGCAACTTCCCCGGCCGTAGCGGCACGAAGGGGGACCGGGTCTATCTCTGTTCGCCGGAGACCGGCGCGGCGGCCGGCGTCTTCGGTGTCGTCACCGACCCGCGGGAGCTGGGGAAGCTCATGGCGTGGCCGGCGGTGGAGAACCCGGAGCGGTACCAGCTGGACGACTCCAGCATCATCGCCCCCCTGCCGGCGGCAGAGGCGGCCCGGGTCGAGATCGTCACCGGTCCGAACATCGTGCCGTTCCCCGACTTCGAACCGCTCCCCGACGACCTCTCCGCGGAGGTGATCCTCAAGGTGGGGGACAACATCTCCACCGACACCATCATGCCGGCGGGAAACAAGGTGCTCCCGTTCCGCAGCAATATCCCGGCCATCAGCCAGTTCGTCTTCGATCAGCTCGATCCCGAGTTCCATCTCCGGGCGAAAGAGAAGGGAAACGGGGTAGTGGTGGGGGGCGAGAACTACGGCCAGGGGTCCAGCCGGGAGCATGCGGCGCTGGCGCCGCGCTACCTGGGGATCCGCGCCAAGATCGCCAAGAGCTTCGCCCGCATCCACAAGGCCAACCTGGTGAACTTCGGCATCGTGCCACTTTCCTTCAAGGACCCGGCGGATTACGACCTGCTCAATCCGGGGGACAAGCTGCTGATCCCCCACCTGCGGACCATGATCATCCGCGGTGCGGAGGTGATTCCGGTGGAGGTCGGCGGGCGGACCTTCCTCACCATCCTGGATATCTCCGACCGGCAGCGGGATGAACTCCTGGCCGGCGGGACGCTGAACTATGTGCGGATGCAGGAGAACGAGGAGTAAATCACAAACATAATGGGACGCGGATGACCGCGGATGAACGCGGATAAAACCCGCAGGCAAGACTATTTTCCCTCCCCCTTCAAGGGGGAGGCCAGGAGGGGGATGGGGTATTCTTGGGTCGAAACCCATCCCCACCCCAACCCTCCCCTTGAAGGGGAGGGGGAAATGTTGAGGCGGATATGGAAACAAAACTCCGGGCGATCCTGCCCGATCACGAGCTGATCCGGTTCTACGAACAGATGGTGCTCTCCCGGGAGTTCGAGGAGTCGTGCGCCGAGCAGTACACCAAGGGGCACATCACCGGCTTCCTCCACCTGTACAGCGGCCAGGAGGCGGTGGCGGTCGGGGCCACGGCGGGGCTGCACAGGGACGACTACATCCTCTCCGCCTACCGGGAGCACCCCCAGGCCATCATCCGCGGTGCGGACCCGCGGCGGGTCATGGCCGAGCTGTTCGGAAAGAGCACGGGGCTCTGCAAGGGGAAGGGGGGCTCCATGCACCTCTTCGATCCCGATCTGAACTTCATGGGGGGGTACGCCATCGTCGGCGGCCAGTTCCCCATCGCCTGCGGTCTGGCGTTCAGCGCCAAGTTCCGTGGCGAGGATCGGATCGCCGCCTGCTTCTTCGGCGACGGCGCCGTGAACCAGGGGACCTTCCACGAATCGCTCAACTGGGCGCGGCTCTGGGAACTGCCGGTGCTGTTCATCTGTGAGAACAACTTCTACGGCATCGGTACCGAGGTGCACCGCTCCTCGGCCCTTGCCTCCATCCACCGGCGGACCTGCGGCTACGACATCCCGGCGGAGAAGGTGGACGGCATGGACGTGATCGCCGTCTACAAGGCGGTGAAGTACGGCGCGGAAAAGGTGCGGGAGACGGGGATGCCCTACTTCATCGAGGCCACCACCTACCGGTTCCGCGGCCACTCCATGGCCGATCCGGCCAAGTACCGCTCCGCCGCCGAGCATGAGGTCTGGAAGTCCCGCGACCCGATCCCCAACTACGCCAAGCGGCTCCTGGAGGAGGGGATCGCCACCCAGGCGCAGCTGGACGCGATCCTCGCGAAGGCGCAAGAAACGGTGCAGGAGGCGGTGCGGTTCGCCGAGGAATCGCCCTGGCCGGAGGATGCTTCGGTGTATGAGGATATTTACGTCTGAAAACCTGCCACGGAGACACAGAGACACGGAGAACGGCATGGAAAAGGATTTGGGGAAAACCCCCATGGACCGTCCTGAAAAATGGAAAGAGGAAACGGGTCCTTGTCCTAAATGTGGATTCCCGACTGTAGTTGCTAGAAAGTCGAGAAAAACAGGAGAGCTTTATTTCGGGTGCGCAAGTCCTAAACAAGGTCGAAACTCGGGATGCAACTTCAAGGGATGCAGAAGCCACTGAGGTTTTCTCTGTGTCTCCGTGTCTCTGTGGCAGATTTGGGAGGAATAATTAATGCCAGAAATGACCTATCGCGATGCGCTGAATATGGCGCTGAAGGAGGAGATGCGGCGCGACCCGTCGGTGGTGACCTGGGGCGAGGACGTGGCGCTGTACGAGGGCTCGTTCAAGGTGACCCGGGGCCTGTTGGCGGAGTTCGGCGAGGAGCGGGTGAAGGACACCCCCATCTCGGAGAATACCATCGTCGGCGTGGCGGTGGGCGCCGCCATGGGGGGCCTAAGGCCCATCGCGGAGCTGATGACGGTGAACTTCGCGCTTTTGGCCATGGACCAGATCGTGGATCACATGGCCAAGATCCGCTCCATGTTCGGCGGTCAGGTCAATCTCCCCATGGTCGTGCGGATGCCGGGCGGGGGGGGGAGCCAGCTGGGAGCGCAGCATTCCCAGAGCCTGGAGACCTATTTCATGCACTGCCCCGGCCTGTACGTAGCCTACCCGGCGACGCCGGCCGACGCCAAGGGGCTTCTGAAGAGTGCCATCCGCGACAACAACCCGGTGATCTTCCTGGAGCACGAGCTCCTGTACAACAGCAAGGGGGAGGTGCCGGAAGACCCGGAGTTCCTCGTGCCGTTCGGTCAGGCGAGCGTCATGCGGCCGGGGACGGACGCAACGATCGTCGCCTACGCCCGCATGTCGATCCTCGCCCAGCAGGCGGCGGCGGAGCTGGAAAATGACGGCATCTCCTGCGAGGTGATCGACCTGCGGACCCTGACCCCGCTGGATACGGAGACCATCATGGCATCGGTGCAGCGGACCGGCCGGGCGGTGGTGGTGGAGGAGTGCTGGCGCACGGCGGGTCTGGGCGGCCACATCGCCGCCACCATTGGCGAGAACTGCTTCGACACCCTGCGGGCGCCGGTGAAACGGGTATCCGGGCTGGACGTCCCCATGCCGTACTCGCGGAAGATCGAGCGGATCTGCATCCCGCAGACGGAGACCATCGCCGCGGCGGTGCGGGAGTTGATGGCGGCGAAATACTGACGAAATATCTGCCACAGAGACACGGAGACACAGAGAAAGGCTGAAAGACAATGGTGCACGGAAGAGGCGGAAACATCGGATCAATGCGGATCAGGCTTACACATGTAGTAGGTTTTGCTTAATCCACTTTCAGATCTGATCTGCGTCCCATCTGGATTTTAGGTGTTCTCCGTGTCTCTGTGTCTCCGTGGCAGAAGTGAGGGGTTAGATAATGGCAACTGAAATCACCATGCCCAAGCTGTCCGACACCATGACCGAGGGGCGGCTCATCTCCTGGAAGAAGGGCGTCGGCGAGCAGGTGAACCGGGGCGACATCATCGCCGAGGTGGAGACGGACAAGGCGAACATGGAGCTGGAGGCGTTTACATCCGGCGTGCTGCTGGAGACCCGGGTGACGCCGGGCGAGCTGGTGCCGGTGGGAACGGTCATCGGCATCGTCGGCGCGGCCGGTGAGGCAGTGGCTGCTGCACCGGTCGCAGTAGTTCCTGAACCCGCCGTTACCGAAACAGCTGCCGCGGCGGAAACCGCGCCAGCGCCTGCACCGGAGGAACCACCACCGGTTCATCTTTCAGTCGCCGGTGAGGAGGCTGTGAAGGCCTCTCCTGCCGTGCGACGGCTGGCGCGGGAGCTGGGGATCGACCTGCAGACGGTACAGGGGACCGGCCCCGACGGCCGGGTGCTGCAGGAGGACCTTGAGCGGCTCGGCGGGGCCGGGGTGACTGTTGCGGAGCCGGCTGCGCAGCCCGCCGTCGCGGAAACGGCACCTGTCGCCGGGACGGAACCGGCAGCGCCGCGTACGGAGCTGCACGACGCGTTGCCGCTGTCGCGCATGCGCAGCGCCATCGCGCAGAACGTCAGCACGTCGTGGCGGACGACCCCCCACTTCTCCGTAACGGTGGAAATCGTCATGGATGCGGCGGCGGAGGTGGTGCGGGAACTGCGGGAGGGGGGTACGCCGGTCTCCTACAACGACCTCATCGTCAAGGCGTGCGCCATGGCGCTCTTCAGGTTTCCCCAGCTGAACAACTCGTTTGCCGGCGACGGCATCCGGATGAACGCCGATGTCAACATCGGGGTCGCCGTGGGGTTGCCCGAGGGACTCCTGATCCCGGTGGTCCGGGAGTGCCAGCGGCTGTCCCTGCGCGAGATCGCCGCCGAGAGCCGGCGGCTCGCCGAGCGGGCCCGCACCGGCAGTATCAGCCAGCAGGAGATCTCCGGCGGGACGTTCACCATCTCCAACCTGGGGATGTACGGGGTAGACGAGTTTGCCTCGATCATCCTCCCGCCCCAGGCGGCGATCCTGGCGGTGGGGGCGGTGGCGGACCGGCCGGTGGTGCGTGACGGCAGTGTGGTGGCGGCAAAGACCATGCGGGCGACGCTCTCCGCCGACCACCGGATTGTGGACGGCCTGTATGTGGCGCAGTTTCTGGGAGAGGTGAAGAGGCTGCTGGAGAATCCAGTTCTGATGCTGGTGTAGCCGGGAGCGCCCTCATCCCATCCTTCTCCCAGAGGGAGAAGGGGGAACGATTACCCTCTCCTTCCGGGAGAGGGTGCCACAGGCCGGGTGAGGGGTTTTCGTGGTGGATGGTTATGGACGTTAGCAATCTCGGTCTCATCGATTTCCACGCCGCCTACGCCATCCAGGAGCGGCTCGTGGCGCAGGTGGCTTCCGGCGAGGCGCCGGAGACGCTGCTCTTGCTGGAGCATCCGCCGGTCTACACCATCGGCAGCGGCGGGAGCGAGGCGAACGTGCTGGACCCGGCGATTTCAGTGGTCCGCACGAACCGCGGCGGCGACGTGACCTGGCACGGCCCGGGGCAGCTTGTGGGGTATCCGGTGATCGATCTGGGGCGGCGCGGCCGGGACCTGCACCGCTACCTCCGGTTTCTGGAGGAGCTGTCGATCCGGGTTGCCGGGGAGTTCGGCGTGGCCGCCCGGCGGGTGCCGGGGAAGACCGGCATCTGGACGGACCGGGGGAAGCTCGCCTCCATCGGTGTCGGGGTGCGGCGCTGGGTCGCCATGCACGGATTCGCCCTGAACGTCGCCCCTGATCTGGAGCCATTCGCTCGGATCAACCCCTGCGGCATGGCCGGTTGCCCCGTGACGTCGCTGGCGCGGGAGGCGGATGCGGAGCCGACGGTGGCTGAAGTCGCTGCACGCGTGGAGTGCCTTTTTCCCCACCTGCTGAATGAACTGCTTCCGTGTGAAACGGAAACCGAAGGAGGACGACATGTCTGCTGCCGACTGCAAGTTGCCCGTGGAAAAGCTCCGCTGGATGTGCGATGAAGGACAGTTTTCGTTCACGACCACCGACGAGCTGGAGGAACTGGAGGGGACACTCGGCCAGGAGCGCGCCCTGAAATCCATCGATTTCGGCCTCGATATGCAGGGGAGCGGGTTCAACCTGTTCCTGGCCGGTGATCCGGGGACGGGACGCGCCACGACCATCAGGGGGATACTGAAGAAGCGGGCCGCTCAGGAGTCGCCGCCGCAGGACTGGTGCTACGTCAACAATTTCCGGGCGCCCGACAACCCGATCAGCCTGTCGCTGCCGGTCGGACGCGGCAGCGAACTCGCCGTCGACATGGGGGAGCTTCTGGACGGTGTCCGGACCGATATTCCGAAGGCGCTGGACAGCAAGGAGTACGAGAACAACCGGGCGTCGATCGTCAGCGAGTTCCAGGAGAAGAACGGCGAGCTGTTCGGCGCTCTGGAGAAGGAGGCGGTGAAAAAGGGGTTTGCCCTGCAGCGTACGGTGTCGGGGCTGGTGATGGTCCCCCAGAAGGAGGGGCGGAACTATACCCAGGAGGAGTACGAGGCGCTGGACAGCGAGGCGCGTGAACTGCTGGACAGCGTGGGGAGCGACCTGACGGAACAACTGAACGACGTGCTGCGTCAGGTGCGGGAGAACGAGAAGGGGGCCAAGGATGCGCTCGTCCAGCTCGACCGTGACCTGGGGCTTGCCGCGGTGGGGCACCACATCGAACCGCTCAAGGAGAAGTATGCGGAGTTCCCCAAGGTAATCGCCTATCTGGACGCGGTGCTGGAGGATATCGTCCTGAACCTGGAGGATTTCAAGCCCCAGACCCCCCAGCCGTCCCCCATTCCCGGCCTCAAGCTTCCCCATCAGGAGCCTTCTTTCGAGCGGTACGAGGTGAACGTCTTCGTGGACAACCGGGAGACGGTGGGGGCACCGGTGGTGTTCGAGACGAACCCCACCTACAACAACCTGTTCGGCAGGATCGAGCATGTGATGCAGATGGGGGGCGTCGCCACGACCAACTTCACCCTCATCAAGCCGGGGGCGCTCCAACGGGCGAACGGCGGCTATCTGATCATCGACGCCCGCGAGGTGCTCATCAACCCGTTTGCCTGGGACGCCATGAAGCGGTGCATCCGGAGCGGCGAGATCCGGATCGAGGATGTGCTGGAGCAGTACCGGTTCATGACGGTCGCTTCGCTGAAACCGGAGCCGGTGCCGCTCCAGTCCAAGATCATCATGATCGGCTCCCCCTGGATCTACTATCTCCTCTTCTATCTGGAGCCGGACTACCGCAAGTTCTTCAAGGTGAAGGCGGACTTCGACAGCCGGATCGCGCGGACGCCGGATATCATGCGGGAATACGCGCTGTTCGTAGCCTCTCACTGCAGGAACGAGAAGCTGCTGCCGTTTCACAAAAGCGGTGTGGCGGGGCTCCTGGAGCACTCCGCACGGATCGTGGAGGACCAGGGACGGCTGTCGTCACAGTTCATGGAGATTGCGGACCTGATCCGCGAGGCGAGCTACTGGGCGCGAAAAGAGGAGAGCGGGCATGTAACGCGGGAGATCGTACAGCGCGCGGTCCGGGAGAAGACCTATCGAAGTAACCGGGTCGAGGAGCGTCTGCAGGAGATGTTCGATGATGGAACGATCCTCTGCGATACGGACGGGAGCGAGGTGGGGCAGATCAACGGCCTTTCGGTGATGACCATCGGCGACTACATGTTCGGCCGGCCGTCGAGGGTGACTGCCCGCACCTTCCTGGGTAAGGCGGGGATGGTGAACATCGAGCGGGAGGTGAAGCTCTCCGGCCCGATCCACGACAAGGGGGTGATGATCCTCACCGGTTACCTGGGGGGAAAGTATGCCCAGGATCAGCCGCTGGCCATGTCGGCATCCATCTGCTTCGAGCAGTCCTACGAGGGGGTGGAGGGGGACAGCGCCTCGTCCACGGAGCTGTATGCGCTCCTCTCCGCACTTGCCGAGGTGCCGGTCCGTCAGGGTATCGCCGTCACCGGCAGTGTCAACCAGCTGGGAAAGGTCCAGCCCATCGGCGGCGTCAACTTCAAGATCGAGGGGTTCTTCGCGGTCTGCAAGGCGAAGGGGCTTACCGGCGAGCAGGGGGTCATGATCCCGAGGTCCAACGAGCGGCACCTGATGCTGAATGACGAGGTGGTGGAGGCGGTCCGTGGGGGGCAGTTCAACATCTGGAGCGTGGAGAGCATCGACCAGGGGATCGAGATCCTCACCGGGGTGCCGGCGGGCGAGCGGCAGGAGGACGGCAGCTGGCCGGAAGGTACCATAAACTGCCTCGTGGACCGTCGCCTGGCACGGATGATCGAGCGGATGAAGGCCGCTACGAAGGGGCAGGGGCACAACGACAAGGCGGAGCCGGGGGAGTGAGGAGGCAGTGGGCCGGATACCTTGCCGGCGCGGTTGTCGCCGGCGTGCTCTGTGTCCTGCAGGCCGGCTGTGAGCGTCATGCCGGCGAACCTCCGCCGATTCCGGGGGCGGAGACAGGGGAGGCGCTGTTTCTCCGCCTGTGCAGCGGCTGTCATCCCGGGGGGCGGAACGTGAAGTATCCCGCCAAGTCGCTGGACCGGATGACCCTGGCGGCCAACGGGGTAAACAAGCCCCGGGACATCGTGAACATTCTGCGCAACCCGGGGCCGGGGATGCCGCTGTTCGACCGGGCGCGCCTCTCGGACCGGGAGGCGGAAGCGGTAGCGAGCTACGTCTTTACAACCTTCAAATAAGCTGAAGAAATCGATTACTCGAAAGGACGACATGAAAGGCGGTCAGTTGTTTGATCGGGGAAGGCTGGTAGGATGATAGCCTTATAGGTATATTGTGCGCCCTTGGCGGGCTTTGCGAGCACCTTGTTCTGTGAAAAAGCCCCACCTGCTCTGCATGTGGGGCTTTTCAGCGTTTCCGGTCATGGGATTCAGGCGAAAGCCATCTGTGCGGCCAGCGGCTGGAGAGCCGTTTTCATCTTCGCGAGCGCCCGTTCCTCGATCTGCCGGACCCGCTCGCGGGAGATGGTGAAATGGTCGGCGATCTCCTGCAGGGTCAGCGGTTCGTCGGCGGCGACCCGCCGTTCGATGATGAATCGTTCCTTCTCGTTCAGCCCCTGCAGTGCCGCAGCGATCTCCCGGTGCATGATGCCGCTCTCCTGCAGGTCGGCTACCAGCTCCTCCTGGTTCTGACGCTCGTCGGGGAGGCTGTCAAGGAGCGTCGTTCCCTCACCCGCCACGAGTTCCGCGTCGAGGGAAAACTCCCCGCGCATCCGCTGGTCCATCTCCTCCACATCGGCGGCATCCACCTCCAGATGCTGCGCCGCCTCCTGCAGGTCGTCCGAGCCGGTCATGCGCCGGATGGCGTTCTTTGCCTCTGACAGCTTGAAGAACAGCTTGCGCTGTGCCTGGGTGGTGCCGATCTTCAGGAGGCTCCAGGTGGAGATGATGAAGTTCTGGATATAGGCGCGGATCCACCAGACGGCGTAGGAAATGAGGCGAATCCCCTTGTGCGGGTTGAATTTCCGGACCGCCATCATCAGCCCGACATTCCCCTCCTGGATCAGATCCAGCATCCGCATGCCGTAGGCGCGGTACTCACCGGCGATCTTCACCACGAACCGGAGGTTGGCGGTGATGAGCCGGTGGGCCGCCTCCAGGTCGTTCTCCTCGTGAAGACGTACCGCAAGGCCGTGTTCTTCCTCTGCGGAGAGGAGGGGAAACCGCCTGATTTCGGCAAGGTACCTGCTCATGCTGTCGGATACGACGGGCAGGTTCAATGCTGCGGTAGTCATGGTATTGTGACCTCCTTCGTTAGCACTCTAGCTGTCCGAGTGCTAATATAACAACGGATCTGCAAAAAATCAAGTTTTCCCCGGAGGATTTCCCGATGGAAAACCGCTTGTTTGCCGGTACCGGTTGTGGTAATAATTTTCAGGCATGACGGCGTATACGCCAGAACCGGAGGGAGTGCAGATGGAGATACGAATCGTCCCGTTGCCCGATGACAGGAAGAAGCCGAAATATACCGACGAGTCCGCACTTGGGTTCGGGAAGCTCTTTACCGACAGGATGTTTATTGCGGAATGGAAGGCCGGCCGCGGCTGGGGCGATGCGCGGATCGAGCCGTACGGACCGTTCGTCCTCGATCCGGCCGCACTCGTATTCCATTATGCCCAGGAGATCTTCGAGGGGCTGAAGGCGTACAAGTGGAGCGACGGCACCATCGCCCTGTTCCGTCCGGAGATGAACGCCCGGCGGTTCAATATCTCCGCCGAACGGCTCTGCATGCCGGAGGTGCCGGAAGAGCTGTTTCTGCAGGGGGTCGAGGAGCTGGTCCGGATGGAAAGGGACTGGGTCCCTTCGTCGGAGGGGACCTCGCTGTACATCCGCCCCACCCTCATCGCGGTGGAGCCGGTGCTCGGCGTCAAGCCGTCGGAGCATTACTACTTCTACATCATTCTTTCTCCGGTAGGTGCCTACTACGCCGCCGGTTTCAATCCGATCAAGATCCTGGTGGAGGACCGCTACGTGCGCGCCGTCCCCGGCGGTACGGGGGAGGCGAAGACCGGCGGCAACTACGCCAGTTCGCTCAAGGCGGGGCTCGAAGCGAAGAAGAAGGGGTTCGACCAGGTGCTCTGGCTGGACGGCGTCCACCGCCGGTACGTGGAAGAGGTGGGGGCCATGAACATGTTCTTCGCCTACGAGGATCGGGTGGTGACCGCCCCCCTGGCCGGTTCCATCCTGAACGGCGTCACTCGCGGATCGGTGCTGCAGCTGGCCGATACGCTCGGTTTCCGGGTGGAGGAGCGGGCAATCGATATCGAGGAACTGATGGCGGATGTTCGTTCCGGCAAGGTGAAGGAGGCGTTCGGCAGCGGCACCGCCGCCGTTATCAGCCCGGTGGGAACCCTCTGCTACAAAGGGGAAAGCTGCAGCGTGGGGGACGGCGGCGTGGGCCAGCTGACCCGGAAACTGTACGACAGGCTCACCGGTATCCAGACCGGCAAGCTGGCGGATACCTTCGGCTGGGTCAGAAAGATCGCATAACGTACAACGGCAGGGGCGGATGCCGTCCCTGCCGTTCAGGTATCGCATGAAAGAGAAACCTTCGTCAAACCACCTCTGCATCTCCTGCCGGCGCCAGTGCAAACAGGCCGCGAGCGTCGTCATTGCCTCCTGCCCCCGGTATTATCCCGGTCCCCGCATCAAGCATACAGACTGGAAGCAGCTCTCCCTCGAATTCTGACCTGAGATGAAGCTTCTCCACGGTTTTCAGCGCCGTTCCCACAGCCCTTTCTTGGGCGTCATCTGCTCGGCCGTACGCGCTGCGTTCACGTTGATGTCGGCCTTCGCCAGCATGGTACGGTAGGCCATCTGTTTCGGCGGCTCCATGTTCCGCTGTGTGTACATGGCCCACTCGGTATTGATGACGCCGTCTCTCGTCTGCTCGTCGAGGGCGGCGCGGCCGATGATCTGCAGTTCGCTGCAGCCGCTGAGGACCAGTATTGCGATGATGAGTGTGAACGCTCTGAACATGTGACACCTCCCAAACCGTGCTGTTTGATAATCACTAGTACCAGATGCGTGCCGAACTGAAATTGTGCGTAACATATCGATATGCAATGAGAAATTGTCGCTGGTTGCTTCCCGTTTGATGGTGGAGGGCTGAACAGGGAGCAGGGCGTAATACCGGCAATGTTAACAATTACGGCAGGTTGCAGATTCGAGACTGGTGTGCATCGATTGAACAGCAGAAAACGTGCGGTCGGGTGAGGTTATTTCGTCCCGCTTCCTTGACTTGGCCCGGTGGCGTTCCTATCTTTATTTCAGCGGAACTGAAAACCCCGACCACCTGATGGAGGCCAACAGAAGGAGTACCATCATGATTCGACCCGACAAAATGACGGTGAAGACCCAGGAGGCCCTTGCCGCCGCGCAGCAGCAGGCGGCGCGGCTCGGCAACGGTGCCATCGAGCCGGAACACCTGCTGCTGGCGCTTCTGCAGCAGGAGGGTGGGCTCGTGGGGGCGATCCTGCAGAAGATCGGCGCCAATACGGCTTACGTCGCGGGGCGCGTGGATGCGGCGCTCAAGAAGCTGCCCCAGGCGAGCGGCGCTTCCGTGCAGGTGTATCTTTCGCCGGCGCTGAACCGGATTCTCGATCAGGCGCAGAAGGAGGCGGATACGCTCAGGGACGAGTTCGTCTCCACCGAGCATCTGCTGATGTCCATGGTGAGTGGCGAGAGCGGCGAGGCGGGTCGCATCCTCAAGGAGGCGGGTGCCAGCCGCGATGCGGTCATGGCGGCGCTAAAGGACCTGCGCGGCGGCGAGCGGGTGACGGACCAGAACCCGGAGGACAAGCTGCAGGCGCTCTCCAAGTACGCCCGGGACCTGACCGATCTCGCCCGCCAGGGGAAACTGGACCCGGTCATCGGCCGGGACGACGAAATCCGCCGGGTGATCCAGGTGCTGTCGCGCCGGACCAAGAACAACCCGGTGCTGATCGGCGAGCCGGGGGTGGGGAAGACCGCCATCGTGGAGGGGCTGGCGCTCAGGATGGTGTCCGGCGACGTGCCGGAGACGCTGAAAGACAAGCGGCTCATGGCGCTGGACATGGGGGCGCTCATCGCCGGGGCCAAATACCGGGGTGAGTTCGAGGACCGGCTGAAGGCGGTGGTGAAGGAGGTGACCAAGTCGGAAGGGCAGCTGGTGCTGTTCATCGACGAGCTGCACACCTTGGTGGGGGCCGGCGCCGCCGAGGGGGCGATGGATGCATCCAACCTGCTGAAACCCGCCCTGGCGCGGGGAGAGCTGCACTGCATCGGCGCCACCACCCTGGACGAATACCGCAAGCATATCGAAAAGGATGCAGCTTTAGAGCGCCGCTTCCAGCAGGTGTACGTAGGAGAGCCCGACGTGGAGGACACCATCGCCATCCTCCGGGGACTGAAGGAGAGGTACGAGACTTACCACGGCATCCGGATCAAGGACAGCGCCATCATCGCCGCGGCGACCCTTTCGGACCGCTACATCACCGATCGGTTCCTGCCGGACAAGGCGATCGACCTGATCGACGAAGCGGCGTCGCGCCTGCGGATCGAGGTGGACTCGATGCCGACGGAGGTGGACGAGGTGGAGCGGAGGATCATCCAGCTGGAGATCGAGAAGCAGGCACTCCTTCGCGAACAGGACCCCCATGCCCAGGAACGGATGCGAAAGCTGTCCGACGAGCTGGAGGTGTTGAAGGCGCAGTCCGCCGAGCTGAAGACCCACTGGCAGCGGGAAAAGGATATCATCCGGGGGTTGAGCGAGCTGAAGCAGCGGCTGGAGGAGAAGAAAGAGGAGGCGAAGCGAACCGAGCGCGAGGGGCACCTGGGACGCACCGCCGAGATCCGGTACGGCGAGATCCCCGCCATCGAACGTGAGATGGAGGAGCGGCAGGGAGAGCTGGCGCAGATCCAGAAGGACGGCAAGATGCTCCCCGAGGAGGTGGACGGCGACCTGGTGGCGGAAATCGTCGCCAGGTGGACCGGCATCCCGGTTTCCCGGATGCAGGAGGCGGAGTCGGAGAAGCTCCTGCGGATGGAAGAGCGGCTGAAAGGTCGCGTGGTGGGGCAGGACGAGGCGCTTCTGCTCGTCGCCAACGCGGTGCGCCGCTCCCGCGCCGGTCTATCCGACCCCAACCGCCCCATCGGCTCCTTCATCTTCCTCGGTCCCACGGGGGTGGGAAAGACCGAGACCGCCCGGGCACTCGCCGAATTCCTGTTCGACGACGACCAGGCGGTGGTGCGGATCGACATGAGCGAGTACCAGGAAAAGCACACCGTGGCCCGGCTCATCGGTGCCCCGCCGGGCTACGTGGGTTACGAGGAGGGGGGGCAACTCACGGAGGCGGTGCGGCGCCGGCCTTACTCCATCGTCCTGTTCGACGAGATCGAGAAGGCCCATCCCGAGATATTCAACGTCCTTCTGCAGGTGCTGGACGACGGGCGGCTCACGGACGGCCAGGGGCGGACGGTGGACTTCCGCAACACGGTCATCATCATGACGAGCAACCTGGGGTCCCAGTGGATCCAGGAGTTCGGGGCCACTGACTACGGCAAAATGCGGAGCATGGTCATGGAGACCCTGAAGGAGCACTTCAAGCCGGAGTTCCTGAACCGGATCGACGAGACCATCATCTTCCATTCGTTGCCGCTGGAACAGATCAAGAAGATCGTGGATATCCAGATCCGCGACCTACAGAAACGGCTGGAGGACCGGCACATCACCCTGCAGATCGGCGATCGGGCGCGGGAATACCTGGCGCGGGAAGGGTACGATCCGCAGTTCGGTGCCCGGCCGCTGAAGCGGACCCTGCAGCGCAAGGTGCAGGACCCGCTGGCGCTCATGCTCCTGGAGGGGAAGTCTGCCGAGGGGGACACGGTGCTCGTGGAGCTCTCCGTGTCCGGCGACGGGCTGGTGATCCACCGGAAGGAGTAACAAAGACGAGATGCGACGTGAACTGCGGCGGGCTGTCCATGGACGGTCCGCCGTTTTTCGTGTATGGTGCCTGCATTTCGGAACGCGGGGACCAGGTATGCACTTCGATGACAACGCGTGGCAGTTTGTCGGCATTCTGCTGGTCATCGTCCTGGGCCACAGCGAGGGGCGAGTCGGACGTATCGGCACCTTCTGGCAGATCCTCTCCACCCTCCCCGGGACTCTTCTGCACGAGCTGGCCCACCTGCTCGTGGCGCTTGTCACCGGCGGCCGTCCCACGGGTTTCAGCGTCATCCCCCACACGAAGGACTGTCTGACGAGAGACGGCACGGTCCGGCGTCGCTGGACCCTCGGCTCGGTCACCATCGCCAATCCGGGGATGGTGTCCGCCTTTCCCACCGCCATGGCGCCGCTCTTCCTGAACGTCGCCGCCTGGCAGCTGTATTGCCGCTGGTTCTCCTGGTTTCCCCGCGATCCGGTGCACGTCCTGGCGCTGTACGGAACGATATATCTGTTTGTTTCCGCATCGGTGCCGTCCGTCCAGGACCTGAAGATCGCCTGTTCCAGCCTCGTCGGTCTCGCGCTGTACGGGACGCTGCTGGTGGCGGCGGTCGCCTGGTGGGGCGGCTGGCTGGTGGCGTAGCCGGCGCTGTCGTCAGCGCCCTTTCTCCGGCAATTCTTTCAGGATCGTCGCCTTCTCCTTTTCGTACTCCGCTTCGCTGATGGCTCCTCGTGATACCCTGTTCTTCAGCGCCTTGAGCCGTTCTTCGATCTGCATCTCCGTCGTGGGGGCTGCTGACGCGCCCAGTCCAGCCCCGCCTGCCTTCCGCTCCCGCAGCCGGTTCGCCTCTGCCTTGATATCGATCAGGTCCATCTTCAGCTCCGCATTGCCGTACCAGTGGGTGTAGGCCGGATTCTGGTGGTAGGCCCCCTTTACGGTGCGGGCGAAGTCGTATTTCATCATCTTGAAATAGAGCCGCTCGATGTGGGAGGTGTCTTCGTAGAGCATCTGGCCGTCGGTCACCAGCACCTTGCCCCGCAGGGGGTGGGGCGGACGGTCGGCGGGCATCGGATCGAGGAGACCGTGGTCTGAAAGATCCCAGATGATCGCTTCCGCCTCCTTCAGGATTGCCGCGCTCTGGGTACGGACCGCATCGTCACGGTCCAGTTCCTTCCTGGCGAAGGACGAGGCGTGGCACCGGCTACAGAGCGTGACCATCTCCTCGCGAGCAGGTTCCGCCTTCTCGGACGGATACGGTGTGCCGCCGGAACTCATCGTGATTCCGCGGGATACATCGTGGTCGCCGCCGGCCATGTGGCAGGTCTGACAGGTGGGGCCTGCCGACGGACCGTCGCTGGCGTAGAGGGTGCCGTGCTGCGAGGTCTGCCACATCTCCCACTGGGGGTGGTCCGGCCCCATGTGGCACTTTGCGCAGACGTTCGGATTGCGGACGATGGCGAGATCCGTCATGTGGTTCGTGTGGCAGGAGGCGCAGGAGCGTTCCACGCTGTGGCATCGGTTGCAGCCCGTTGCCCCCATCTCGCTCGACTGCTTGAGAAAACGGGCGCACTGGACGCCGGTAAGCGCTTTGGCGCTCCCTTTTTCGTGGCAAAAGCGGCATTCCGCGGGATCGCGTTCGGGGAGGTTGCGGGTGCAGCCCCATCCGGAGTGGAGCCCCATGCCGTGGCGGCTCGCCAGGTGCCGGTCGTACGCCTTCTGGTGGCAGCGGCCGCATGTTTTCGCGTCGACCGATACCTCTCCCTTGACGATCCGGTCATGGTCGCTGCCGTGGCATGCCGCGCAGCCGACCCCCGCCCTGGCGTGAGCGCTGGCCTCCCATTGCCGGACGGCGGCCGGGGTTTTCTCGCGATGGCAGGGAATACAGTCGTCCGCGGCAGATGCCGTCGTTGCAACGAGTAAAAGCAGAATCGGCAGATATCGGGTAAGGGTCATGGCTGCAGTAACCTTTCCTTCTGATGGAGATAGTCCCTGTCGGTGATGAGACGTTCGCTTCGCAGGCGGCGCAGGAACAGCAGTCGGCTGCGCACCGCAGCGGGCAGGGGGGTAGCCTTGTCCTGGGGGAGGCCCGACACGAGATACAGTACATCATGCCACACGAGCGCGAGGTCCGTGCCGGTGGGCGAGAAATATCCCCGACTCTCTGGTGGGAACGTGACGGAGCCCCTGCCGTGCAGGGTCAACCGTCCCCTGCTGAACCTGCTGCCGGCGGGCGAGAGCGCCAGTGGGGCGGTTGCCGAAGAAGGCTCGGCGGCTTCGGCATCTCCCGACGTGTCGAGCAGTCTGCCATTCGTAGTGCCGTCGTCCGCCAAAAGCTGTTCGCCATCAGGGGTAAAGACGGGAATGGCCGATGTCAGGGGGAGTGTCGCGATCTCCCGCTCCGCGCCGGTGTCGAGGTGGCGCAGTACGATCCTTTCGTAGGGGGGATACATGGGGGGATCGATGATCCGGGCAAAGGCGATCTCATCCCCGAGCGGTGAGAGTTCCATGTCTGCGTCGACCCGGTCTGTTCTGCGCAGGAACGGAACTGTGGAGCGTTTCAGGGTCGTATCGGCCAGTGTCGACTCCTGCGGATCGCCGGTGCCGTTCCAGCGGTACAGGCGAAGGGTGACGTTGCCGCCAAAACGGTAGCTCCTCAGTGTGGTAGCGGTAATCAGCAGCTCGTGTCCGTTTCTCCATAAAAGCTTGCCGATATGTCCCTCGATACGGGTTGCGCCGACCGCGGTGCCGGTCCGGTCCATCAGGACGATCCGTGACCGGGCGCCGTCGACGAATGCCGCGGCAAGCCGGGTGGCGTCCGGTGACCATGCCAGCGTAACCGCGGTGCCGGCAGCGATCCTTTCGGTCTTTCCTTGCGGGATGGAAATGACTCTGATGCCGTTGTCGCAGAACGCTATCTCCGTCCCCGCACCGTTCCAGGCAACGGGCGAACCGTGCTCGATGGAAGCGAGGCGGGTCACGGCCACTCCGGGAAAAAGAGTGCCGTTCACCGGCAGTCTGGCGCAACCCGCCACGATGAAGGGCAGTAATGTCGTCATGATAAGGGCGGATCGTGTGCTGTGGTGCATGAAATTGACTCCGTGGGTTCGTATGGGGCACATCCGGAACGGTGCACCTGCTGCAGGGTACGCGAGTCCGGCCATTTTGTCCTTGATTTATATCAATCTTTGATTTAGAAAAACCACTTTGTTTATTCATCATTTGACAGGACATTATTATGAAAACCGTACGACTTGAAGCGCCGGCCAAGGTGAACTATCGCCTCGACGTGATCCGGAAGCGGCCCGACGGGTACCACGAGCTGCGGATGATCATGCAGCGGGTCGGTCTGTGCGATGTCATCACCATCTCCCTGGTGGAGGAGCCGGGCATCCGGGTGCGCTGCGGCCGGGACGGGGTGCCCGACGGGCCGGGGAACATCGCCTGGCGTGCCGCCGACGCCCTGTTGCAGCTTTCTTCCGTGCAGACGGGGATCGAGATCGATATCGACAAGCGGATACCGGTGGCAGCCGGTCTGGGGGGCGGCAGCAGCGACTGCGCCACGGTCCTGATGGGGCTGAACGATCTCTTGGGGCTGGACCTCTCCCGGGAACGGCTGATGGAGATCGGGGTGAAGCTCGGGGCCGACGTCCCATTTTTCATCTATCGGCAGACCGCTCTTGCGGAAGGTATCGGGGAACGGCTCTCTGCCGTCGATGCCGTGTCCCCTGTCTGGATGGTGCTGGTGAATCCCAACGTCCACGTTTCCACCGCCTGGGTGTATCAAAATTTGCAATTGACATCGGATTCGGGCACTCATATAATACCTCGCTTCTACGGTAGCATCGACGAAATCTGCGCCGTTCTCCACAACGATCTGGAATCGGTGACCATCAGTGCCCATCCGGTCATCGGCGAGATCAAGGAGCTGCTTGTCGCCGACGGGGCGCGTGGCGCGCTCATGTCCGGCAGCGGACCGACGGTATTCGGACTTTTTCCTGACGAGGCTTCGGCGCGGCGCAGTGCAGGACGGCTGGCGGTAGAGAGAGGCTGGTTCGCCGCTGCGGTTGCGACTCTGTAGGTTGCCCCTTTTATCACGCGATGGGGTGTCGCCAAGCGGTAAGGCACCGGATTTTGATTCCGGCATTCCCAGGTTCGAATCCTGGCACCCCAGCCACATCACATTAGCTCATCACAGGTGCTGCCCATATGGAAAACAAGATCAGGATATTCAGCGGTAATTCCAACGTAGAACTTGCGGAAGGCATCTGCTCCTTTCTGAATGTGCCGCTGGGCGCCGCCAAGGTAAAGACCTTTTCGGACGGCGAGATCATGGTGGAGATCGGCGAGAACGTCAGGGGGCGGGACATCTATGTGGTCCAGTCAACCTGCTGTCCCACCAACAACAACCTGATGGAACTCCTCATCATGATGGACGCGCTGAAACGTGCTTCGGCGGCCACCATCACCGCGGTTATCCCCTACTACGGGTATGCCCGTCAGGATCGGAAAGCTGCGCCGCGTACCCCGATTACCTCAAAACTGGTGGCCGATCTCATCACCGCGGCGGGGGCTGACCGGGTGGTAACCGTCGATCTGCATGCCGGGCAGATTCAGGGGTTCTTCAATATTCCGGTGGACAACCTGTATGCTGCACCGGCCATTCTTGAGCACCTGCGGCAACGATTCACCAATGACGATATTGTGATGGTGTCGCCGGATGCGGGCGGCACCGAGCGGGCACGCGCTTTTGCCAAGCGGCTCGGATGCACGCTGGCGGTTATCGATAAGCGCCGTACCGGCCCGAACGTGGCGGAGGTCATGCATCTCATCGGTGACGTTACGGGCAAGGATGCCATCATTCTGGATGATATGATCGACACGGCGGGGACCCTTACCCAGGCTGCGAAGGCGTTGAAGGCACACGGTGCGAGGAGCATCTATGCCTGTGCGACCCACGGTGTCCTTTCCGGCCCGGCCATCGACCGGATCAATGCGTCCGATATCGAGGGCGTACTCGTCACCGATACGGTTCCGCTGGGGGAAAAGGCGGAGCGCACGTCAAAGATCAAGATCATTACCGTGGCGAACCTGCTGGCGGAAGCCATCCGCCGCATCCACGGCGATGAGTCGGTCAGCTCGCTGTTTGTGTAGAAGAGTACCAAGGAATGCCAAATCTGCTTTTCCCGGAGGATATGATGGAACAGAGAGAACTTACTGTTGAACTGAGAACCAAGACCGGCAAGGGGATTTCCCGCCAACTCCGTGCCAGCGGGCTGATTCCGGGCGTGGTGTACGGCAAGGGAATCGAAGCCGTTTCCGTTACCGTGAATCCCCGCGATCTCGCCACGGCAATTGCCGGCGACGGCGGCCAGAATCACCTGATCACTCTGAAAGGTGATGCAAAGCTGAGCGGGATGACAGTTATCGTTGCCGATCTACTGCTTGATTCCCTGCGGGGTGACATGAAACATGTGGATCTGCATAAGATCAACATGAGCGATAAGGTGCATGTGCAGGTTCCCCTGAACATGGTCGGTTCTGCAGTCGGGGTGAAGGAAGGCGGACTTCTTGACGTGATCATGCATCTCCTCGACGTAGAGTGCCTTCCGGCGCAGATCCCGGCCCACATCGACGTCGACGTCACCGAACTGGCTATCGGGCACTCGATTCACGTTTCGGAGCTGAGGGTCCCTGCGGGGCTGAAGGTCCTGGCCGATCCGTCTGCTCCGATTGTCAGTATCCACGGCAAGACGAAGGAAGTGGACGAGGCTCCCACCGAAGGATAATCCGGCGTTCGTACCGACTCAGTGGATTGAAACCGTATGGCAGTGAAACTTATCGTAGGGCTGGGTAATCCCGGCCCTAAGTATTTATGGACCCGGCATAATGCCGGGTTCATGGTTATAGACCGCCTGGCTGCGATGTCTGGCATTTCCGTAGCGCGCAAGAATTTTGCCGGGCTTTCCGGTGAAGGAGCTTATGCCGGTTCGCGTCTCCTCCTCCTCAAACCGCAGACGTTCATGAACCTTTCCGGTCGCTCCGTAGCGGCGGCCCTTCGATTCCACAAGCTCTCCCTGCAGGACCTGGTGGTTATCCACGACGAGTTGGATGTGCCGTATGGGCGTCTCAAGGTAAAAGAGGGGGGAGGGCATGCAGGACACAACGGCCTGCGTTCTCTCGTGCAGGAGCTCGGGGGTAATGATTTCGTTCGGCTGCGGGTCGGGATCGGAAGGCCCGTTCATGGGGACGTCGTTAATTACGTTCTGACGAACTTTTCTGCTGAGGAGATGGCGGCGCTCCCTTCCGTGCTTGACGGCGCGATCGACTGTCTTGGCCTGCTGCTCAGAGAAGGCGTGTCCAGCGCCATGAGCCAGTACAATAACCGGGAGCTGACGTAACAACGTGAAGCCCTGCAACGAGGACTGATATGGGATTCAACTGTGGCATAGTCGGCCTTCCTAATGTTGGGAAGTCCACTATCTTCAACGCTCTTACCTCGGCGGGCGCCGAGTCTGCCAATTATCCGTTCTGCACCATCGATCCCAACGTCGGCATCGTGCAGGTGCCCGATCTCCGCATGTTGAAGCTGGCGGAACTGGTGCGCCCGGAACGTATTCTGCCTACGACCATCGAGTTTCTCGATATTGCGGGTCTCGTGAAGGGGGCGAGCAAAGGGGAGGGGCTCGGTAATCAATTCCTGGGGCATATCCGTTCGGTCGATGCTATCGTGCATGTCGTGCGCTGCTTTGATGATGAAAATGTCGTTCATGTCAACGGGAGTGTGAATCCGGCGAGCGATATCGAGATCATCAAGACCGAGCTGGCGCTTGCCGATCTAGATACCGTCGAAAAAAAGCTGCAGCGGGCGGAGAAGCTTGCTAAGAGCGGAGACAAGAAGGTCAAGGACGAGGCGCAGTTCTATCAGCGGGTCAAGGACGCCCTGGAGAAGGGGGCTTCCGTACGCGGGATTGCCGACGGCGATGATGAGAAGCTCTGGTTGCGGGACATGCACCTGTTGACCGATAAGCCCGTACTGTACGTTGCCAATGTCTCGGAAACTGATGTCGAGGGTACGCATCCTTTTGTCGGTCAGGTGCGGGAACTTGCCGCTGCGGAAGGAGCCCAGGTGGTAACCATCTGCGGTCGGATCGAAGCGGAGATCGCCGAGCTCGAAGGAGAGGAAAAGCAGCTTTTTCTGACAGAGATGGGGCTTGCCGAGTCGGGACTCGACCGGCTGATCCGTTCGGGGTATGCGCTGCTGGGGCTGATCACCTACTTTACGGCCGGCGTCAAGGAGGTCCGTGCGTGGACCATACCCGCGGGCACCAAGGCGCCCCAGGCGGCAGGGGTAATTCACTCCGACTTTGAGAAGGGGTTCATCCGGGCCGAGGTCATTGCCTATGCCGATTTTGTCGCTGCGGGCGGCGAATCGGGAGCCAGGGAAAAGGGGCTGATGCGGCTGGAGGGGAAGGAATACGTGGTGCAGGACGGCGACGTCATGCATTTCCGATTTAACGTATAGAGGGTGGAGCCGCTTCAAAAAGTAGTTGATTTGACATGGGGGGTATGGTAGTTATAACAGCTTTCGTAAACGGCTTGACGTGAAGTTGGCCGTTCTCCTTGCTCCGGGGTGGACCGGGGCTCAATTAACCGTGAGGAGGAATGTATGAACAGGATGTATGAGACGATTATTATCGTCCAGCCGGACCTCGGCGAAGATGACCTCAAGGGGCTCAGCGCCAAGGTTCAGGAAGTGATCGCCACTATGAATGGCGATTTCAAGAGGATGGAGGACTGGGGGCTGCGCAAGCTTGCCTACCCGATCAACAAGTGTGCCCGTGGTCGCTATTACTATCTCCGCTTCGACGGCGAAGCAGCGCTGATTGCCGAGTTGGAGCGCCGGCTCAGGCTCGATGACAAGGTGATCCGTTATCAGAGCGTCAGGCTGGAAAAAGAGGTGGAGCCGACGGTTGCAGCGCAGAAGGCACCGGCGGAAGGTCCCGTTGCGGAAGCTGAAGGAGCAACTGTAACCGCGCAGATCGAAGGCGAATAAACTCACGGAGGTATAGATCATGGCTGAAGAAAGAACTCCCCAGAGAAGCAGCGGGCCGAGAAAGAGACGGCCGTTTCAGCGCAGGAAGGTGTGCCGTTTCTGTGCAGACAAGCAGATAACCATCGATTACAAGGACCCGCGTACCCTTCGTTATTTCATCAGCGAGCGCGGTAAAATTGTTCCCCGGAGGATTTCCGGAAACTGTTCGCATCATCAGCGTGAAATTACCGAGGCGATTAAGCGGGCGAGAAACATTGCGCTACTGCCGATTGCCGGATCGCACGTTCTTTCCTGATAGGCGTTATGACGGTTCGTCCGGGCAGGCTGGTTGTTGATGTGATGAAAGGCAGCGTGATGGCGCTGGCCCTTTTCCTCGCCTATATCACCTTTCCGGTGCCGGGTGTTGTCGCCGGTTTTCTGTCGCCTCTGCCGATCGTGATCTATGCATTGACCGATGGCTGGCTTGCTGGGCTGCTGATGGTCGTACTGTCAGCGGCTGCTGTATGGGGGTATGCCGGACCGGCGGCGGTTGTTCTGTACCTGCTGCAGTCCGGAATTCTTGCTCTCGCGCTGGTCGTTTTTGTCGGCCGCGGTTTGTCGATGTCGCGTGTAATAGCATATTCGACGGCTGTCTGTGCGGCATGTGCGCTGCTGATTGCGGTGGTTTACTGCTTGGTGTCAGGCGTGAATCCGCATGCACTGATCCTTGAAGGGATACAGGCCAGTGTGCAGCAGGCAGTCGACGTCTATATCAAAAGCGGTGTGACAGGCAAAGACCTTGCGGCTCTGAAGCAGGCAATGGAGCAGTTTGCTCAATTGCTGGCAGTAGCATACCCTTCATTGCTGGTGGTATTTCTTGGCGTGGTGGCTGGTATCAATCTGTTGCTGGTGAGGCGTCTGGGGAGCAGGTGGGGCGTTGTTCTCCCAAGCTCCGACTTTGTTACATTTCGTCTCCCCGAACCGCTTGTATGGCTCGTTATCGCGGGTGGGTTCTCGCTCTTCGTGCCGACGAGGTCCGTGCATCTGGTATCGTATAATCTGCTGACCGTCCTGGGTGCACTCTATTTCGTGCAGGGGTTGGCGGTTGTGGCGACGTTTTTTGGCCGGTTTGTCTTGCCGAGGTTCGTACGGTACATCTTTTATCTATTGCTCGGCATTCAGCCGTATCTTATTATTGCTGTTGCCGTTCTCGGGTTGTTTGACATCTGGGGGGACTTCAGAGTTCCTCGAAAAAAGAACCTGTAACATCAGGCTAGGAGGATAATCCATGAAAGTCATTCTGCAGGAAAATATCGATAACCTCGGTCATATCGGTGATATCGTGAAGGTCGCTCCGGGCTATGCGCGTAATTATCTTCTGCCTAAGAACCTCGCGGTTGTTGCCACGACCGGAAATGCAAAGGCGCTTGAACATGCGAAGCGTCAGCTCCAATACAAGAAAAACAAGATGCTCGAGCAGATGAAGGCCCTCGCTGCCAGGATCGAAGGCGTTTCTCTGGTGCTGAACCATCAGGCCGGTGAAGAAGGCCGATTGTTTGGTTCCGTCACTAATATGGAAATCGCCGAGCAGCTCGCTGCCCAAGGGGTGGAGATCGATCGCAAGAAGATACAGCTCGCTGAGCCGATCAAACAGATTGGTGAGTACTCCGTTGCCGTGAAGCTGCACCCTGAAGTGGTCGCTACCCTGAAGGTGACGGTTGCAAAGGCGGAATAACGTTGTACAGCGTGTATTTATCCGGCGGGAAGCCGTGTTTCCCGCCGGATTTTGATGTCTTTTTGAAAAAAATTGCGGCAGCCCGAAAAAATGTAGTTGACTGAAGCAGCGCGGATGAGTATAGTGCTTATTTCCACCGGGCATCAAGCGGTGGGCGACGAAAAAAAGTTTGATCTTTAAAAAAAGTAGTTGACTGAAGCAGCACGGATGAGTATAGTGCTGGTTTCCACCGGGCAGCGAGCGGTGGGGCGACGAAAAAAGATTTGCGGTAGAAAAAAAGAGATTGACAAGAAGTTCTGGTTTGAGTATATTGCAAAATCTGTCGCGGGAACTTGGTCTTTGAAAACTAAATAGTAGACGCTAGTAATTGGTTGTGGGTCACCACAATTTATTTGAGTAA
>JAJYBI010000025.1 GCA_021779095.1 Deltaproteobacteria bacterium
TTCAGAGCATCGCCGTGGACGATACAAGCAATGTCTACCTGGGCGGGAGATTTTCTGTGTTCAATCTCACCACCCCGTCCATGACCAAGATCGGTACCATGGACTCCTTTGCGATCAAGCTGAACAGCAATGGTTCCACCACCTGGGCCAAGAACTTCGGCGGCAGCGGCGCGTATGCAGCAGCTCAAAGTATCGCCGTAGATGGTACTGGGAATGTCTATCTGACAGGATATATTTCTGCAAACCTCACTACCCCGGCCATGACGAAGATCGGTACCTCTGACGCCTTTGCCATCAAACTGGACAATAGCGGCACCACTACCTGGGCCAAGAACTTTGGCGGCAACGGCGCGACTGCAGTTGGTCTGGATGTCGCTGTAGACAGCTCCGGGAATGTCTACCTGGGGGGGTGTTTTTACAATGCCAATCTCACTACCCCGGCCCTGACGAAGATCGGTACAAAGGACGCCTTTGCCATCAAGCTGGACAACAACGGCGCCACCACCTGGTCTAAAAACTTCGGCGGCAGTGGCGCGTCGGCATATGGCCAAGGCATTACTGTTGACGGCACCGGGAATGTCTACCTGGGTGGGTATTTTGATAGTGCCAACCTCACAACCCCGATTCTGACGAAGATTGGATACTCTGATGCTTTTGCCATCAAACTGGACAACAGTGGTACCACCACTTGGGCAAAGGGCTTTGCTTCTACTAGCCCTTCTGTGCAGGGTTTTGCAATAGCAAAAGACGCCACGGGGAACACCTACCTGACAGGGAGCTTTACCAGTGCGACGGTGACCTTCGGTAGCGTCACCCTGACCAAGGTCGGCAATAAGGATGCCTTTGTGGTCAAACTGGACCCATCTGGAACCGTCCTCTGGGCAAAAAACTTCGGCGGCAACGGCGCTTGGACAAATGTTCAAGGTATTGCTGTTGATGGATCTGGAAATGTCTATCTGGGGGGGTATTTTTTAAGTGGTAATCTCACCAACCCGGTCCTGACTAAGATCGGCACCCAGGATGCATTTGCCATCAAGCTGGACAACAGCGGTGCCACCACATGGGCCAAAAACTTTGGCGGCAGCGGCGCGTCCGCATATGGTTATGGCATCGCCGTGGACGGCACTGGAAATGTCTATCTTGGAGGGTATTTTTCTAATGGCAATCTCACTACCCCGGCCCTGACAATGCTAGGCATACAAGACGCCTTTGCCATCAAGCTGGACCTGAGCGGCGCCACCATCTGGGCCAAAAACTTTGGCGGCAGCGTCGCGTATGCAGAAGCTAAAAGCATCGCCGTAGACGGCACCAGCAATGTCTATCTTGGCGGGTATTTTAATAACGCTAACCTCACCAACCCGGTTCTGACGAAGATAGGCACCCAAGATGCCTTTGCCATCAAACTGGACAACAACGGTGCCACCACTTGGGCCAAAAACTTCGGGGGTAGCAACGCGTATGCAACCGGCCAGAGCATCGCTGTAGACGGCTCCGGTAATGTCTATTTGGGGGGTATTTTTGATAATGCGAACCTCGCCACCCCAGCCCTGATGAAAAACGGCTATGAGGATGCCTTTGCCATCAAGCTGGACAACAGCGGCGCCATCGCTTGGGCGAAAAACATCGGTGGTAACGGTGCTTGGGCATATGGCCAAGGCATTGCTGTTGACGACATCGGTAATGTCTATCTGGGGGGGTATTTTTTAAGTGGCAATCTCACCAACCCGGTCCTGACGAAGATCGGCTATCAGGATGCCTTTGCCATCAAGCTGGACAACAGTGGCGTTATTACCTGGATCGAAAATTTCGGCGGCAGCGGTGCGTCTGCTGTTACTCAGAGCATCGCCGTAGACGGCTCAGGGGATGTCTATCTTGGTGGGTATTTTACTTATGCCGACCTTACCAACCCGGTGCTGAAGAAGATTGGGGACCAAGACGCGTTTATAATTGTATCACATACCGCCACCGTGCCGGCGCCAACGGCACTATCGGCAACGTCAATATCTCAATATAGCTTCACCGCCAACTGGAGTTCCATAACCGGTGTTACCGGCTATTACCTGGATGTGGCTACCGATAGTGGCTTTACCAACTTCGTAACCAACTACTTCAACAAGGACGTAGGCAGTATCACCAGTGCTGCGGTAACCGGACTTTCCGGTAACACGACCTACTATTATCGAGTGCGAGCCTACAATGCCGACGGCACCAGCGTCAATTCCAATACTTCTTCTGTTCTCACGCTACCTGTCAATACCTCGCTTACCGTTACGGTTAGCAGTGGAGCGGGGACCGGTGGCGGCACCGTCAACAGCGTGCCGGCCGGTATCGCCTGCAGCAAGGATTCGCAAATCGGTTGCAGCCAGACGTTCAACAACAACGAAACAGTCAGAATTACAGCTTCTCCTGACTGGAAGTCACTGTTCGGAAGCTGGACCGGTGCCTGTGCCAGTGCCGGCAATCCGTGCATACTTGTCATGGATGGTGACAAGACGGTGGGAGCGGTCTTTACTCTCAACATCCAAGCATACGATCCCGCAACAGGCCAGGGATATGCCACACTCCAGGATGCCTACGATGCGGCGGATACTACGACTACGATCATGGCGAAGGTCTACACGTTTGTGGAAGATCTTGTCTTCGGTGCCCCGAAGGACATCCTGCTGGATGGCGGTAAAGACCACTCCTATGCAAACACAATAGGATTCACGTCGATCAGCGGTTCTCTGGTGATAAGACAGGGCACCGTTACGGTTAATAGCGTGGTAATCCAGTAGAAGGCGAGGGCTTATCGTTCGCCCGATTAGGCCGGTGCATATGTCAGCAAGTTGTATGCGTAGTCACCGTAACTTCATCACCGGCAGTTCAGATACAAACAGGGTGCCCCTTCAAGAGGCACCCTGTTTGTACATTCAACGAAATCGATCAATTTGTTACCTGATTACGACGCGAGCTTGAAACCTTCCCCCACGAGCACCACCCGGTCGTTGTCGATGCCGATGGCGTGGGAACCATGCAGGATCAGGTCGAAGAGCCGCTGGTACTTCGCCACCTCCGCCGGCTGTGCAGTCTTCCGGCCGTGGAACTTGCCCGGCTGCACGAACACCTCCGTCGCTATCTGGTCGTCGTACAGGGCGAAATCGCTGGAGCTGTTGGTGTCCCGGCCGCTGATGTCGCTGGCCGACGGCAGTTCCTCCCGGAACGTTACCCGCACGTCGATGCCGTCGCTGTGCTGGTTCATCAGCAGTGTGTGGACCTCCGGGTCGTCCAGGCTGTTCCGCTCCAGCACGAAGACACGGGTGATGCTTACCCCCCGCTCCCGGGCTCGCAGGTTCGCCTGGTAGTAGTTCAAGAGGGAACCGCGGGAATTCCAGCCGGGAACGAGCGGGTCCACCGCCTTGATGGTGCGGACCGCGTGGTCGCTGCACCGGGCACCCTCCAGGTAGAACTCGGTCTCGTCCATCGGGATGTACCCCTGCTGCAGCAGGCCGATGGTCCGCTTGAACGAACCCATGATCTCCTGGGCCTTGACTTGGCATTCCGGATCGCCTATCTGGGCGAGGGCGAAGGTGATCTCGTGGGCCTGGTGATACTGGTTCGTCAACTCCTCCCGTGTCTCATCGATCTCCTCCCTCAACAGCCAGGTGGCGAGGGAGAGCAGGATGCCGACTCCGAAGAGCATGTACGCCGCCTCTTCATGCTTGAGAACCATGTGGAAGAAGATCGCCAGCCCCGAGCCGGCCAGGAATTCCAGAAATACCGCCATTTTCTTGATGTCTTTTGAAATCTTCATCGCTTGCGTCCTCCATTGGGGTCATGGGAAATAAAAAAAGCCGGGTCCCCGATTATCTCTGTAAGATCTTCGGCGACCCGGCTGTCTCAGGGAGACCCTGTGGGCTTTCCGTCCCACCCTCGCGGATGGTTTAGTATTGTCGTGTATCCTGATGCTGATCGGTTGTCGGTACGGGGAAACTGTAGTTTAACAAGATGCGAAAGTCAAGTTCCACAGTGTTACGATTCGGCAACAAACGGATAACTTGTTAATATGTCTTCAGAATTGCCATGTTTCATTCCACATCCACGTGCCTGATCCCCTCCGGCTTCCATGCAGGCGAGATGACCTGGGAGCCCCGGGTGTCCCCCAGAAGGCTGCCGAAGGTGACGGTGAAGTCGCCGTAGCGGTCGTTCACCCCGTCCATGGCGCCGGTCATCTCCACCTTCTTTCGCTCCTTGGGGAAGAGGGGGAGCTGTTCCCCCTGGTACTGCAGGTTGCCGAGGCTGATCCCCAGTAGCCGCACCGGCTGGGTGAGGGTGATAGTGTCCAGGATCGTCGTGGCCGCCCGGTGCAGTTCGGCGCTCCTGTTTATGTAGTCGGTGCCGGTCGCCTGGCGGCTGAAGGTGGAGAAATCCGCGTAGCGCACCGTCAGGGTCACGGTCCGCCCCACGACCCCGTAGCGCCGTGCCCGCCGGCCCACCATCTCGGAGAGCTGCAGCAGCACCTTGTCTATCTCCCCCCGGTCCGTCAGGTCCCGCTCCAGGGTGGTACTGTGTCCCACCGACTTCACCTCCGGCGCATCCTCGTCGGCGATCACCGGGCTGTCGTCCTCTCCCCGTCCCATCCGCCGCAGCCGCTCGCCGATCACTCCGAAATGTCGGGTCAATATGGCAACGGGAAACCGTCCCAGGTCGCCGCAGGTGGCGATCCCCAGGAGCTCCAGCTTCTTCCGGGTGCGGGAGCCGATGCCGCACAGGTTCTGGATGGGGGTCGTGCCCATGATCCGCGCCACGTCGCCCGTCCCGATAACCGTGAGCCCGTCCGGTTTCCGCATGTCCGACGCCAGCTTGGCCAGGAGCTTGTTGGGGGCGATGCCGATGGAGCAGTAAAGCCCCAGCTCTTCCCTGATCCGTTCCTTCATCTGCCGGGCGATCTCCTCGGGGGAACCGAAGAGGCGGAGCGACCCGGTGATGTCCAGGAACGCCTCGTCGATGGAGAACACCTCCACGAGGGGGGTGAACCCCCGCAGGATGGCGACGATGCGGCGGGAGGCGTCGGTGTAGATCCGGTTGCGGGCCGGGACGAGGATGAGACCGGGGCAGGCCCGCCGCGCCTCGTGCACCATCATGCCGGTGCGGGCGCCGAAGGCGCGCGCCTCGTAGGAGGCGGTGAGGATGACCGTCCGCTGGGCCGCACCCACCACGGCGATGGGCCTGCCGCGCAGCTCGGGGTTCGCCCGCTGCTCGACGGAGGCGAAGAAGGCGTTCATGTCGATATGGATGATGTGCCGGTCGGTCATGTCGGTTCAGGCGGTTTCGGCGCCGATGAGGGCCCAGGTCTGGGCCGTGGTGTCGTAGGCGAGTTCGAACAGGTTCGTGCCGTCGGTGACGGCGAAATGGATGACCGTCGCCGCGCCGTGCCGCTCCTGCCAGGAGTGGGCGATGCTGCTGACGGTGTACTTGCGGTGGCGCCAGTCGAACCAGACCGGCCGGCATGCGCCCCCCGGCCCGAAGATGACGGCCACCCGCAGCTGGTCATGTCGGTATCCCATGGCCGTGTCTCCTGACACTAGTCCAGCGTGCGGTGGATTCCCACCACCCGGCCGACGATGGTGACCAGTCCGTCGGACGGACCAACGATGATCGGGGCCATGGCCGGGTTTTCCGGCTGCAGCCGAATCCGGTCCCCCTCCCGGAAGAACCGCTTCAGGGTCGCCTCGCCGTCCACCATCGCCACGACGATGTCCCGGTTCCCGGCGTCTGCCTGGGGGCGCACCAGCGCCAAGTCGCCGTCCAGGATGGCGGCGCCGGTCATGGAGTCGCCTTTCACCCGTAGCAGGAACCAGCCTTCACCCTTGATCGCCGCCCGGTCAAGGGCGACGTACCCCTCGATCTCCTCCCGGGCGAGCTGCAGGGCGCCGGCCCGCACCGTTCCCACCACCGGCAGCAGCACGGCCGCGGCCGGCGCGGCGGCGACGATCCCCCGGGAGCTCCCTGCTTCCTTCCGGATGAATCCTTTGCGCTCCAGCGCCGCCAGGTGCTTCTGGGCGCCGAGGGTACCGCTGATCCCCAGGTGGGCGGCGATCTCCCGCAGGGTGGGGGGCGGCGCCCCCGCGTCGCGGCGGACGGTGATGAAGTCGAGGACCGCTCGCTGCCGGTCGGTGAGTGCGGTGATGTTCGGTATGGTTGTCATGCGGCAACCATACCGGAAGAGGTGACAGCTGTCAACAGGGAGTCTGATGAGCGCCATTTCCCCGTGGGAAATAACTCCCTCCCCTTCAAGGGGAGGGTCGGGGTGGGGATGGGAAAATCGACGCCACAATAACCCGGCCCTTTGGGTCCTCCTGGCCTCCCCCTTGAAGGGAGAGGGATGCCGTTGCGGAAGGTTGACGGTCAGGATATGGCGTGAGAAGGGTTACTGCCGGCGCAGGAGCGCCACGTTCTCCACGTGGGGGGTCTGGGGGAACATGTCCACCGGCTGGATCTCGGCGGTCCGGTAGCCGAGGCGCGCCAGGATCTCCAGGTCGCGGGCGAGGCTCCTGGGGGAGCAGGAGACGTAGATCATGGTGGCCGGGGCGATTGCAGCCGCCGCCTGCAGCACCGGCTCGTCGCACCCCTTGCGGGGCGGGTTGAGGACGATCAGGTCGAACCGCTCGCCGTCCTCCCGGAGGCCGTCCAGCAGCTCCGTCGCATCTCCCGCCTCGAAGCTGCAGTTGGCGATGCCGTTCAGCCGGGCGTTCTTGGCGGCGTCGGCCACGGCGGCCTCCACCACCTCGATCCCCAGGACACTTCCGGCACTGCCGGCGAGGAAGAGCGAGATGCCGCCGACCCCGCAGTACAGGTCCAGAACGCGCTCCGCGCCGGAAAGATTGCTAAAGGAACGCACCTGCTCGTAGATGAGCCGGGCGCCGCCGCCGTTCACCTGAAAGAAGGAGCGGGGGGAGATGGCGAACTTAACCTCGCCGATACTGTCCACGATGGCGGTGGCCTTGGTGATGAAGTTGTCGCGCGGCCCGAGGATCACGTTCCCCGCTGAGCCGTTCACATTCTGGGCGACCACCGTCACCTCCGGGACCGCCGCCTGGACGAACTTCGCCAGGTGGTGGATCTCGTTGTAGGACCGCTCGGCGGTGACGAAGACCACCATCGCACTGTTCGTGGCCTCCGCAACCCGGACCACCAGGTAGCGCAAAAGGCCGGTTTCGCTGCGGGGGCTCCAGATGGGGACCTTGCCCTTGCGGATACCCGCCTTCACCGCCGCCACGATGGTGTTGATGAGCGGCAGGTGCAGCGGGCAGTCGCCGATGTCCAGCACGTCGTGGCTGCCGCGTTTGTAGATGCCGATGACCGGGTCGTTGAACTTGCCGGCGACCACCAGCTTGGCGGAGTTGCGGTACTGCAGCGGACGGGGGGAGGGGAGCAGTGCGTGGACGACCGTCTCCTGCAGCGCCGGCTGGCGCCGGACCTCCCGGGTGACCATATCGCGCTTCCAGGCGAGCTGGGCGGGGTAGTTCATCAGCATGAGCGGGCAGCCGTCGCACTGGCCGAGCTTCGGGCAGGGCGGGGACAGAAGGCGCGACCGGGCGTGGCGCAGCACCTTCACCGTCGTTGCCCGGGTCTCCCGGAAGCCGGCGAAGGTGATTCGCGCCTGCACCGTTTCACCCGGCAGGGCGCCGGTCACCCGGACCGTCTTTCCCTCGTGGCGCACGAGCGCATCGCCGTCCTCATTCAGTTCCGAAACGATCGCCTCGAAGAGCTGGCCGGGTTTCAGTTTTACCCCTTTGTTGTCGTCCGTTTTGTCGGCGGGCCTGCCGGTACGTTGCTTTTTCATGGCGCCCATGAAACAGTAATTGCCGGCGGTTGTCAATCCGTCTTTTCCGCCGCCGATAACGGCCCGGGGACTGCCACTGCATCCTTGCATTTCGGGAGCGATTCCGCTAGTATGGCCCGCTATGAAAAAGACGACACGGCAGATACGGATAGGCAATGTGAAGATCGGTGGCGGCGCTCCCTGCTCGGTGCAGTCCATGACCAGCACGGACACGCGGGACGTGGCGGCGACCGTCGCCCAGATCGGCCGGCTGGCCGAGGCGGGGTGCGAGCTGGTGCGGTGCGCGGTGCTGGATATGGACGCCGCGAAGGCGCTGGGGCAGGTGAAAGAGCAGAGCCCGATTCCGGTCATCGCCGACATCCACTTCGACTACAAGCTGGCGCTCACGGTGCTGGAAGGCGGCATCGATGGCCTGCGGCTCAACCCGGGGAACATCGGCGAGCGGTGGAAGGTAGAAGAGGTCGTGAAGGCGGCGCGGGAACGGCTGGTGCCGATCCGCATCGGTGTCAACGCCGGCTCCCTGGAAAAGGAGCTGCTCGCCAAGCACGGCCACCCGACCGCCGCGGCGATGGTGGAGTCGGCGCTCGGCCATGTGCGGATACTGGAGGAGATCGGCTACGACCAGATCAAGATCTCCCTCAAGGCGTCCGACGTGATGAAGACCGTGGAGGCGTACCGGCTTCTGTCCGACGCGGTGGACTACCCGCTGCACATCGGCATCACCGAGGCGGGAACGGTCTTCTCCGGCACCATCAAGTCGTCCGTAGGGCTGGGGATACTCCTGGCCGACGGCATCGGCGATACCATGCGCGTGTCGCTGACCTCCGACCCGGTGGACGAGATCCGGGTCGGTTTCGAGATCCTCAAGTGTCTCGGCCTGCGCAGTCACGGCATCAACTTCGTCTCCTGCCCCACCTGCGGCCGCTGCCAGATCAACCTGATCGGCGTGGCGGAGGAGGTGGAGCGGCGGCTGCGGGGGATTGACTCCCCGCTCACCGTGGCGGTCATGGGGTGCGTGGTGAACGGCCCCGGCGAGGCGCGGGAAGCGGACGTGGGGATCGCCGGCGGCAAGGGGGAAGGGCTTCTGTTCCGCAACGGCGAGATCGTCCGCAAGGTGAAAGAAGACGAGATGGCCGACGCGCTTGTTGCAGAAGTTGAAAAAATCGTGAAGCAAGATGGTTAAGGGATGAATTATGAAGTATGAATTATGAAAGAAAGGCCTTGGCTGCCGCTCTTTTTCATCCTTCATACTTAATCCTTCATAATTTTAGATAATTGAGGTTTATTGATGCGTTACTCCGAATACTTTATACCGACACTCAAAGAAACCCCCGCCGATGCGGAGGTGATTTCCCACCAGCTGATGCTGCGGGCGGGGATGATCAGGAAACTCGCCGCGGGGATCTACAACTACCTGCCGCTGGGACTCCGTTCCATCCGCAAGGTGGAGAACATCGTCCGCGAGGAGATGAACCGTGCCGGGGCCATCGAGCTCCTCATGCCGATGGTGACCCCCGCCGAGCTCTGGCAGGAGTCGGGGCGCTGGGAGAAGTACGGCCCGGAACTGCGCCGCATCAAGGACCGCAAAGAAGCGGAGTTCTGCCTCGGACCGACCCACGAGGAGGTCGTCACCGACATCGTGCGCCGCGAGGTGCGCAGCTACCGGCAGATGCCGCTCAACCTGTACCAGGTGCAGACCAAGTTCCGCGACGAGATCCGGCCGCGCTTCGGCCTCATGCGGGGCCGCGAGTTCATCATGAAGGACGCCTACTCCTTCGACGTGGACAGTAGCGCCGCCGACATCTCCTACGACAAGATGTACCAGGCGTACCGCCGGATCTTCCAGCGGTGCGGCCTCAACTTCCGGGCGGTGGAGGCGGACACCGGCTCCATCGGCGGAACCGCCTCCCACGAGTTCATGGTGCTGGCGGAGTCGGGCGAGGACGCCATCGTCTCCTGCTCCGCCTGCGAGTACGCCGCCAACGTGGAAAAGGCCGAATCGCCCGTGAAGGGTGGTACGGAGCACGCCGAACCGCGGCCGCTGGAGAAGGTGGCGACGCCGGAGAAGCGGACCATCGAGGAGGTGGCCGAGTTTCTCGGCGTGCCGAAGGCGGCCATGGTGAAGACCCTCGTGCTCTCGGCCGACGGCGAGCCGGTGGTGGCGCTTCTGCGGGGCGACCACGACCTGAACGAGATCAAGCTGCAGCATCTGCTGGGGTGCGACACCCTGGAGATGGCCGGCGACGAGATCGTCACCAAGGTCACCGGGGCGCCCGTCGGTTTCGCCGGTCCGGTGGGGCTGAAGGTGAAGATCGTCGCCGATCTGGCGGTGCAGGTGTTGCGCAACTTCGTCACCGGCGGCAATGCGAAGGACCTGCACCTGAAGAACGTGAACCTGGACCGGGACTGTCATGTCGGTATCTTCGCCGACATCCGCAACGTGGTGCACGGCGACCCCTGTCCCCGCTGCAGCGGCGGCACCCTGGAGATGTGGCGCGGTATCGAGGTGGGACACGTCTTCAAGCTCGGCACCAGGTACTCCGAGGCGCTGCACGCCACCTACCTGGACGCGGACGGCAAGGAGCAGACCGTCTTCATGGGATGCTACGGCATCGGCATCGGCCGGACCGTGGCCGCCGCCATCGAGCAGAACCACGACGACAACGGGATCATCTTCCCGCTCCCCATCGCCCCGTTCCACTGCATCATCTCCGCCCTCAACATGAAGGAGGAGGCGGTGAAAGAGGCGTCCGAGACGATCTACCAGCAGCTTTCCGAGGCCGGCGTCGAGGTGCTGCTGGACGACCGGGACGAGCGCCCCGGCTTCAAGTTCAAGGACGCTGACTTGATCGGCATTCCCTTGCGGATCGTGGTGGGGAGCAAGAACCTGGCGGACGGCAAGGTGGAACTGAAGGAACGCCGGTCCGGCGAGGTGAGCCTCCTCCCCATAGACGAGGCGGTGGAGAAAGTGAAGGCTGCCGTGGCGGTGGCGCTATGACCCGTGAAGAAGCGCGGGCGAAGATCATCTTCGCCCTCGATATCGATGACCTGGCCGAACTGGACCGCTGGGCGACGCTTCTCTCCGGCCACGTGGGGATGTTCAAGATCGGCAAGCAGCTCTTCACCGCCCACGGACCCGAGACGGTGCGCACGGTGCAGCGGCATGGCGGCGAGGTGTTCCTGGATCTCAAGTACCACGACATCCCCAACACGGTGGCCCAGGCCTCCCTGGAGGCGGCCCGCTTCGGGGTGAAGCTCTTCAACCTGCACGCCCTTGGCGGCTACGAGATGATGGCGACCACGGCCGAGAAGCTGCACAAGGAGTTTCCCAGCGCCGACCGGCCAAAGCTCCTGGCGGTGACGATCCTTACCTCCTCCACGGAGGAAACCCTCAAGGGAGTGGGGATCGACCGGCCGGTGGAGGAGATGGTGGTCCGGCTCGCGAAACTGGCGCAGGAGGCTGGCGTGGACGGCGTGGTGGCGTCGCCGCGGGAGGTGCCGCTCATCCGGGCTGCCTGCGGACCGGAGTTTCTCATCGTCACCCCCGGCGTGCGACCCGCCTTCGCCGCAGCGGACGACCAGAAGCGGATCATGACCCCGGCGGCGGCCGTGGCCGCCGGCGCCGACTATCTCGTCATCGGCCGACCCATCAGCGCCGCTCCCGATCCGCTCGCTGCAGCCGAGGCGATCATCGACGAGATCGTGGCGGGTTGATCCAACTACAAAACAAATCACTTACAGGGATATTCAGGATAGTCAGGATATTTCAAATCAAAATCGGTTTGGATTGTGATCCTGAATATCCTGATTATCCCTGTGAATTGCCTTGAGGTATTCAGTGAAAGACGACATGATCTACGGCATGAACCCGGTTCTGGAGGCTCTTCGCGGCACGCGGAGGGCCTTCGAACTTTTCGTGGCCCGCAATCTCGCCGACCGGCGTCTGGAGAAGCTCTTGGCGCTGGCGAAGGAGAAGGGGGTGCCGGTCCGGCAGCGGGAAAAGGGGGACATCGCCCGGCTGTGCGGTACGGAGCACCACCAGGGGGTGGCGCTCAGGATGGAGCCGTTCGCCTACGCCGACCTGCACGACCTGCTGGCGGCGACGACCGGCGGCAACGGCCTGATCCTCGTCCTGGACGGCATCCAGGACCCGCACAACCTGGGGGCGCTTATCCGCACCGCCGCCTGCGCCGGGGCGGCCGGGGTAGTGATCCCGAAGGACCGGGCGGTGGGGGTCACCCCCACGGTGGAGAAGGTCTCGGCGGGGGCGGCGGAGACCGTGCCGGTCGCCCAGGTGTCCAACATCGCCCAGGCGCTCGACCTCCTGAAGGAGCACGGCTTCTGGACCTACGGCCTGGCGGGCGAAGGTGCTGCGTCACTGTACGATCAGAATCTCATCGGCAACGTCGCCATCGTGGTCGGCGGCGAAGGGGAGGGGATACGGCCGCTCGTGAAGAAGGGGTGCGACGTGGTCGTCTCCATCCCGCTCTCCGGCGGGGTGAGTTCCCTGAACGCCTCCGTCGCCGGGGGAATCGCCCTGTTCGAGGTGGTGCGCCAGCGGCTGAAAAAATGAAGAAATTCTCCCTTGACGCGGGTTGGATAGCGGTGCTACAGTGCCTCCGACAATTCGACGAACGGCCTTTTAATGTAACCCCGTGAGGTTAGCAAAGGTGTTGAAAAGAGAACTCGCATAACGTGTATGAGAGCCTTTCCGCCTGTGGTGCGGGAAGGCTTTTTTGTGTTTGGTGTCGATCCGATGCGCTGCCCTTGACGGGCGGAAGGGAGGCAACAGTGGGAGTCGAAAAGACGGTGATTCTGGACGGGGTGGGGATCAAGCGGGCGCTGACCCGTATCGCCCACGAGATCCTCGAAAAGAACAAGGGGATCGAAGACCTGGCCCTGGTGGGGATCAGGACCGGCGGCGTGCACCTGGCCCACGAGCTGGCGGCCCGCCTGGCGGAGATCGAGGGAGAGACCCTTCCCATCGGCGCTGTGGATATCACCCTGTACCGCGACGACATCAAGAGCCTCGCCCCCCACACCCCCGTCGGCAAGACGGACATCGGGTTTTCGCTTGAGGGAAAACGGGTCGTGCTCGTGGACGACGTGCTCTACACCGGCCGCACCATCCGGGCCGCCATGGACGCCCTCATGGACCACGGCCGGGCCAGTTCCATCCAGCTGGCGGTGCTCATCGACCGCGGCCACCGGGAGCTGCCGATCCGGGCCGATTTCGTGGGGCGCAATGTCCCCACGAGTCAGAAGGAAAAGGTCCAGGTCCAGTTCGACGACAACAACCGGCCGGTCGAGGTCGTGCTCGAAAAGTAATTCCATCACGGAGTCCAGGAGGGGGTAATGGAGTTCAAACATAAGCATATCATCGCGCTGCGGGACCTGAACAAGGCGGAGATCGAGCTTCTGCTCTCCACCGCCGAGAACATGCGCGAGGTGAACAGCCGCGACATCAAGAAGGTGCCGACCCTGCGGGGGAAGACCATCATCAACCTGTTCTACGAGGCGTCCACCCGCACCCGCACCTCGTTCGAGCTGGCCGGGAAAAGGCTCTCCGCCGACACGGTGAACATCTCCACCTCCACCAGTTCCTCCACCAAGGGGGAGACCCTGTCGGATACGGCGCTGAACCTCCTGGCCATGAAACCGGACATCATCGTCATGCGCCACTCCGTCTCCGGTTCCCACTACTACCTGGCCAACAAGATCAACTGCTCCATCATCAACGCCGGCGACGGCGCCCACGAGCACCCCTCCCAGGGGCTCCTGGACATGCTCACCATGAAGGACAAGTTCGGCCGCCTCGACGGCCTCAAGGTGGCGATCGTCGGCGACATCGCCCACAGCCGGGTGGCCCGCTCCAACATCCAGGGGCTCACCAAGCTGGGCTCCTCCGTCTACCTGGCCGGCCCCCCCACCATGATGCCGCCGGGGGTGGAGAGGCTGGGGAACGTCACCGTCTGCGCCACCATGAAGGAGGCGATCCAGGACGCGGACGTGGTGATGATGCTGCGGATCCAGCAGGAGCGCCAGGGGAAGACCCTCATGCCCAACGCCCGCGAGTACTCGCGCTACTTCGGCCTCAACCCCGAGAACGTGAAATGGGCCAAGCCGAACGCCATGGTGATGCACCCGGGCCCCATCAACCGCGGGGTGGAGATGTCCTCCTTTGTCGTGGACGGCGACCAGTCGTGGATACTGAAGCAGGTGGAGAACGGCGTGGCGGTGAGGATGTCCATGCTGTACCACGTCTGCGGCGGAGAACTGGAGTAGGACCAAATCTGCCACTGAAACACAGAGCAAGGCAGAAAGGCAATGGTACACGGAAAAGGCGGAAACATCGGATCCAGGCGGATTAAGCAAAATCTGAGTTCACAAGGAATATATAGTTTGATCCGCCGTTATCCGACTTTTCAGATGTGATCCGTGTCCCAGTAAGGTTTTGAGGTTCTCTCGGTGTCTTGCGGCAGGTTGTATGAATATTAATTCCTACGAGGTGACCATATGAATCTTTTGATCAAGGGCGGCAGGGTGATCGACCCCTCCCAGGGGATCGACGAGGTGCTGGATCTGGTGGTGGAGAACGGGGTCGTGAAGGAGATCGGCACGGGGCTGGCCGCGCCGGCCGGTGCCGAGGTGGTCGATGCCGCCGGCAGGTACGTGGTGCCGGGGCTCATCGACATGCACGTGCACCTGCGGGACCCGGGGCTGGAGTACAAGGAAGATATCGTGAGCGGCACGAAAGCGGCGGTTGCCGGCGGATTCACCTCGGTCTGCTGTATGCCCAACACGAAGCCGGTCATCGACAACAAGGCGGTGGCGAGCTACATCATCACCAAGGCGAAGGTTGAGGGGTGCTGCAACGTCTTTCCCATCGGCTCCATCACCCAGGGGATGGCGGGCGAACGGCTCGCCGAGATGGGCGAACTGAAGGAGACCGGCTGCGTGGCGGTTTCCGACGACGGCAAGCCGGTGGCGAACGCCGAGCTGATGCGCCGCGCCCTGGAGTACGCCCGCGGCATCGGCATCATGGTCATCTCCCACGCCGAGGAGCCGGCGCTGGTGGGTGCCGGCACCATGAACGAGGGATACACCTCCACGGAACTGGGGCTGAAGGGGATTCCGCGGGTGGCGGAGGATATAGCCACCGCCCGCGACGTGATGCTGGCCGAGTATACCAATTCACCCGTGCACATCGCCCATGTCTCAACGAAAGGCTCGGTGCGGCTCATCCGCGAGGCCAAGGCGCGCGGCGTCAAGGTGACCTGCGAGACGGCGCCCCACTACTTCACCCTCACGGACGACGCGGTGCGCGGCTACAACACCAACGCCAAGATGAACCCTCCCTTGCGCGAGGCGGACGACGTCGCCGCCATCAAGGCGGGGCTCGCCGACGGCACCATCGACTGCATCGCCACCGACCATGCCCCCCACCACCTCGACGAGAAGGACATGGAGTTCAACGAGGCGCTGAACGGCATCGTCGGTCTGGAGACGTCGCTGCCGCTGTCGCTGCAGCTGGTGCGCGACGGCGTCCTTACCTTTCAACAGATGGTCGAGCGAATGTCGTGCAACCCTGCGAATATACTCAGTCTTGGCCGCGGCTCGCTGAAAGCGGGCACACCGGCGGACATCACCGTCATCGACCCGGATGCGGAGTGGACCGTGGAACCGGAAAAGCTCGCCAGCAAGTCGAAGAACTCGCCCTGGCTGGGAGCCAAGATGAAGGGGTGCGCGGTCTGCACCGTCGTGGGTGGCAAGATAGCGTTTAATCGTAAGGCATAAAACCCGCCACGGAGACACAGCGTCACAGAGAGAACCAAGACAAAACTGTTGGACTTGTTTTTACAGGAAATGCATTGCTCTGTGCCTCCGTGTCTCTGTGGAGGATTATCTTCAAGGAGTTGTCATGAAAGCTGTTCTCGCGCTCGCCGACGGGCGCATCTTCCAGGGAAAAACCTTCGGCGCCACCGGCGAAGCCACCGGCGAGGTGGTCTTCAACACCGCCATGACCGGCTACCAGGAGGTCCTCACCGACCCGTCCTACAAGGGGCAGATGGTCACCATGACCTACACCCAGGTCGGCAACACGGGGATCAACCCCGAGGACGTGGAGAGCAACCAGCTCTACCTCTCCGGGTTCATCGTCAAGGAGTATCTGGATTGCTACTCTAACTGGCGCGCCACCATGAGCCTGGACGCCTACCTGAAGGAGAACGGCGTGGTGGGTATCCAGGGGCTCGACACCCGGGCGCTCACCCGGCACCTGCGGGACTTTGGCGCCCAGAACGGCATCATCTCCACGACCGACTTCGACCCGGAGAGTCTCTTGAAGAAGGTGCGGGCACTGCCGAGCATGGCCGGCCTCGACCTGGCCAGCGGTGTCTCCTGCGAGAAGCCGTACCACTGGACCGAGGGGCTGTGGGACCTGGAGGACGGCTATCCCCAGGTGGACCCGAAGAGCCTGAAGTACAAGGTCGTCGCCTATGACTTCGGCATCAAGCAGAACATCCTGCGCTGCCTCGTATCGGCGGGGTGCGACGTGACGGTGGTCCCGGCCACCTTCCCGGCAGAGGAGGCGCTCGCCATGCATCCCGACGGGATCTTCCTCAGTAACGGCCCCGGCGACCCGGAACCGCTGGTGCAGGTGCAGCAGGAGATCCGCACGTTCATCGGCAAGAAGCCGATCTTCGGCATCTGCCTCGGTCACCAGCTGCTGGGACTCGCTTTGGGAGGGAGGACGATGAAGCTTCCCTTCGGCAACCACGGCTCCAACCTGCCGGTCATGGACATGTCCACCCACAAGGTGGAGATCACCGCCCAGAACCACGGGTTCGCCGTTGACCTGGAATCGCTCGGTGCCGCCGCCTGTCTCGGGCACGAGAACCTGAACGACCAGACGGTGGAGGGTATCCGTCACTGCGACCTCCCCATATTCTCCGTTCAGCACCATCCCGAGGCGTCGCCGGGACCGCACGATTCGCATTATCTGTTCGGGCGGTTCGTGGAAATGATGGAGAAACACAAGGCGTAAGAAGTTAGACGTCAGACGTGAGACGTACTTCTCACATCTTACGTCTCACGTCTCACAGGTTTTATGCATTACCTCGATCTCTACAACTCGGGTGAACTGCTCCGGCGGGTGAAGGCGGCCTATGAACGGCTGAATGCCTGCGACATCTGTCCCCACGATTGCCGGGTGAACCGGCTGAAGGGGGAGCTGGGCGTCTGCCGGGCTGGTGCACTGCCGCGCATCGCATCGGCGAACATCCACCGGGGCGAGGAGCCGCCCATCTCCGGCACCCGCGGTTCCGGGACGATCTTCTTCACCGGCTGCTCGCTCTCCTGCCGGTTCTGCCAGAACTTTCCCATCAGCCAGCTGGGGAACGGCGAGGATCTGACGACGGCCGGGCTGGCGGGGAAGATGCTGCGGCTGCAGCGGCTCGGCGCACACAACATCAACTTCGTCACGCCGACCCACTACCTGCCGCAGCTCCTGGCGGCCCTCTGGCTGGCGATCCCCCAGGGATTCACCCTGCCGATCGTCTGGAACTCCAGCGGTTACGAGAAGGTGGAGCTGCTGCAGCTCCTGGACGGGATCGTGTCCGTCTACCTGCCGGACATGAAGTACGCGGGGGAGGAGCCGGCGATGCGGTTTTCCTCCGCCCCCGGCTACCGTGAGATAAACCGGGCAGCCGTCACCGAGATGCTCCGGCAGGTCGGTCATCTGCAGCTGGACGTGGACGGCATCGCCGTGCGGGGGCTCGTGATCCGGCATCTGGTACTGCCGGAGGGTAACGCCGGAACGCGTGAGACCCTCTCCTGGATCGCCGGACATCTCGGCAGCAAGACGCACATCTCGCTCATGAAGCAGTACTTTCCGGCCCATGAGGCGCAGGGAGTGCCGGGGATCCACCGCAAGATCACCGACGAGGAGTACGACGACGCGGTGGCCGCGCTGGACGATGCAGGGCTGGAGAACGGCTGGGTGCAGGAGTGAAGGTAATAATGAGAACCATCTTCTTACTGGCCATCTCCAACGTCTTCATGACCTTCGCCTGGTACGCGCACCTGAAGAACCTCCGATCCCGGCACTGGCTGGTGGCGGTGCTCGTCAGCTGGGGGATCGCCTTTTTCGAGTACCTGATACAGGTGCCGGCCAACCGGATGGGGTACGGCAGGTTCAGTCTGGCCCAGCTGAAGATCATCCAGGAGGTGGTCACCCTGTCGGTCTTCGTGCCGTTCTCCGTCTGGTACATGGGGGTGCCGCTGAAGCTGGACTATCTCTGGGCAGCATGTTGTCTCGCCGGAGCCGTTTTCTTTATTTTTCGCTAGAGTGAAGCATCGTAAAGGAGCATGTAATGCCGAAACGTACGGACATCAAGAAGATCCTCATCATCGGCGCCGGCCCCATCGTCATCGGGCAGGCGTGCGAATTCGACTACTCGGGCACCCAGGCGTGCAAGGCGCTGAAGGAGGAGGGGTTCGAGGTGGTGCTTTTGAACTCGAACCCCGCCACCATCATGACCGACCCGGACTTTGCCGACCGCACCTACATCGAGCCGGTGACCCCGGAGATGCTCGCCAAGATCATCGAAAAGGAGCGGCCCGACGCGATCCTGCCGACCCTGGGCGGCCAGACGGCCCTCAACACCGCCGTTGCCGTGGCCGAGAACGGCACGCTGGACAGGTTCGGCGTGGAACTGATCGGCGCCAAGCTCCCCGCCATCAAGAAGGCGGAGGACCGGACCCTCTTCAAGGCAGCTATGGAAAAGATCGGCCTGGCGGTCCCCCGTTCCGGTCTTGCCCACAACCACGACGAGGCGATGGAGGTGATCAAACACGTCGGCTTCCCGGCCATCATCCGGCCGTCGTTCACCCTGGGGGGCACGGGGGGCGGCATCGCCTACAACATGGAGGAGTACGAGCGGATGGCCCTGGGCGGGATCGACGCCTCCCCCACGGACGAGATCCTCGTGGAGGAATCGGTCATCGGCTGGAAGGAGTACGAGCTGGAGGTGATGCGCGACACCGCCGACAACGTGGTGATCATCTGCTCCATCGAGAATATCGACGCCATGGGGGTCCACACCGGCGATTCCATCACCGTCGCCCCGGCCCAGACCCTGACGGATAAGGAGTATCAGATCCTGCGGGACGCATCCTTGAAGATCATCCGTGAGATCGGCGTCGACACGGGCGGTTCCAACATCCAGTTCGGCGTGAACCCAAAAAACGGCCGGCTCGTGGTCATCGAGATGAACCCCCGCGTCTCCCGCTCCTCGGCGCTCGCCTCCAAGGCCACCGGCTTCCCCATCGCCAAGATCGCCGCCAAGCTGGCGGTGGGCTACACCCTGGACGAGATACGGAACGACATCACCCGGGAAACGCCGGCTTGCTTCGAGCCGACCATCGACTACGTGGTCACCAAGTTCCCCCGGTTCACCTTCGAGAAGTTCCCGGCCGCCGACGCCACGCTCACGACCCAGATGAAGTCCGTGGGGGAGGCGATGTCCATCGGCCGGACCTTCAAGGAGTCGTTCCAGAAGGCGCTCCGCTCCATGGAGATCGGCAGCTCGGGTTTCGAGTCCCGGCTCTTCGACAACACCGACGAGACCCGCCGGGCACTCACCGAGAAGGAACAGCAGCTCCTGGTGGAGAAGCTGCGGGTCCCCAACTGGGAGCGGACCTGGTACCTGGGCGATGCGCTCAGAAGCGGCATGGCGGTGGACGAGATCTACCGGATCACCGGGATCGACCCCTGGTTCCTCCACAACTTCCGCCAGATCATCGAGAAGGAGGAGGAGCTGAAGCTGGTCCGGAACGACCTGGAGTCACGCAAGGACCTGCGGGAGATCATGCTGGATGCGAAGCAGTACGGCTTCTCCGACAAGTTCCTCGGCGTCCTCTGGGGCCGGAAGGAAGAGGAGGTGCGCAAGCTCCGCCTCTCTCTCGGCGTCAAGCCGGTCTTCAAGCGGGTGGATACCTGCGCCGCCGAGTTCGTCGCCTACACGCCGTACCTCTACTCCACCTACGAGGAGGAGTGCGAGGCGGAGCCGACGGACCGGAAGAAGATCATGATCCTGGGGGGCGGTCCGAACCGCATCGGGCAGGGGATCGAGTTCGACTACTGCTGCGTGCACGGCGTCTTCGCCCTGGCCGAGGACGGTTACGAGACCATCATGGTCAACTGCAACCCGGAGACGGTCTCCACCGACTACGATACCTCGGACCGTCTCTACTTCGAGCCGCTCACCTACGAGGACGTGCTGAACATCGTCGAGGTGGAGAAACCGTACGGGGTCATCGTCCAGTTCGGCGGCCAGACCCCTCTGAAGCTGGCGGTAGCGCTGGAGAAGGCCGGCGTCCCCATCATCGGTACTTCCCCCGACGCCATCGACCGCGCCGAGGACCGGGAGCGGTTCCAGGAGATGCTGCACAAGCTGGGGCTGCGCCAGCCGGAGAACGGCACCGCGCGCTCCTTCGAGGAGGCGGAAGCGGTGGCGAACCGGATCGGCTACCCGGTGGTGGTCCGCCCCTCCTACGTGCTGGGTGGCCGGGCCATGGAGATCGTCTACGACGTGGACAACCTGCGCCGCTACATGCACACGGCGGTGCAGGCGTCACCCGAGCACCCGATCCTCATCGACAAGTTTCTGGACGAGGCGATCGAGATTGACGTGGATACCCTGTGCGACGGCACGGAAGCGGTCATCGGCGGGATCATGGAGCATATCGAGGAGGCGGGGATCCACTCCGGCGACTCGGCCTGCAGCCTTCCGCCGTACTCCATCTCCGACGGGATCGCCGACGAGATCCGCCGCCAGACGAAGCTGATGGCGCTGGAGCTGAACGTGAAGGGGCTCATGAACGTCCAGTACGCCGTGAAGGACGGCGACGTCTACATCCTGGAGGTGAACCCGCGGGCATCCCGTACCGCCCCGTTCGTCTCCAAGGCGACCGGCCGGCCACTGGCCAAGATCGCCGCCCGGGTCATGGCGGGCAAGACCCTGGCGGAACTGGGGGTCACGGAGGAGATCCGGCCGACGCATATCGCCGTGAAGGAATCGGTCTTTCCGTTCGTCAAGTTCCCCGGCGTGGATACCATCCTCGGGCCGGAGATGAAGTCCACCGGCGAGGTGATGGGGATCGACGACAACTTCGCCAAGGCGTTCGCCAAGGCCCAGCTGGGGGCCGGGGTCAGGCTGCCGACCTCCGGCAAGGTGTTCATCAGCGTGCGGGATGCGGACAAGAAACATATTGTCTCCTGTGCCCAAAAACTGTATGATAACGGCTTCGAACTGGTCGCCACCCGCGGTACGGCGGCGTTTCTGGAGGAAAAGGGGCTGCCGGTCCAGACGGTCAACAAGGTGCTGGAAGGTCGTCCCCACATCGTCGACGCCATCAAGAACAACGAAATCTGCATGGTGATCAACACGACCCACGGCGCCCAGGCAGTGGCGGATTCGTTCTCCATCCGCCGCAACACGCTGGTCGGTAACATCGCCTACTTCACCACGGCGGCGGGCGCCAAGGCGGCGGTGGACGGTATCCTGGCCCTGCGGACCGAACAGCTCGACGTGAAACCGATTCAGGATTTCCTGGGATAACCGGTACCAAACATACCAGACTCACAGCGGGGCAGCCGATCTGGCTGCCCTGCATGTTTATTGAAGGAGCAGACGTACATGTCCCATTCCGTACCATTGACCAAAGAAAGTTACGAAGCGTTGCAGGAAGAACTGAAACGACTGATTCGCGAGGAACGTCCGCGGGTTATCCAGGATATCGCCGAGGCGCGCTCCCATGGCGACCTGTCGGAAAACGCCGAGTATGACGCCGCCAAGAACCGCCAGAGTTTCATCGAGGGGCGAATCCAGGAACTGGGCGACAAACTGGCCCGTGCCTACGTGGTGGACCTCTCCAACCTGAAGCCGGACAAGGTCGTTTTCGGCGCCACGGTGACCCTGTACGATACCTCGGCGGACGAGGAGATCACCTACAAAATCGTCGGCGAGGACGAGGCGGACATCAAGCTGGGGAAGATCTCCTGCACCTCTCCCGTGGGGAAGGCGCTCATCGGTCACAAGCTGGACGATGCGGTGAAGGTGAAGGTGCCGTCCGGTACCAAGGAATACGAAGTCATCGATATCAAATACGTGTAACAAGGAGAGAGTATGAGCCAGCAGGTTACAAAGGATATGACGTTCGCCCAGGTGATGCGCATGCACCCGGACGTGGTGAAGGTGCTCGCCAAGTACAACCTGGGGTGCATCGGCTGCATGGGCGCCCAGAACGAGAGCCTGGAACAGGGGTGCAATGCCCACGGGCTGAAGGTGGACGACATCCTCCGGGACATCAACGCGCTGTTCGCGTAATAAGATTCACCACAAATAATGCAAAAGCGGCGTCGATTACGGCGCCGCTTTTTTTGCTCATTTTCAGGCTACTTCCCAACCAGTTCCCAGACGGTCATCTCGGCCACGGTATGCTGGTACTTGCGCCGCGTCTCGCGGATGACGAGCGGGACGTCGCGGGGCGCGCCCACCATCCGGAACCGGTCAGACAGCGCCCCCTTCAGCCCGTCCAGGGTCCAGACCGGTTCGCCCGCATCGCGGTATCCTCCCAGCCATTCCTCCTTCTTCGTAAACTCCTCCAGCCAGGTATAGGGTGAGGTGATCACCAGCAGTCCGCCCGGATTCATGTGCCGATGGATGGTGGAGAGGAACCTGCGCGGCGAGTAGAGCCGGTCAATGAGGTTTGCCGCCAGCACCAGATCGTAGCCTGAAAACTTCTCGGGGATGTTGCAGGCGTCTGCCTGATAGAACAAGACCCGGTCGCGGATTGTGTCCAGTCCCAGTTCCGCCAGGGTCGTCTCGTGGAAGGAAACGATCTCCCCCTCCTCGGGAAGGGCATAGCGCAGGAACCCCTCCTCCTGCATCCGCGCCGCAAGGCGGAAGAACCTGGTGGAGAAATCCAGACCGACGACCTCTTCGAAGCCCCCCCTCGCCAGTTCGAAGGCCGCACGCCCCACGGCGCATCCAAGATCAAGCGCCCGTCCCCTGGTCCGTCCCGCCATCAGTTCGAGGCAGTGCCGGGCGCAGGTCGCGGGGAAGTTGGCCACGTCGAAGTGCGTGGGGCCGTAGTGGGCGTCGCAGTACTGGGCGGCCAGGGAGTCGCTTTCGTACTGGTCGTCGTGGATGACCACCGGTGCTGCGCTCTCCACGTAGCGGAACCCCGCATGCTGGAAGAAGTGGCGCCGGAAGGCGTAGCGGGAGTCCCGGGTCGCCTCGTTGCCGGTGGAGATCCAGGAGCCCCCCTTGATCAGGTTGTGCCTGCCGTCGAAGGTGGGGGTGGAGAAGTCGTCATACCAGGGGTGGACCTCGAAGCCGAGGAAGGCGTAGATGGGGGTCTCGGTCCACTGCCAGACGTTGCCGATGACGTCGTAGAAGCCGCCGGTCTCAAACCGATCTGTTGGGCAGGACGACGCCCCGTACTCCAGGTTGATGTTCCCCGGCGCCTTCTTCCAGTACGGTTGATCGGGGATGTCGCAGACGTCCCGCAGCCGGTTCCACTCGTCCTCGGTGGGGAGCCGGATCGTCCGCCCCGTCTGCGCCGTCTTCCAGGTGCAGAACGCCTTCGCCTCCAGGTAGTTCACTTCCACCGGCCAGTTCCACGGCATCTCGATCTCGCTTGCCATGGTCCTGAGCCTCCAGCCGTCGCCATTCTCGATCCAGAAGAGGGGATGATCGGCCTGTCTGAACTCCCGCCAGTTCCACCCTTCCTCGGTCCAGAACGTTCGGTCCCGGTAACAGCCCGCTTCCACGAACGGGAGGAATTCACGGTTGGAGACCAGATACTTCGCCGCCTCGAAATCGGAAACTGCGGCCTCGTGGACGCCGTACTCGTTGTCCCAGCCGTAGAGAGGATGCTCCTTCGGCTTGCCGAGGACGACCCTGCCGCCCGGTACCGGGAGCAGTTCGTTTGCCGGCGGTTCGCCTGCATCGTTACAGATATCCCAGAAGGGGAGCTGCACGACGTGATCGATGGGGAGCTGGCGGATCAAGACGGACGAGGTCTCCAGGTGGATTCGCTCGTGCTCGATCCCCATCATGATCGCCCACCATGGGGATTCCCAGGTGATGGGGAGCGTGAGCGGCAGGGTGCGGATGAGACCGTCCACCAGTTCGCGCGCCTTTTGCCGGTACGCCATGACCTCCTGCCGCGTGGGCCAGTCGTAGTGCCGCTCGTCCAGGTCGTCCCACGACATCTCGTCCACCCCCACGGCGAACATGGATTCGTAGCGCGGGTTGATCCTGCGGTCGATCACCCGGGCGATGGTCAGCTTGTTGACGAAGAAGGTGGCGGTGTGCCCCAGGTAGAAGATGAGCGGATGGCGCAGCCGGTCGGCCCGGAGATAGAAGGTATCGTCGTACTTCAGTGTCTCATAGAGCCTCTCATCGATGTCGTACGTTGCATGGAAATAAGCGAGTATCTCGGCCCGCTTTTTTTCCGGGTCGCCTTCGTTCAGGATGGTGGTGCGGGTGTTTTTCAGCTCCATATGATCCTCCTGTGGCGAGATCAAACTGTCATATTTTTATCCTGATTAGCGATGATCTTCTGCTACCGCCCTTATCATGCCCTCCCCCTTGACGGGGGAGGGCGCGGGTGGGGGTGAAGGTGCCAAGATATCAACCAGTTGAAACTTCACCCACCCCCTGACCCCCTCCCGTCAAGGGAGGGGGGAACTTGGTAGCGGAAGATTGTCGCTAATCAGATGTTTTATTGTACCACAGATCCAATACCGGCAAATTTCGCCGGCCCGGCAGCCGACTTTCCGTACGTGTTGGCAGTCTGGTGACAAATCGGTTGACAGGCAGCCACCTCTTCGTTAACTTCGCCTCAATTATGACCGTACTCAGACTTTCCGACAACTGTACCCTGCAGCTACCTGTGGAGGTGGCAAAGGCACTGGGGATTGCGCCCGGCGACCGGGTGGAGCTGACTGCGACTGAAAGCGGCTACCTGCTGCAACGCCATCAGCCTACTGCGCCGAACAAGACACCGGTGGCTGAGGCAATCCGGCGGAAGAACCTGGCGACGCCGCTGCAGTACGTAAAGGCGGCAGGACCCAAGTTGGCAGAGATGCTGGCGAAGAAGGGGGTCGTCACGGTGGAGGACGCACTCTACCTGCTCCCGTCCCGATACGAGGACCGACGCAGCATTACTCCCGTTGCGCGGTTGAAGACCGGTGCAACCCAGGTGTTTCACGGCGAGATTCTGTCCGCCGACACGGTGACCACACGCGGTGGGAAGAAGCAGTTCGAGGCGCTCGTGAGCGACGGCACCGGGACGATTACCCTGAAATGGTTCCGGTTCAACCCCGTCTGGCAGAAGAAGAGCTGGCGGCCGGGTCGGAAAGGGATCTTTACCGGCGAAGTGGCGCAGTACGGACCTCAGCGGGAGGTGCATCACCCTGACGTTGAGTGGCTGACCGACGGCGATGACCTGCAGACGGTCATGGCGCGTGACCCGCTCAATTTCGGGCGGATCGTGCCTGTCTATCCGTTAACCGAAGGGATTACCCAGAAGGTCATGCGCAGGCTGCAGAAGGAGGTGGTGGAAGAATTCGCCGCCGACGTGACCGACCACCTGCCGCGGGAGATCGCCGCGCGGCACGGACTGATGCCGCTGCCGGAGGCCCTTCGCGATGCACATTTTCCCGGTACGGACGCGGATCTCACCTGCCTGAACAGCGGAGAAACGGTGGCCCACCGCTCTCTCGTCTTCGACGAGTTCTTCTTCCTCGAACTGGGGCTCGCCCTGAAGCGGCGCGGCGTAACCATGGAGAAGGGAATACCGTTCACCGTCTCCCACACTTACACGAAGCCGCTCCTGCAGCTCCTTCCATTCCAGTTGACCGCCGCCCAGCGCCGGGTCTTGTCGGAGATCAAGGCCGACATGATGGCGCCACATCCGATGCACCGTCTCATCCAGGGGGACGTGGGGTGCGGCAAGACTATGGTGGCGCTCATGGCCTCGCTGGTCGCCGTTGAGAACGGGTACCAGGTGGCCATCATGGCCCCCACCGAGATCCTTGCCGAGCAGCATTTCCTCAATATCCATCACTGGTGCGAACAGCTGGGGGTGACCGTCTCCCTGGTGACGGCGTCGCTCAAGGGGAAGGCGAAGACGGAGCTGCTACAAAGGATCGCCGCAGGTGAGCTCTCCATCGTCATCGGTACCCACGCCGTCATTCAGGATAAGGTCGAGTTCGCGCGACTCGGTCTCGGCATTGTGGACGAACAACACCGTTTCGGCGTCCTGCAGCGGAACCTTCTGAAGAAGAAGGGGACCAATCCCGACATCCTCGTCATGACCGCCACACCGATCCCCCGCACCCTCGCCATGACGGTCCTCGGCGACCTTGCGCTCTCCGTCATCGACGAACTGCCGCCCGGCCGGACTCCCGTGGAGACGCGCATCGTCTTCGAATCGCGCCGCCAGCAGGTGTACGGAATTGTCAGGGACGAGGTTAAAAAGGGACATCAGGCCTACGTCATCTATCCCCTCGTGGAGGAAACGGAGAAGTCGGACCTGAAGGCCGCCACCCAGATGGCGGAACAGCTGCAGCGGGATGTCTTCCCCGATCTGCGGATTGGCCTCCTCCACGGGCGTCTGAGGCCGGAGGAGAAGGAAGGGGTGATGGCGGCGTTCAAGCGGCGCGAGACGGATATACTCGTGGCCACCACCGTCATCGAGGTGGGGATCGACGTCCCCAACGCGACGGTGATGGTGATAGAGCACGCCGAGCGGTTCGGCTTGTCCCAGCTGCACCAGCTGCGCGGACGGGTGGGGCGTGGTGGTGGTACGTCGCGCTGTATTCTGCTTACCCCCGGACGGCTGACTGAGGACGGTGAAAGGCGTTTGCGGGTCATGGAGTCAACTAACGACGGATTCCGGATTGCCGAGGAAGATCTGACCATCCGGGGGCCGGGTGATTTCCTCGGTACCCGTCAGGCCGGCATCCCGGATTTCAGGGTGGCCAATATTCTGCGGGATGGTCGACTGCTTGAGAATGCGCGCCGGGATGCATTCGTGCTGCTAGAACGTGACCCTGAGCTGTCGGAATATCCGGAAGTGAGATCGGAACTGGTGAACCGATGGGGAGGACGGCTGGAACTGGCGGGGGTTGCCTGATGATACATGCCGTGATTATACATACTTTCTTATGAGCAATCCGCTGACGGTATTGAGCGAGTCGGCAATCTCCAGCGCCTTGTCAGATGGGATTTCTACGATTACTTCTCCGGACGACTTCACTTTTACCTTAATGGTAATCTTTTTATGGACGTTGCCGACGGTTAATTCCAGCTCTCTGGTGGTAGTTTTAATGAAATCACTGATCTTTTTTGCGGCTTCCTTGACTTTTTTCTCATCGTGCGACTGTAACGTCTTGTCGTTGCGGGAGTCGCTTACCTGATTCGTCTTTGATGGATGTTCATTTGAATCGGTCGGGCTCGTGGGGTGCAGGTTTACATCGGCAAGTGTGCCAGATAGCGACTGGCCCGCATCGTTTGTGGCATGCGAGCTCACATCGACTAGAGTGCCAGAAACCGACTGTCCCGCATCATTTGAAGAGATAATCGCCATGGCTATCATTCTCCCGTCTGAAACCCTTTCGTATTTCACTTTTCGGCATCGCAACAGGAAACTTAAATTTTTTTTGAAGATTTTTTTTGGGGCGGGGAATGGTGCTCCTTTGCGGACGAGGTGGCTCTGCCTGTCGGAAAAGCAGAAACCGTGGCGCATGTCAGCCCGAGGAGATACTCAGTCACGAATGGAATGTGCGGGAACGGTTTCGATGGTGACGTGTCGACAATCACCTCGTCTCTTTCATCGATCTTGCCCATTTAATCAACAGGCACAAAGATGTGAACGGCTTCCTGATCACGGCGTCCTGCCCTTCGGTCGACGTGTTGTCAGGCGATGGTGTCGTTGCCACAATTACTGATGGAAAATGTCGGGGCGTATCCGGGCGATCTTTCAGTATGCCTGCCAGCCATTCATTCGCGGCATGAGCATGTCGAACAAAAGCAGGGCCACTGCATCACCAAACAGCCGTAATGCCGTTGTCGCATCGCTTCCCTCCCGTGCCGCATGACCCCATACCCTTCCTCGCCTCTAATGTTGCGTTATATACTCGCGGTATCCAGTTCGACGGTATACATAATCGTTGGACCAGTCTTATCTTGTAGATGGCCTGGGCCCGGTGCATCCCCCTATCCACCCTCCAGCCGGTCATTGACGCGGTTTCCCGTTGCAGTTATTTGCTGACGTAGGAGATCGATACGTGAATCTTCTGTCGCGACAGAGGGGGCTCCGATGGCAGATGCATCCCCGTCGCCGGGATAGCGGTCCAACTTGAAAGTAGGGAGAGTGGAGATACTATGAATCATGTAGCAGATAAACTGATCGTCAGTGTCGCGGATGCTGCCGAGCAGGGAAGGGCGCATCGCGTTATTCATGGGCGGTTTCATCGGCGAACACGCTGCCGCATGTAACGGTGGGGAACAATCTGAATGCCTCCATTCTCCGAATACCGTTAACCGCGCTGAGTCTTCTGGAGCGATTGACCGATGCTGACAAGCGTTTCAGGTCCGAAAGAGGTGCCATATGAACGTCTCTCTGGTAAAGATACTGGCATTGCTGACCGTAACGGCAACCCTGCTGTGCGGATGCGCTACAACCTCGCTGGTCGACAGTTGGCGCAATCCCGGTTTGACTGGACGTAAACCACAATCGATACTCGTAGTGGGGAACTTCAAGAAATTCGAAGATCGTCGGATCTACGAGGATATAATTGCCAATGCCCTGGGGCGGAAGGGGCTCAAGGCGATACCGAGTCATACCGTTTTCAAGTCTGACATGAAGATTGATCGGCAGTCCGTAAAGCAGGCGGTCGGTGAAACCGGGGCAGACGCCGTGCTGATCATGCGGACCGTGAGGGTCGAGCATCAGACAGTCCTCCATCCCGGCTATATGACTGCCTATCCGGATTACTGGTACCCCCCTGCCTTCCCGTCATGGGACCTGTATGACTACTACGACTCCATGACGTACTACGAACCTCCGGACATTACAACCTACGTGGTGGCTCATATACAGGTAAATCTGTTCGATGCACGCAGCGGCAAACTGCTCTGGGCTGCCGCCGTTGAGTCTTCCGAGCCGGGCAATACAGTGACGGTCAGCAAGGATATGGCCCATATCATCGTCCAGTCGCTCGACAAGGAAGGGCTGATCTGATGCGAATGCGACGTTCGCTGTCCCCCTCCGGAGCTTAGATGACGGATCACGGTGTAGAACTTGCTCTGTGCCACTGAGAGCCAGGAGACAAAGCGCTTCAGCGGGATTTCGGCCTTCTCGCTCCACAGCCGAGTGTAATCAACAATGGCATCACGGGTGTCATGGGGAACCCAGCTGCCGGTCAAAACTCCCCAAGTTCGGCTGTACTCCTCCATCAACGCTGTGAGCACCTTGTGTTTCCGACGCAGTTTGTCTTCAAGCTGTTGGATGCGTTGTTCTTCAACGCGCTTTTGTACCCTGCAAAAGCGACCACACCACGTCCGAGGCTACTTCAAACACGCACAGGTCGCCTACGCCGCTTGATTCAGATGTTTCTCACCGGAGCAGCAATTGGGCTCCTCTCCCAAAGAGATTCGCTTTTCTCATCCGTTTTACTCTCCTAAGGGAATTCGCAACGGCTAAGTAAAAAACCCTACCTTGAGAGCCAATTAATTTTGTATACATTGATTTTAGGTGTTTGAATCAATCGCTGATGATCTGATTCTGGTAGTGTTGAATACCTTGGCTGATAACAACAATGTTTTCCAATGCTTCCAGAGTGCTTGCGACAGTCCGACACACTTCGGTATTTCGTTGAACAGCCTTCGATCTGCCCGGGGGGTATGCGAAGATGGGATGGAATCCGATCCGGAAGGATGTCGCGGTGTTCCCCGTCAGTCCGCATATGCAAGATTACGAGGCGACCTGTGCAGGATTTTCGTGGGAGGATGTCCGGCGGGAACTTGCCGGCCTGCCCGGCGGAGCCGGGCTGAACATCGCACACGAGGCGGTTGACCGCCACGCCGCCGGAGCCCTGCGGGACCGGCTGGCCATGCGCTGGCTCGGCAAGAACGGCGCGGTGCGGGATTTCACCTACGGCGACCTTGCCCGGGAGAGCAGCCGGTTTGCAAGCGTTCTCAAAGGGCTCGGGATTGCGCAGGGGGACCGGGTATTCGCCCTGGCGGGGCGGATTCCCGAGCTCTACCTCGCCGCCCTGGGGACCCTGAAGAACGGCAGCGTCTTCTGCCCGCTCTTCTCCGCCTTCGGCCCCGAACCGATCCGGCAGCGGCTGGAGCGGGGCGACGGCCGGGTCCTGGTGACCACCGTCCGGCTGTACGAGAAGAAGATTGCCCAACTACTCAACACGCTGCCCCAACTCAACCGTGTGCTCCTCACCGATGCGGCCGAGGACCTGAGCGACAGCGTGCTGTCGCTGCCCCGCCTCATGGCGACCGCCGCTTCCGACTTCACCATCCCCCCCACCGATCCTGAGGATATGGCGCTCCTCCATTTCACCAGCGGCACCACCGGCATGCCGAAGGGGGCGGTGCATGTCCACGACGCCGTCCTCACCCATTTCACCACCGGCCGGTACGTCCTCGACTTCCACCCCGACGATATCTTCTGGTGCACCGCCGATCCCGGCTGGGTCACCGGCACCTCCTACGGGATCATCGCCCCCTTGGTCCACGGCATCACCAGCATCATCGACGAGGCGGATTTCGACGCGGAGCGGTGGTACCGGATACTGGAGAAGCAGCGAGTGACCGTCTGGTACACGGCCCCCACGGCGGTCCGGATGCTCATGCGGGCCGCCATCGAACCGCGCCGGCAGTTCGACCTCTCGGCGTTGCGGCTCATTCACAGCGTCGGCGAGCCGCTCAACCCGGAGGCGGTGGTCTGGGGCGCGCAAACCCTGGGGCTCCCGATCCACGACAACTGGTGGCAGACCGAGACCGGTGGCATCATGATCGCCAACTACGCCGCCCTGGAGATCCGTCCCGGCTCTATGGGGCGGCCGCTGCCGGGGATCGAGGCCGCCGTCGTCCGGCGGGGCGGCGAGGGCGGGGTGGAACTCGCCGGTACGGACGAGGATGGGGAGCTGGCGCTGCGCTCCGGCTGGCCCTCCATGTTCCGCGGCTACCTCCACGACGAGGAGCGGTACCGGAAATGCTTCGCCGGCGGCTGGTACCTCACCGGCGACCTGGCCCGGCGGGACCGGGACGGCTGGTTCTGGTTCGTGGGGCGGGCCGACGACATCATCAAGACCGCCGGCCACATGGTGGGGCCGTTCGAGGTGGAGAGCGTCCTGATGGAGTACCCGGCGGTGGCGGAGGCGGGGGTGATCGGCGTGCCCGAGCCGATCATCGGCGAGATCGTCAAGGCGTTCATCGTCCTGAAAGACGGGTTCGAGGGAACCGAGGCGCTGCGGCTGGAGCTGATCGGCTTCGGCCGGTCGAAGCTCGGCTCGGCCGTCGCCCCCAAGGAGATCGTCTTTCTCGACACCCTGCCCAAGACGCGCAGCGGCAAGATCATGCGGCGGCTATTGAAGGCACGGGAGCTGGGGCTGCCGGAGGGAGACACGTCTACGCTTGAAAGCGCGTGAAATGTCCAATGCTTACATAACAATATCCAGAGACACTGCCGGGGGCGGGACAGCGAACAATATCAAAGGAGTCGACGGTGACGAACAAACAAGTCAGACCTGCCATCGACCGGGACCACGAACTGGGTCTCCTGCGGCAGATGCTGCTCATCCGCCGTTTCGAGGAGAAGTGCGCCGAACTGTACAGCGTCACGAAGATCCGCGGCTTCCTCCACCTGTATATCGGCGAGGAGGCGGTATCCGTGGGGGTGATGGGGTCGGTGGCGCCGGACGACGGAGTGGTGAGCACCTACCGTGAGCACGGTCATGCACTGGCGCGGGGGATCGCTCCCGGCGCGGTCATGGCTGAAATGTACGGCAGGCACGAGGGGTGCTGCCGTGGCCGGGGGGGATCGATGCATATCTTCGACGCCGCGACCCGCTTCTACGGCGGCAACGCCATCGTGGGGGGAGGCATCCCGCTGGCGGCGGGGCTGGCGCTGGCGGACCGGATGCAGGGTCGGCAACGGCTCACCTGGTGCTTCTTCGGCGACGGCGCCGTGGCGGAGGGGGTGTTCCACGAGTCCATGAACATTGCCTCCCTCTGGCGGCTGCCGGTGGTCTTCGTCTGCGAGAACAACCTGTACGCCATGGGAACCGCCATCCGCTACGCCCAGGCGGTCACCGACCTGGCCAGCAAGGGGGCCGGCTATGCCGTCGCCTCCGAGGCGGTGGACGGGATGGACGTGCTGGCGGTGGAGGCGGCGGCGAGGCGGGCGACGGAGCAGGTGCGGGGAGGGAACGGTCCGTACTTCCTGGAGTGCCGTACCTACCGGTTCCGGGCCCATTCCATGTTCGATACGGAACAGTACCGGACCAAAGACGAGGTGGAGGAGTGGAGAAAGCGCGACCCCATCACCTTCCTGACGAGCCGTCTCAAGGAGCACGAGGCGCTGGACGACGCAGGACTGGCGTCGCTGGAGGGCTCGGTGGCGGAAGAGGTGGCCGCCGCGGTCGCCTTCGCCGAGGGGGGGAGCTGGGAGCCGGTGGAGGAACTGACGCGGTTTGTCTGCTCGGATCGGAGCAACGGATGAGCGGAGAGACGAAAACGATACGGACCACCTACCGCGAGGCGGTGCGGATGGGGCTGTGCGAGGCGCTCCGGCGTGACGGGCGGGTCTTTCTCATGGGTGAGGATGTGGGACGGTACGGCGGCTGTTACGCCGCCAGCAAGGGGATGCTGGAGGAGTTCGGGCCGGAGCGGGTCCGGGATACCCCGCTCTCCGAGCTCGCCTTCACCGGCGTGGGGATCGGCGCGGCCATGGGGGGGATGCGCCCCATCGTGGAGATCATGACCGTCAACTTCAGCCTGCTGGCCATCGACCAGATCGTGAACAACGCCGCAACCATCCTCCACATGTCCGGCGGGCTCTTCAACGTGCCGCTCGTGATCCGGATGGCCACGGGGGCGGGTCGGCAGCTGGCGGCCCAGCACGCTCACTCACTGGAGGGTTGGTACGCCCATATCCCCGGCATCCGGGTGCTCGTCCCCGCCACCTGCGAGGACGCCCGGGGGATGCTTCGGACGGCGCTGGAAGACCCGGACCCGGTGCTCATCTTCGAGAACCAGACCCTCTATCCCATGGAAGGGGAGCTGCGGGCGGACGCGGAGGCGGTGGATATCGACCACGCCCGGGTGATGCGGGCGGGGGAGGACGTGAGCATCATCACCTACGGCGCCTCGCTGTACAAGGCGCTCGCCACGGCGGAGACCCTGGCCGCCGACGGGATCGGGGCGGAGGTGCTCGACCTCAGAACCTTAAGGCCGCTGGACGATACTGCCATCATGGCGTCGGTGGCGAAGACCCACCGGGCGGTGATCGTGGACGAGGGGTGGCGAAGCGGCGGGATCTCCGCCGAGATCAGCGCCCGGATAACGGAGCAGGCGTTCTACGAGCTTGATGCGCCGGTGGCGCGTGTCTGCAGCGCCGAAGTTCCCATGCCGTACGCCAGGCACCTGGAAGAGGCGGCGCTCCCCCGGCTGGAGACCATCGTCGCCACGGTGAAAGGGATGGTGCACCCCCATGGCTGAATTCCGCATGCCGAGCCTCGGCGCCGACATGGATGCGGGAACGCTGGTGGAGTGGCTGGTGAAGCCGGGGGACATGGTGCGACGCGGCGACGTCATCGCCACGGTGGAGACCCAGAAAGGGCTCTTCGAGGTGGAGAACTTCGAGGACGGCGTCGTGCGCGACCTCCTCGTACCGCCGGGAACCAGTGTGCCGGTGGGGACCGTGCTGGCGACGCTTTCCGCAGCAGGTGAAGCGCCCGCCGCCGGGGCTGCACTTGCCGCCATACCGTCCCCCGCTACCGATGCGGCCACCGCACGTCCACCGGAGCCGACACCGGCGGTTCCGCCGCCGCCTTCCACGCCGTCGGTCCGGATGCCCGTCTCGCCGTCGGCACGCCTGCTGGCGGCGGAGCTGGGGGTCGATCCGGCGACGGTCAAGGGTACCGGACCCCACGGCGCCGTGCAGCGGGACGACGTGGAACGGGCGGCGGGGAAGAGGAAGGCTGCGGCCGCAGCGCCGCCTCCACCCACGCCGCCACCGACGGCCCCGCCCCCTGCCGATTTCCAGGCCGGCATGCGACAGGCCATTGCGGCGGCCATGAGCCGCGCCAACCGGGAAATTCCGCACTACTACCTGGAGACCCCCATCTCCCTGGAGGCGGCGCTCACCTGGCTGGAGGGTGAGAACCTGAAGCGCTCCATCAAGGACCGGATTCTGCCGGCGGTGCTGCTTCTGAAGGGGGTGGCCCGGGCGCTGGGGGACGTGCCGGAGCTGAACGGCTACTGGCTGGACGGACGCCACCAGGTACAGGAGGCGCTGAACCTGGGGTTCGCCATTACTCTCCGCCAGGGGGGGCTGATCGCGCCGGCGATCCACAACGTGGACCTCCTGGGGCTGGACGACCTGATGGCCGCGATGCGCGACCTCATCGCCCGCACCCGCGCCGGCCGGCTGCGCAGCTCGGAGATGACCGACGCCACCATCACGGTGACGAACCTGGGGGACCTGGGGGTGCGGACGGTCTTCGGCGTCATCTATCCCCCCCAGGTGGCGCTGGTGGGGTTCGGCCGGGTCATGGAGATCCCCTGGGCGGAAAACGGCATGCTCGGCGTGCGCCGGGTGGTGTCCGCCTCCCTCTCCGCCGACCACCGGGCCACAGACGGGCACCGCGGCTCACAGTTCATGGAGGCGCTGAACCGCCACCTGCAGGCACCGGAGGCGCTATGACCGAGGACCAGATCAGGGAGATGGCATGCCGGGGGCTGAAGGCGATTGCCCCCGAGACGGACCCGGCATCCTTGCGTCCCGGTGACAACATCCGGGAAGAGCTGGACATCGATTCCTACGACTTTCTCCAGTTCCTCATCGGCGTCAGCGAGGAGACCGGTGTGGATATCCCGGAGGCGGACTACGAGAAGGTCTTTACCCTGGCGGGTCTCGTCGGCTACCTGTCCGCCCGCCTTCCATGACCGTGCCGTACCAGAGGCGGCAACCCACCGCCCCTCCAGGGTGCGCCATGCAGCGGCCGTGATGTCCGGAGCTTCCCCTGCACGGCACCGTCACCGCCTCCTCGGCACCAACGGCATCGGCAAAAGTATGCTCGCCTACCAGGTGATAGGGTGCAGGGGCTAGTGGCCTCACCGGTGGGAGTTACGGCTTGACGGCTGCCGGATCGTTACCCTGTCGATCTCCGAACGGGCGCGATTCGGCATCTCCCTGGCCAGGCAGGGGAGAACGCTCAGGGCTCATCAAGACCCGGGTCGCCCTGGAGGATAAGACAGGCGAGATGACCGGCATCACGGAGGGTAACGCCGCCGGCGCCCGGGGCGTGGAGGAATATTCAGGGGAACAAGGTCGCTATTCGATATCTATTTACAATTACGCGGAACACTTGTGAGATCAGTGACGGTGATAGGAATCCCGGTGATGACGCCCATTTTAAAAGGCGGATTTGATGGTACTGCTTCATTGGGCTAAACTTATTGTTCTGGCAAATACCGCTTGATGGTTCGAGGTAGATACCATGCAAGAGCACCGCGAAACGGCACCGTTGACAGGCGACCCGAAGATGCTTCTGGTGGACCGTGCCATGCAGCGGGTACAGTGCCGTCCCGACGCGCTTATCGAGGTGCTGCACACCGCGCAGGAGGCCTTCGGCTACCTGAGTCGCGAACTGCTGGCCCATGTGGCAGCGGTGCTGGGAATCCCCGAGAGCGGGGTCTACGGTGTTGCGACCTTCTATCACTTTTTTACACTGCAACCACCGAGTGAACACAGCTGTGTCGTCTGTATCGGCACCGTCTGTCACGTCAAGGGCGGCGGTGAGCTTAAGGACGCACTGGAAAAGCGTTTCGGCGTGCGGGAAGGCGATACCGGATGCGATGGTCGGCTGTACCTTGGTACCGCTCGCTGTCTTGGAATGTGCAGTCTGGCGCCGGTAATGGTCCTCGATGACCTGGTTTATGGCCGCGAGTCCCCTGCCGGCTCAGTGGAGAAGGTGGGCCGGGCCCTGGAGGTGCGGAGTGACCGGAACGGAGCTGGCCGTACTGGCAGAAGCGGAGGATAGGCGGCGCCGGGGGGGAGAACAGCGGCTGCTCGTCTGCTGCGGCAGCCCCTGCATGGCCGCGGGAGCCGAGTCGGTACTGAGCGCCCTGCGGGGCCGGCTTGCCGCCTCCGGCATGGCGACGGAGCCGGACCTGGTGGGAACGGGATGCCGCGGGCCGTGCAGCCGCGGGCCGCTCCTTACCGTCCAGCGACGCGATGAAACGGATGCCATTTTCGAGCATGCCACACCGGAGCTGGCGGTTGCCGTTGTCGATGCCCTGTCCAGAGGGGCAGATCTGCCGGGAGAGGGGAGACTCCCTGAGCGGTTCCCGTTCCTCACGTGCCAGACCCGGATCGTGCTGGCCAACTGCGGACTGATCGACCCGGATGAGATGGGGCAGTATATCGGCGCCGGCGGCTACAATGCCCTTGCCCGGGTGCTGCACGACATGTCACCGGAGGAGGTATGCGCAGCGGTGTCCGCCAGCGGGCTGCGGGGACGGGGGGGCGCCGGCTATCCCACCGGCCTCAAGTGGCAGCTGGTGCGCAAGGAGCGGCGTGACCGCAGGTTCGTCATTGCCAATGGCGACGAGGGCGACCCCGGCGCCTACATGGACCGCGCCCTCATGGAGGCGGATCCCCACCGCATCCTGGAGGGGATGGCCATCGCCGGATACGCCGTGGGAGCGGAAGAGGGATATCTCTACGTGCGCGGCGAATATCCCCTTGCGGCGCGGCGGCTCGGCAAGGCGATCGCCGCTGCGGAGCGCACCGGCATCCTGGGGAGCCGCGTGCTGGATTCCCGATTCCGGTTCCGGATCTTTCTCCGCATGGGGGCAGGGGCCTTCGTGTGCGGCGAGGAGACCGCACTCCTGGCCTCAGTCATGGGACACCGGGGAGAACCGCACAGCCGTCCCCCCTATCCGTCCCGGCAGGGGCTCTGGGGCTGTCCCACCCTCATCAACAATGTGGAAACCTTCGCCAACATTCCCGCCGTCATATCCATGGGGGCCGAGGCGTTTGCCGCCGTCGGCACTGCTGCCAGCAGCGGCACGAAGGTGTTCGCCCTGTGCGGTGAACTGGTGAATACCGGCCTCATCGAGGTCCCGCTGGGAACCCCCCTGCGCCGGATCGTTTATGACATCGGCGGCGGCCTGCCCGACGGCCGGGAGTTCAAGGCGGCCCAGACCGGAGGCCCCAGCGGTGGCTGCATCCCCGCCGCACAGCTGGACGTACCGATGGATTACGAGGCGCTGCAGGCGCTGGGTTCCATCATGGGTTCCGGCGGCCTTATCGTCATGGGGGAGGGGAGCTGCATGGTCGACATCGCCCGGTACTTCATGGGGTTCTGCATGGAAGAGAGCTGCGGCAAGTGTGTTCCCTGCCGCGCGGGGACCTTCGAGCTGTTCCGGATGCTCGACCGGATGGCCAACGGCATCGCCCGTCCCGGGGACATGGAGGACCTGGAGCGGCTCTGCCGGATGGTACGGGAGACCTCCCTCTGCGGGCTGGGGATGTCGGCTCCCAATCCGGTGCTTTCCACCCTGCGCTGGTTCAGGGACGAATACGAGACCCATCTACGGGAACGGCGCTGTCCGGCGGGGCGCTGCGCCATGAACGGGGAGGCGGTTCCATGTCCGTCGTGACCCTGACCATGAACGGCCGGCTCATCAGCGCCCGGCAGGGGGAGTCGCTGCTGCAGGCGGCGCGTGAGCACGGCATCGAGATCCCGACCCTGTGCCACCTGGACGGCCTGGAACCGTTGGGCGGTTGCCGTCTCTGCCTAGTTGAGGTGCGGGGATCTCCCCGGCCGTTGCCCGCCTGCCTGACGCAGGCAAGCGAGGGGCTCGTGGTGGAAACAGACACCGCCGCCCTGGTCGAATACCGGCGGATGATCGTGGAGTTACTGCTGGCCGAGCGTGCCCATACCTGCTCGGTCTGCGTGCGGAACGGCAGGTGCGAGCTCCAGGCCATGGCGGCCCGCCTGGGGGTCGATCACGTCCGGTTCGAGTACCGGTACCGGCTCCTTCCCCTGGATGCAAGCCACGAACGGTTCACCCTCGACCACAACCGCTGCATCCTGTGCCGGCGGTGTGTGCGGGTCTGCGATGCCGTGGAAGGGGCCCATACCTGGGATGTCTGTTTTCGCGGGATCAACGGCAGGGTCGTGTCGGACCTGGACCGGCCGTGGGGGGAGAGCACCAGTTGCACCGGCTGCGGCAAGTGTGTCCATCTCTGTCCCACGGGAGCGCTGTCACGAACGGTAGATGTGGGGGACGAGGCGGCGCGGGAGCGTGCCTCGCTGCTGCGAATCCTGGAACGACGCGCCGGGATACGGGAGGAAGGGGCATGAACGATCCGCCGCCACGGCTGCGGCTGGCCACGGCCTGGCTTGCCGGCTGTTCCGGATGCCACATGAGCTTTCTCGACCTAGGGGAGCGGCTGGTGGAGCTTTTCAGCGAGGTTGACCTGGTCTATGGCCCACTGGTAGATGGCAAGGCGTATCCGGAAGGGGTGGACGTGGCCCTGGTGGAGGGGGCGGTGGCCACGGAGGAAAACCGGATGCTGCTGGAGCATATCCGGGCACGGACCCGTCTGCTGGTGAGCTTCGGCGACTGCGCCGTGACCGGCAACGTGACCGCCCTGCGAAACTATTATCCGACGGAGGAGCTGCTGGCTGCAGTCTATCCTGCCGCTGCCGGTTGCACTCCAGCCGGGCCTGAACTGCCTGCGCTTCTCACCCGGGTGCTGCCGCTGCATCAGATTGTGGCGGTGGACGCCTTCATCCCCGGCTGTCCGCCTGAGCCGGATCGGATATGGGCGGCCCTGTCGGCTCTCCGGCACGGCGAAACGGTTCGGTTGGGAGAGGAGCAGCGTACGTTCGGATAGGGGGAGAGCCGATGGCGGAAACGATCAGTATTGCCCCCGTGACCCGCATCGAGGGACATGCGAAGATAACCGTCCGTCTCGACGACGCCGGAGAGGTCGCCGATGCCCGCCTGCACGTCACCGAGTTCCGCGGCTTCGAAAAGTTCTGCCTGGGGCGCAGTTTTCGCGAGATGCCTGCCATTACGGAACGGATCTGCGGCATCTGCCCCGTAAGCCACGCCCTTGCCTCGGCCAAGGCGGGTGATGCCCTTCTGGGAGTGCAGATCCCGCCGGCGGCGGTGAAGCTGCGCCGCCTCATGCATTGCGCCCAGTTCGTCCAGAGCCATGCCCTGAGTTTTTTTCTGCTGTCGGGTCCCGATCTGCTGCTGGGGATGGAGAGCGATCCGCGCAGTCGCAACTTCATCGGATTCATGGAGGCGATGCCCCGGCTGGCGAGAGAAGGGCTTCAGCTGCGCCAGTTCGGACAGGACGTAATCCGGACACTGGCGGACCGCTCCGTGCATCCGGCGTGGGCCGTCCCCGGCGGGGTGCGGGAGCCGCTTACGGTTGAGAAACGCGACAGGATTGCGGAAGGGCTGCCGCAGGCCGTGGCAACCACCCGGGAAGCCCTGAATCTGTGCGCCGGAGCGCTGGAGCGGATGACCGAGGAACGCAGTGTCTACGGCAATTTCCCCAGCCTGTACCTGGGGCTTGTTGGCCGCGATGGCGGACTGGAGCATTACGACGGTGCGTTGCGGCTGGCGGACGCGGACGGCAGCCTGCTGGAGGACGGGATCGAACCGTCCCGCTACTCCGGCATTATCGCCGAGACGCAGGAGAGCTGGTCGTATCTGAAATTTCCCTACTATCGGACGCGGGGAGCGGAAACGGATGGGGGGATGTACCGGGTGGGACCGCTTGCCCGCCTGAACGTCGCACGCCATGTCGCCACCCCCCGGGCGGACGAGGAGTTCAGCCGCTACCGCCGCTTCGGCGAGGGGGGAGGTCCGGTCCAGGGAAGCTTCTGTTACCACCTGGCCCGGCTGATCGAACTGCTCTTCTGTCTGGAGACCATGGAAATCCTCCTGGATGACCGGGAGATCATGGACCGCCATCTGTTGTGCAGTTCAGCCCGCATCAACGGCCAGTCGGGGGTGGGTGTGCTGGAAGCCCCGCGGGGAGTTCTGATCCATGACTACCGGGTGGATGATCATGGCCTCCTGACCGCCGTCAACCTGATCATCGCCACGGGGCACAACAACCGGGCCATGAACCGCACCATCCTGCAGATCGCACGGCATTACCTGAGGGGCGGGCGGCTCGACGAGGGGCTCCTGAACCGGGTCGAGCACGGTATCCGGTGCTACGACCCCTGCCTCTCCTGTTCGACCCACGTAGCCGGGCGGATGCCGGTGAGCATGGAGTTGTACGGTCCGGACGGGGAACTGCTGGACAGCATCGTGGAGGGTGCCGGGCAAGCCCCGGGGAGGCGTTGATGGGTCACCCCGGGGTGCGTCTATCGGTGCTGCGGTGTCTGTGGGGAGCGCTGTGTATCGTCAGCGTACTCGGTGCAACAGTTTATGCTGGAAACGCGGAGCGGACGGTCACCCTCTATTTCTTCCGCGGCGAGGGATGCCCGGTCTGCGAGAAGGCGCAGCCATTTGTAGCGGAACTCAACCACCGCTATCCCGCGCTTCAGGTGCGGGAGTATGAGGTCTTCGAGCACCGGGCGAACGTGGAACTGCTCCGCTCCATGGCCCGGGCGGCGGGGAGGGAGGCCACGGCGGTGCCGGTGTTCATCGTCGACGACGTCATGATCGAGGGGTTTTCCCCGGAAATCGGCCGGCATCTGGAAGCCGAGGTCCGGCGGCATCTGGCGTCGGTTTCTTCCGGAAGATCCATGCAGAAGCCCCCGAGCGGCACCGGGCCATCGTCGGACCTGGACCTGCCGTTGATCGGCAGAATACGCCCCGATTCACTGTCCCTTCCGGTATTTACCCTCATCATCGCAGGGCTGGACAGCTTCAACCCCTGCGCATTCTTCGTCCTCTTCTTCCTCCTCAGCCTTCTCATCCATGCCCATTCCCGCCGGAGGATGATGATCATCGGCGGCACCTTCGTCTTTTGTTCCGGCCTCGTCTATTTCCTCTTCATGTCGGCCTGGCTCAATCTCTTTCTCCTGACGGGAAGTCTCACGGTTATCACGTCCATAGCAGGGATAGCCGCCGTATGCGTTGCCTGCATCAACATCAAGGATTATTTCTTCTTCAGGCAGGGGATATCCCTCACCATCGCAGAGGAAGCCAAACCACACCTGTTTCAGCGGATGCGGGGGTTGCTGCATGCCGCCTCTCTCCCTGCGATGCTGGGAGGGACGGTCGTCCTGGCCGTTACCGCAAATGCCTACGAACTGCTCTGCACCGCCGGTTTTCCCATGGTCTTTACCCGGGTGCTCACCCTTCGCCCCCTTCCGGCCAGCGTCTATTACCTGTATCTGGCCGGCTACAATGTCGTGTATGTCTCCCTTTGCTGATTATCGTGGCGGTATTCACCGTCACGCTGGGGAGCCGCAAGCTGACGGAACGGCAGGGGCGTGTTCTCAAGCTCCTTTCCGGAGTCATGATGCTCATGCTTGGAGGGGTCGTTCTTTTTCGCCCGGCACTGCTCAACAATGCGGCTGTTTCACTGTTCGTGTTCATCGCCGCCCTGGCAACCACCTGGTTCATCGCACGCCTGACCCCCGAGTCCACCGATAGCACGATGGCAGGGTAGGGGGGGGCAGCTCGTCTCGACGTGAGCATAGCGGGAGGTTTCATCCGTGTCGAACCGGACGTACCTGCCGGCATAAAGCTGGCCTACGAATCGTAGGCCAGCTTCGATCGCCACAGCAAGAACGGGATTGATCTGCCTCGGAAGGAGAGGAACAGGAATCCGGAAACCTGTTCGACGCGTTATTGGGTCACCGTTGTCCCGCGCCGGGCCTCACAGGATGACCTGTGTGGTTCGATCGCACTTCAGAAATCGTCGTAGTCACCGACGCTGCAGCCTGTATCGGGGCTGTCATCCGTGAGTCCTTTAGAGACGTATCCAACCATGCCGTAGCTCCCTTCGAGGAACAGGCGCCATTTGTTGAACCGGGGGCCGGTAGCCAGGCCCGGACCGACGTCGAACTCGCCGGTGCCGAGCCCTTTGGCGCGGCCAGCGGTCGGAAATTTCAGATAGAGGGTCGCGCGCAGTTCCGGCCACCATTCTTCGTGACCGAGGAACCGGTAGTCGCCGGTCATCTGCCACGGCGCTGCATCCGCTGGCCTCCCATGCCATCCATCGTCGGCCCCTGTCCCTGCGGTGGCATCATGGCCCGTTTCATGTCGCCGTAACGTGACATCTCCTTTTTCATTTCTTCGTTCTGCTCCATCTCGCGGATCATGTCCCGGTTGCGGGACATCTCCTGCCTCATTGTCCGGTTCTGCAGCATTTCATGCATCATCTCCCTGTTCTGCAACAGCTCCTGCCTCATCTCCGGGCGCTGCATCAACTGGTTCATGAATTGACGGTGCTGCATCATCTCTTCCCTCTGCTCGCGGTTCTGGAGCATGGTGCGAACCTGCTCGCGATTTTTGAGAAGCTCCTCGCGCTGATTCCTGTCACGGATCATCTCCCGCACCTGTAGACGGTCTCGGGTCATCTCGCGGGTCTGGTCCGCAGCCCAGAGCACGCTTCCCGTTGTACACACGACAAACAGAATCCATATAACGATTCCTGCCAGATATTTCATGATTGCCTCCTTCACGGCGGTGTGGTCGACTGTCCCGTTTTACATCATTGATGGATACGGTCCTGATCCTGGTCTTGATTCTGGTCCTGGTCCTGATCGGGGTCCTTGATCCTGTCCTGGTCCTGGTCCTGGACCTTGTCCAGGTCCCGTAGCGTGTCCTGATCCCTGTCATGAAGCATGTCCCGGTCACCCTGGGTGGTGGTGTCCTGCAATGTCTGTCCTCCCCGCGGCTGGACAATGCCCGCTCCTCCTCCGCTTCCGCCGCTTCCTCCCCTGCCTGCTGCCGCTGCCGGGCTGGCGATGGCGACGAGGATGATGAGCAGAACGAGACGCATGCTGTTTTTATTCATGGTATTTCTCCTTTCCGTCTGCCGGTATTCCGTTGTCCGGTGCCGAGGCATCCCGCATGCCACCGCACGTCCGGCCGGACCGGCAGGTGTCAGAGTTACGGGAGAGCGGTCGCGCGGGACTAACGACGCTCCAGTTGCAGGCAGTCCAGACGCCACAGGCATGTCTCTTCCGGGCATTCGGCGACGCGGCGCGTGCCGAAGCAGGGCTGGTATCCCTCGGCAACCTGGATTGCTCTGATGATGTCAATCTTGCTTCCCAGGGGAAGCACTCCTTTGGATAGGGCGTGTTGCTTCACCTCGTTGAGTCGCATGGTTCCCTCCTTTCAGCATCCCTATTGTCATGGTGTTGTGCTGCCGCCGGTTTCCCCGCAACCGCCTCCGCCACTTCCACCGCCTCCGCCTCCGCCACCGCTTCCGCCGCCCGTTCCTTCCTTGATCTGGATTTCCAGGATCGAGGCGTTACCCGATAGTACCGGGATGAACTTCTTGTCGGTTCCCGTGTCCGTCGGGTCGATTGCGGACAGCATCGTATTGGCCGGTACGACGAATGTTGCGGGTTCGGCACCTTCGACAGCTGCAATGCTGTAGGTGGCCACCGGGTCGATGCTGAAGGTGATGCGCCACCATCCCATTTTCTGGGCATCGTCGACGGCCAGTTGGCGCAGCATGAAGTTGTAGCCGTAGACCAGTTTCCCCGCCCCGTTCACTTCGGCCCGGTACCAGCCCGGTCCTTCGGCACCGAATCCTTCATATATGGCCCTGTCGACGACAGGTTCTCCCCCGTTGAACGCCGGATCACGTTCGCCTCCCGGCCCGGTCAGCTTTTCGATGGTCAGACGGGCGTTGGGGGTGAAGACGGTGCGGTAGTTGGTCTGGTAGGTGGTGCCGTCGGCACCGTACCGCGCTGCATACCTGTCGCCGAACAGGTTCTTCATGGCGTAGGCGGTCATCAGGTCGGTCGGTGAACCGCCTTCGTCCACCGGTGCCTGGTACAGGACATGTTCGATATGGATGACCGACCTGGTCGTCCAGACGTGGCCGGTGATGTTATCGGACCAGTCGACCGTCACCTGCTGGGGAGTCTCTGCGCCGTTGCGCCATTCGGCCTGCCAGGCGCTGGAGGTCCGCTGCATGAAGTAGGTGGTGCCACCGGCGATGTACAGCTCGGCAAACTCGGATGACCAGAACGGCGCCGGCGGATTGCCGGGTGGTGTCCGAAATCCGGTGTTGGCAAAGAGACGGACGCCGGCGATATCGGTTACCGGCAGGCCTCCGATTCCATACCCCTCGGCAAAGACGACCGGAACGGCCAGATTGCCGCCGAAGGCCGATGCCTCCTCGCCGCCCGGCTTGCCACCCGGATTGAGCGGTGCGGCACCGACTTCAGCAGATATCTTGCTTTCACCTCCCGGTCCCACTGCGGTAACGGCATAGTAGAACATGGTGGCCGTCTTCCTGCCACCCTGGCCACCTTGGCCACCATCGCCTCCTCCACCACAACCGCCACTGCCACCTCCACCGCTATCGCCACCACCACAACCGCCTGCCGAAGACATCGATGCCAAGACGGCGGCGGTCGTGACGGATTCACCGCAGCCACCTTCACCTCCACCACCGCTCCCGCCACGCCCCATGCCGGGCACTGCCTCAAGTGGTATCATGTGCAGATAAGGCGAGGAGACATCGAGGAACCGTTCACCGGCGATGGGGGTAGTTCCTGGTTTCAATCCCCAGTACAGATTGTAGGAGGTGGCTCCTGCAACCGGTTCCCACTGGATGACAATGAACGTATCGCCGGCGATGGCCGATATTTTGGCCGGTGTGCCGGGCGGCGGCTGCCGCGGTGTGACCGCCAGTTCGGCAGAAGGCGAACTGGTACGGCCGGTATTGGTGCAGATCGATGCAACACTGAAATAGTAGGTGGTGCCGTTCGCCAGTCCTGCGATGGTGTATGGCGGGGCGACATGTTCCACCAAGGTTGCTGTTGCGGGATCGATGGAGGGCGTTGTAGACATGTAGAGGATATAGTCTTCCGCGTCCGCCACTCGGTCCCAGGTGATACTGGCCGAGCTGTCGCTCGCAGTTACCGTCATGTTGGCAGGGGCGAGGAGGGTGGTGACTGATGGCGTTGCGGTACCTCCGCCGGAACCGCCGCATCCGGCATGAAGGAGTAATATGATGACGCCTCCGACGAAGACGGCAAGCAGGCTCATGCTCAGGGGTGATGTCGTGGTTTTCATGGTCCACCTCCAATTCCCGGCTCAAGCCCCTCGGGGAGGGAAACAGGTTCCCTCCCCGAAAGTCAGGGGCAACCATACCTGGTATTCATCACCCGCCTGAACCTGAGCCGATGTTCACTTCGATGTAGACCTCTGTTTCGGATACCATGCTTCCGTTAACCGCGGAATCTATCAGGGTGTTGTTGGTCAAACCGCTTGCAGTGCCGATAGTGAACTCGGGATCGAGCGAGAAGGTAAGCCTCCACCATCCTGTCTTCTCGATTCCCGTTGGCATGGTGATCTGGTTGAGCGGCCAGTTGAAGCCGAAGGCGAGTCCGCCTCCTACGCCGATCTCGGCGGCCATGCCGGTAACCTGGCCATCAGCACCGAATTTTTCATAGACTGCCTTGTCCAGATAGGTCCACACGACGTTACCGCCCGCCCCGTCCAGCTTTTCGATCTTCAAACGGGCGTTCGGGGCGAACACCACCGCAGAAGTCGCCTGATAGGTCGTTCCGTCGGTACCGGTCACTTCGGCGGTTCTGGATCCGTAGAGCGACTTTATGGTATAGCCGGTCATGGCGGCTGGCAGGCTGCCCTGGGTAAGCACCATCTCGACCCGCGCCGTGGAATTGGTGGTGGGGACGCGGCTGATCAGATTGTCGCCCCATTTGGCGGTAACATGCACCGGCTCAGTCGCTACCGCCCACTGGGCTTGCCAGGTGCTCGCGGTCGCCTGCTTGTAGTAGGTGACATTATTGAGCGTCAGGGTTGTCGTTGGGTCGAGGTACGGTAATGAGGTTATTGTGGCGAGCGCCGCTTCGGTTGAAAGGGGCCGCAAGCCGGTGTTGAAGTCGATGGCCGCCGGGTCCAGGGTCCAGCTGCCGGTGATCGGAAGCCCGGTAATGCCGTATGGGTTGGCGAATATCACCGGCGCAGCGAGGTTGTTCCCGAATCCGGTATCGGTTTCACCACCGCCTCCGCCACCTCCGCTGCTCGATCCGTGCGGCGTAGCCGACACTTCCGCCGAGGGGAGGCTTTCGGAACCGTCCGTCACCGACGTGACGACATAGTAGTAGGTGGTCTGTCCGACCAGGCCGTTGGTGTCGATGTACTGCATCAACTGGCCCGGCAGAGCGGCCGCGTTGGCCAGGAGATTGGCGGCCTCCACGGTGACCGGTGAGGTCGTGGAGCGGTAGATGTTGTAGGAGGCGGGCGCCGTTCCGGTCACCGGCTCCGTCCAGGAAATGGTTACCGAGAGGGTCGTTTCGGCGGTAAGCGAGGCAGTAACGTTCAACGGTGCCCCCGGCGGCGGATCCTTGGGTGCCGCCCCCACTTCCTCTGATGCGATGCTCTCGCCTCCCGGACCAACGGCGGTGACGATGTAGTAGTAGACGGTACCCTGAACGACATCGTTATCCAGATACGGAGAGGTAACGCCGGCCGTTTTGCTGCCGGTGGCCACGGTTACGTCAGGGGCCGTGCCGCGATAGATATTGTACGAGGTTGCGCCGGGGACATCGGTCCAGTTGATTGCCAGCGAGGTTACACCGGCGGTGATGCTGACGAAATCGGGCGGGATCGGCGGCAGTACGCAGGAAATGATTTGCGATGGGCCGCTTTCACCGTGTGGACCGACCGCGGTGATGGAATAGTAGTAAGTATACAGATAGTCGTGTCCGGTGCATGTGTAGGTCGTTCCGGTGATTCCCGTGATCTTGGTTGCCGTTTGCTTGGTAGCATTGGGATCCGTTGAATAGTACAGAGTGTACGACGTCGCATCGGGAACGGCTGCCCATGCAACGGAAACCGAGCCCGAGTCCAGCGCAGTTGCGGTCAAGCCTGTTGGCGTGGCCGTCGTGGGAGTTGTGGACGATGAACCGCCGCAGCCGGCCATGAAGATGAAGATGCAAGCCAGGGCGGCAGAGCAGATTGTCCTGAATGCAGGGTGCCGACGATTGGTTATCTCTCTCGTTGAATCCATCGTAGTCCTCCTTTCAGATCGGTGATGCACGCAGAATCCAGTTTGTGCGGCCAGTTGCACACTTTCTTACTCCATTGGTCCGTCGCGTGATCCCGGGTTTTCCGGTAGTTCATTGGCGAGGCTTTCTTTCTCGGATAGCCGCGCCAGGTAGTACCGGCACCTATCGTACGTGCCGCCGCAGTAGCGGATTGCGAACGTGATGGTTCCCTGGTCCGTCCGACAGCGGTTCTGGATGAACGTGCAGTCCGGCAGGAACGGACAGACCCGCTGTGCGGCGATGAGGTTTGCCGTTAGCTCGTCGAGCTCGTAGATTCGATCCGGCATCGTTTCCTCCTGTCTGGTTGTCGTCAGGAGCCTCACACTCACTGACGGTGACGGGATAACGATGTACATATCAGGTTGTGTGCCAAGAGGTATCCGCATCGAAAACCGTAGCTAAAACGGTGTGTTCCGGTGGGTGTGTTGATGTATTGCAACGTACGATGTGAATTTTTTAACACAGTGCGGCGTGCACTTCCAGGCGGGGAGAGGTTTCCGGGTGTGAGGATTTTAACGGGTGTGAAAATATTTACTCGTCGTCCCGGCGATGCAGCCGCTTGTTGAGGGTCGGCCTGGAGATATCGAGGAGGGCGGCAGCAGCCGTCTGATTGCCGCCGGTCAGCCTGATCGCCTCACCAATGAGAAAATCCTCCATCTCGCGGATGGAAGGAAACCGGCCGAACATCTGTACGAGGAGCTGGATATCCCTGGCGATCGGGAGGATGGTTGCGTCCGTCACTGGCGCCCCGGTCGGCAGACTGGGGAAGCAGTCCAGGGAGAGATTGCCGCAGCCGGTTCGCGCAACCGCATCAAAGATCAGGGCGCGCAGCTCCCGGACGTTGCCGGGGAAACGGTACGCTGAGAAGTACACCGCTACCTCGGGGAGCAGCCGCGGACGGGCGCAGTTGAACGCTCCGGCCGCCTCGTCGAGAAAATGGTTCAGGAGGAGCGGGATGTCTTCCGGATGTTCCCGCAACGGCGGCACCTGGATCTGGTGGGCGCAGAGCCGGTAGTAGAGGTCGCGACGGAACCTGCCCGCCTCCATGAGCGCAACCAAGTCATGGTTGGTTGCGGCAATGATGCGGGTGTCGACCTTCTTCAGCATGTCGGAACCTACGGGATAATATTCACCCTGCTGGACGAGGCGGAGCAGCTTGATCTGGGACGCCTCGTCCAGGTCGCCGATCTCGTCGAGGAACAGGTTGCCGCCGGCAGCCCTGGCGATGAGCCCCTCGCGCATGGTCCCCGCGCCGGTGAAGGCTCCTCGTGCGTGGCCGAAGAGGGTGTCGGAAAGGAGCGTGTCATCGAGACCGGCGATGTTCAGCGTCACGAGTTCGCCCTGCATGCCGCTGGCACGGTGAATTGCCCGTGCGAACAGCTCCTTGCCGACGCCGGTTTCCCCCGTCACCAGGATCGCCTCGCGTGACCGGGCGACCACTTCCGCATACCTGAAGAGAGCCTGTATGCGCGGACTGCAGCTAATGATCTCCTCGAACGCCTCCGCTTTTTCAAGGGTTCCCGATAACAGCCGTTCCTTGAGAGATGCGACTTCGCCGGTAAGCGCCCCGATCCGCAGTGCCTTTTCCACCGCGGAAAAGAGCCGGCTCGCCTCGACCGGCTTGATCAGGTAGTCGAATGCGCCGACCTTCATGCAGTGCACGGCGGCCTCCACATCGTAGAGTGCGGTCATGACGATGACCGGCAGGTGCGGATGGGCGTCCAGGATGCGGGGGAGGAGGTCCGAGCCGGAGAGGTGGGGCATCATCAGGTCGAGAACGACTGCGGCGACCGGCTGGCGCGCCAGAAAAGATAGGACTTCGCGGCCGTCGTTCAGTGTTGCGAGATTTGTGATGCCGTGGCTGCGCAGGGTGAATCGGGTGATCTCCAGGACCTGCTGTTCGTCGTCGACGAGCAGGACCGGCACGGCGGGATGGAGAAGGGAAGGTGCGGTCATGGCCCGGTACCTGCCGGCAGCGTCGGAACGGGCAGCAGGACCCTGACGGCGGTGCCGCGGAGCGGTGTCGAATCGACCTCTATCCGTCCCCCGTGCTCCCTGACAATCTGGTCGGAGATCGCCAGGCCGAGGCCGGTGCCGCCGCTCTCTAGCTTGGTGGAGAAGAACGGCTCGAAGATGTGGGAAAGATCCTCTTCCGGGATGCCGCTCCCCTCGTCCTGTATGGAAATGACTACTCGGTCCGGATCGGTATCCAGGCCGGTGCTGACGTGAACCCCGTGTTGGCGGGAAGGGAGCGACTGTATGGCGTTGATGATCAGGTTGATGATCACCTGCTCCATCTGCTGGGGATTACCGGTGACGTTGGGGAGATCGACCGCCAGGCTGAGGGTGAAACGCTCGGTCTGCTTCTTGATCTGGTTTTGCAGGATTGAAGTGGCGACGGAAACGATCCGGTTGACGTCGACCTGCTGGTCGAGGCCGGATTTCCCCTGAATGGAGAATTCACGCAGGTTGCCGATGATCCCCTCGATCCGCCGGGAGGAATCGATCAATAGCACCATGAGCCGGGGAATGGTTTCACGCAGCTCGCTGAAAGGGGTCCCGCCGAGAACGAAGTCGCCTTCGGCCTGGTAACGGTTCTCCAGAAGCGGGAGCAGGTCCTGCCAGGTACGGTTCAGTATCTGTGAACTCTGCATGATGTTGTTGTTCGGATTGTTTACCTCGTGGGCGATCCCTGCGATGAGGAGTCCCAGCGACGTCATCTTGTTCGCCTGGATCAGCTTGGTCTGGATGAACCGAGACTCCCGTTCGAGCCTGACCTTGTCGGTGATATCGTGAAACGAGCAGTAGACGACATCCTGACTGTCGACGGAAAACCGCCTGCCCCAGGTGGATACCGTCACGGTACTGCCGTCGTTGCGCGTACCGTTCGCCGGGGTGAGACTGAAATCGTTGTCCCGGGAGAACGTTTCGAGCGGAACCGGGCGGCCCCGACCGTCCCGGATAGCAAGATCCGACCAGCTAAGACCGTTGAGCCGGCGGTGATCGTAGCCGAACAGCAGCTCGGCCGAAGGGTTCGCCTCTTCGACCCGGCCCGTTGCCTGGTCGAAGAGGATGATCCCATCGAGGTTATGAAGAAATACCTGTTGAAAGCGGTTCTCGCTGGCTCGAAGCGACGTTTGTGCCGACAGCAGTTCTGCGAGGCTCTGCTCCTTCTCGGCGACTAATCGGCGGAGTTGCTCGGTCTGCTCGATGACCTGCCGTTCCAGGTCGACCTGGTAGTTGCGCAACAGTTCCTCGATCCGTTTCCGTTCGCTGATGTCCCGGTCAATGCCGCGGTAGCCGAGGAGAAGGCCGTTTTCGTCGAAGAACGGGGTGCCGCTCGTTTCCAGCGCCACGCACTCACCGTTTTTACGCATCACCGTGGCATCCAGGAGGGTGAACCGGATGCCGCGCGCGGCGTTGCTCCGGAACATGACGCAGCTCCGTTCCCGTTCATCCTGCGGCATCAGGTCAAAGGGGGTGACACCGAGCAGCTCCTCCGGCTCGTATCCCAGCATCTCGCGGCACTGGGGTCCGACGTAGCTGTAGCGCCCACAGGCATCCACCTCCCAGATCAGGTCGCTGGAATTTTCCACGAGACTGCGGAAACGCTCTTCACTCACCTGGAGTGCGTTTTCGACCTGTTTGCGGGAATCGATGGGCACCAGCAGTTCCAGCGCCTGCCGGACCGTACCGTCTTCGTCGCGGAGCGGGGTGACGATCACCTCGTACCAGGCGGTTCCCCCCCGAGCGTCGATCAGCAGGTGTTCGGACGTGACCAGGTCACATGAGGTGTCGAACAGTTTCCGCACCCCGCAGTCGTCGCAGGGATACTGTTTCTGTTTGAGCGTGTGGTGACAAATGGCCCCGGGTACGCAACCGAATTGCTCCGTCATAACCTGGTTGGCCCAGACGAGACGGAAATCGCGGTCGATCACTGCCAGTCCGGCGCCGAGGGCCGCTGTCACCTGTTCGAGGCGGGCATGCTGGGCGCGGAGCGCGGTCTCGGCGTTCCGCCGACCGGTGATCTCGACTGTTAGCGGCTTGATGAGGAAATAATAGACGAGAATCGTGAGGATGACGGTGAGGGATACGATCTCGACGAGCTCCGACATCAGGTTGATGGAGAAGTCAAACCTGGTGAGCATGGAGATTCCGACGGTCTCGGAAACGAGGATGGCCGCAGTTACGGACAGCAACAGACGCAACGGAAACCGGGTCGGTTCTTCTTGCACATCGGTTCGGTTCATGCCTGCCTCACCGTGTTGACTGATACGATTTATCGCACCAGATAAAAGTAAAATAGTTTAATTATTATACCATAACAAGCGGGTGGGTTAAGAAACAGAATTTGTAGCCAGCCCGACCTCCCCAAAACATATTTCCAGTCACCACGGCGATCCGGCAGCGGTTGAACATCCTCACCAACAGGTCACCGGTGAGCTGGTCGTTACCACCGAGAACGGCACGATCTTTCCGGCCCGCCAACCGAATGGGATGTCTGGACGAAGGCGGGCACGCCGGTTTGACATGATAGCGTGCAGCACATTGTTCTGTGGAGGCTCGCAGGACGCGTCGAAGATCCCAAGGCGCATCGCTGCCTAGGACATCAGGATTCCTCATTTCCTTTTACGTCATCGACCCGACGACTTCACGTATGGTCTGTGCCTGTGACCGATGTTGCACATGCGGGACAAATTTCGTCCCGCATGTGCCGTTATCAAATCAGGCGGACAGGTTTAACGAGGAGCCCGAGCTGTTTGTGGAGGTGCCGTCCGAAGCCGCTGGCGCTGCTGTGCCATGGTGCGGATGATGGTGGTGATGCCCTCCCGCCTTGGCCTGCATATCGGTCTGGAACTGGTTGTAGGCGCTCTGGGCATCGGTCAGGTTTCCGGTCTGGAGCGCCTGCTCAAGTGCGCTGAAATCCGCCGCTACTGAAGATGTCCCGGCTACGGATAGTGATGAGGCGGTGGTGTCCGAAACAGCAGTTGCATCGGTAGTGGGCTGGTATCCGGGAACGAGGTTGAGAAAGTTGCTGAATGCCGACTGGGCCGAAGCAAGGTCTCCGTTCTGCAGTGCGGAAGAAAGCTGATTCAGGTCCTGGCTGCGTTGCTGCCTGATCGCCTGCCATGCTTCGGGGCTGTTAGTTGTCGCTGATAGTGACATGTCGTACTCCTTTTGAAAGGTTGGTACCGCGTAAACCACCAATCGTGCCACGAGGAATGTCGTCGTTTTTGACGCAGAACCCGCTCGCCGGTCAAGATATCGACTCGTGCGGACGGGACGGCATCAGGCGGACACGCTGATGGTGCTGTTGTCCGGAAGGGCGCCGCTGCTGCCCGCCGGCTGACTGTCTGTGACTGCAGAGCCGCCATGGTGGTGATGGT
>JAJYBI010000048.1 GCA_021779095.1 Deltaproteobacteria bacterium
TTGGTTGTGGCTCTGTGTGGTGAATTCGCATTCCCAACATAATCCACGTTTGCAAGGGGTAGGTCGCTTATTTTCTACTGACAGACATAATGTCTTATTGACCGGTTTCCGCATATCCGAAGTTTGTTACCGATATGCATAACATGTTACGTATATGCTAAACCTCAAAAGTTACGTATATCGGTAACTTGGGCCGCTACGGGTACACTTCCGCAAGCCGCTCCTCCAGCGGGGTGCCGCGGATCAGGCCGTAGCGCACGTACCACAGCTTCCGCTCCCCATCCCACCGTGCCCGCAAGGCGCGCAGCTGCTGCCGCAACTCCGTTTCGCCGTATGCCACATGCACCGGCACCAGATCGTCATTGTCGTAGCGCGGATGCCGCAGCGGCTTCTCGTCCACGACAATTTCCACCGTCTTCAGCTTCACCCCGCGCACTTCGTCGAAGCGGTAGCGCACGCAGATGAGGGCCGCACCGTATTTTTCCACGAGCCGCTTCGTTCCGTTCTGCCCCGGCTGCAGATACCCGTAGGCCTTCATCTCCTTCAGCATCGTCCACCTCCGCGGTCACCAACCCGTACAGTTATATAGTCGGGGCGGACATGAGTCAAGTGACATTATCTATTTTTCACCAGCAAATTCTTGGGGATGGCGCGATCAGTAGTGGGGCGGCGGGGTCTCGTCGGCGGGGTCCTTCTGCACGGAGGGGGCGACAACCATGAGCTGCTGTTTCAGAAGCGCCACGTCGGCAAGGAGCCGGTCGATCCGGTCCTGCTGGGCGGTCACCACCTCGTTCAGCTCCTGGAGCATGTGCTCCTGGTGCATGAGGTGGATCTCCAGGGCGGTGATCCGTTCGGCGGCGGTCTCTTCTGACATGGCGGCTCCTTCTGTCGTGCGCAACGGCGGCCGACAGCGTTAAACATCCGCACCGGCCTGCCGATAGGAATTGAAGGGGGATATTACCACGGCCGCCGGGAAACGGAAACCGCATTTTCCGGCGGCGAACGAAGGAGGTACACGATGGCACTGGTCTGGGACGACACGTACGCCATGGGGGTCGAAGAGATCGACGCCCAACACCGGGCGATCTTCAACAACTTCAACGCGCTCGCCGCCGCCTACGACGCCGGTGCGGCACCGGAGCGGCTCGTGGAGATCATCGATTTCATGAACGACTACAGCACGACCCACTTCACCGCCGAGGAGAAGCTGGCGGAGGAGTTCGACTACCCGGGGCTGGAGGAGCAGCGGCGGGAGCACCGCCGGTTCGAGGCGGATATGGCGGAACTGCGGGAAAAGGTCCGGGAGGAGGGAGCAACCTCGGAACGGGTCATCGCCCTGAAGGGGAAGCTGATCCAGTGGCTCATCCACCACGTGAAGCACGTGGACGGCGAACTGGCCGCCCACATCAGGGAACACCGGCACTGACCGATTGACGCGTGCCACCGTTCGCGCCTTGTGGGGTGCGGAATTTCGTCTACACTGTACCTTGAGAAACGGAGGTACAGCCATGACTGAAGCATTCACCCCGCGCCGGGTCTACGTCGCGGCATCGTACATGGCCCCGGTGGGGCGCTACAACGGGAAGGACAAGGAAGAGCTCTCCTTTCTCGATCTGGCGGAGAAGGCGGGCGAGGTGTTCGCCGGCTGCCCGGTCAGGCGCAGGGATATCGAGGCGGTGGTGGTGGGGAGCCAGAACCCCTTCGCCTTCTCCGGCGTGGACAACACGGCGGCCAAGATCGCCGGCCGGCTCGGGATCTCGGGGGCCAAGTCGGTGCTCATCGACACCGCTTCCTCCTCCGGCGCCTCCGCCTTCGAGAACGCCTACCTGGAGGTGGCCTCGGGACGGTGCGACCACGTGCTCGCCCTGGGCATCCAGAAGATGAGCGACGCCTCCACCGCGGAGGCGACCCGGATCGTCGCCGGGGTCATCGACCGGGACGAGGCGGAATACGGGCTCACCATGCCCGCCTGCGGCGCCCTGGTCGCCGGGGCGCTCTGCCACCGGCTGGGGCTCTCCGACGAGGAGTGGACCGCCTTCTCGGCGCTCCTCACCCAGCGCGCCCACCGGTACGCCGCAAAGAACCCCGACGCCCACCTGCAGTACGAGATCCCGCTGGAGGAGTACTACCGCCAGATCGTCGATGGCAGAAACTACCGCTACTGGTGGCCGCTGCGCTACCACGACTTCTGCCCCATGTCCGACGGGGTGGCGGCGATGGTTCTCACCTCCCGCCCCCAGGAGGTGCTCGTGGCCGGCGTAGGGAGCGCCACCGACATCCCCACCGTCGCCGACCGGCGCTACTACCACTCCTTCCCCGCCACGGTGCGCGCCGCGGCGGTCGCCTACGGCATGGCGGGGCTGAAGGACATCCGCGCCCTGGAGGGGCTCCTGCACGTGAACATGCACGACCCGTTCAACGGCTTCGGCCCGGTCAACATGGTGGACCTGGGGCTCCTGCCGGGACGCCTCATCATGGGCGGCCTTCTGGACGACAGGCTCACCGGCGAGAACGGCATGTTCCCGACGAACCTCACCGGCGGGCTCAAGGGGCGCGGCCATCCGCTGGGGGCCACCGGGATGATCCAGATCGTGGAGAACCATCGCCTCATCCGGGAGCGGGGGTTCAAGGCCGGGCTCTCCCATTCCATCGGCGGCCCGATCAACAACAACGTGGTGGTCCTGCTGGAGGAGGCGGAACAGTACCGCAGCCGGCCCCACGAGCCGTTCAAGCCGTGGGGGCTCCCGTCCCTCGGGACGCCAAAGCCGCGGGACCTCTCCGCCGGGACGCTTCTCTCGAACGGCGGTACGGTCGCGGGGACCTTCGTCGCCCAGACCACCCGCTTCGACTACAAAAGCGGCGAGCCGCTGAACACGGTGATGATCGTCGCCTGCCCCCACGTCGGCACCTCCCACCGGTTCCTCTTCGGCACCGGTGGCGATGGGTTCGAACAGGTGCGGGCCCTCGCCCCCGGCGACCGGGTGAGTATCGAACGGTCCGGCGACCAGCTCTTGGTGAACCGCCTGCCGGTGCAGCGGCTGTACCGCAAGACACTCGACGGTCTCATGGAGCTGGCAGGCACCGGATGGCGGCGTTTTTCCGGCAGAAAACCGGCCGCCGGCAGCCGTATACAGAACGAGGAATGATTTGCATTTTTGCTGCCGACTTTGTACTATGGCCGAATTACACCGTACGAAGAGACTGCAATGATCCGAAGAATCCTCACCTACCCCGACCCCGAACTGAAGAAGAAGTCGGCCCCGGTCACGGTCATTACCGATGCGACCCGTGAACTGGTGCACGACATGGCGGAGACCATGTACGACGCCCCCGGCGTCGGCCTTGCCGCCCCCCAGATCGGCGTACACCAGCGGATCGTCGTCATCGACGTATCGGGCAAGGACGAGGCGCCGGAGCTGATCGTTGCCATCAACCCGGTCATCGTCCACGCCGACGGGGAAAGCTACGAGGAGGAGGGGTGCCTGTCGGTGCCCAAGTACGCCGCCAACGTACGTCGACACGCCGAGGTGGTGGTGAAGGCGCTCAACCTGGAAGGGGAGGAGTGCACCTACCGGGCGGACGACCTCCTGGCCATCGCCTTCCAGCACGAGATCGACCACCTGGACGGTACCCTGTTCGTCGACCACCTCTCCCCGCTGAAGAAGTCCATGTTCCGCAAGCGGTACCAGCGCACCCTGGAAGAGCTGCAGGAGAGCGGCCGGTGACCGGACTGCGCATCGTCTTCATGGGGACGCCGGAGTTCGCCTGCCCCACCCTGCAGAAGCTGATCGACCGGGGCGAGAATGTGGTCGCCGTCGTTACCCAGCCGGACCGCCCCAAGGGGCGCGGCCAGCAGATGCTTCCCCCGCCGGTGAAACAGCTGGCCGAGCGGCACGGCATCCCGGTGCAGCAGCCGGTGAAGGTACGCACCCCCGACGCCGTCGAAGAGATCCGCGCGCTGGCCCCCGACCTGATCGTCGTGGTCGCCTTCGGCCAGATCCTCCCGAAAGCCCTCCTGGAGATCCCCCGTTACGGCTGCATCAACGTCCACGCCTCGCTGCTTCCCCGCTGGCGCGGCGCCGCGCCGCTCAACTGGTGCATCATCGCCGGCGATACAGAGACCGGCGTCACCACCATGCAGATGGACGTGGGGCTCGACACGGGCGACATGCTCCTGAAGAAAATTACCCCCATCGGCCGGGACGAGGACGCCAGCTCCCTGCACGACCGGCTCTGCGGCATCGGCGCCGAGGCGCTCGCCGAGACCATCGATCTTCTGGTGGCGGGCAGGCTCGTCCCGGAGAAGCAGGACGACGCCCTCACCACCTACGCCTCCATGCTGAAGAAGGAGGACGGCCTCATCGACTGGAGCGGCGACGCCATAGCGATCCGCAACCGGATTCGCGGGCTCACCCCCTGGCCGGGGGCGTACACCCACCTGAACGGCAAGACCCTGAAGGTGTTCCGGACCCGCGCCGGCTCCGGCACCGGCTCTCCCGGCACGGTCCTGCAGGCGGGGAAAAACGGCATCGAGGTGGCCTGCGGGAGCGGCAGCCTCTGGATCGACGAACTGCAACTGGAAGGCAAGAAACGGCTCGCCGCCGCGGAATTCCTGGCGGGATGCCGCATCGAGCCCGGCACCACCCTGGGCGACAAGGACGTACCTCAGTGAACGACGACTCTACGCGCATCAAGCCCCGCAAACGGCTCTTCGTGGCGCTCATGGGGCTCACCTGCCTCCTGATCATCGGCGTCATCTATCTCCTCTGGTGGATACCCACCACGGGACTCGCCAACATCCATCCCGACCTCCCGCACATCGTCGGCCTCGTCTTTGCCGGCGTCTCGGGGGTCGCCATCCTGGGGACCGCGCTCCTCGTCCTCACTACGGCGCTGGGGAAGGATATCCTCTTCACCCGGTTCATGCGGCTCGTGGTGATCAAGTTCCTCCTCCCCGTCATCGAGGCGCTGGGGCGGCTCCTGGGGCTCAAGAAGGACACCGTCCGCCAGTCGTTCATCGCCATGAACAACAGCCTGGTGCAGTCCCAGAAGATGAAGCTCTCGGCGGAGCGGATCCTCATCCTGCTCCCCCACTGCCTGCAGCTCTTCGACTGCGAGATCAAGGTGACCGGCGACATCAACAAGTGCGCCCGGTGCGGCCGCTGCGACATCATGGGGCTGGCGGTGCTGGCCCAGAAGTACCAGGTGGACATCTCCGTCGCCACCGGCGGGACCCTGGCGCGCAAGGTGATCATCGAGAAGCGTCCCAAGCTGGTGATCGCCGTCGCCTGCGAGCGGGACCTGACCTCGGGGATCAAGGACTGCTACCCGCTGCCGGTCATCGGCGTCCTCAACGACCGTCCCTTCGGCCCCTGCTTCAACACCTCCGTGGACGTGCAGAAGATCGACGAGGCGCTCCAGGCGGTCGTCGCCTGAGCTGCTTTCAAAACCTGAAAGCGTTATCCACAGATTACACGGATTTTCCTGATCGTCCGTCCTTTTACCTCCCCCTTCAAGGGGGAGGGAGGAATTGATGCGGTTATCGTCCGCCGAAGGTAGACCATGCGCCTCGCCCACCTGCTGCCGATCCTGCTCCTCGCCTCCTCCGTCGCGACCGCCTGCGCGGCAACCTCGCCGTCCATCACCGACTACCGCCCCGTCTCGCAATCATGCCGCGACAAGGCCGGCCACGAGCTCACCGCCATCCGCAGCTTTACCCGGGACGGCGTGCCGTCGCTGCTTCTCGCCGATCCCCGGACCTTCGCCACCTCCACTGCCCCGGCGACGGATCTCCGCTGTACCGACGCGCCGGCCGCCCCGAACACCCCGCTTCGGCAGGAGATAACGGAACTCACCGCCCCCCCCTACCGGCTCCAGAACCACGGCCTCACCCACGCCCGGACGAAGGGAAACGGGGAGTTCCTGACGGTGGACCTCTGCCCCTCCTCCCGGCCGTTCGAGCGGGGGATGTTCGAGACGGTGGAGAATCTGCCGCAGCAGAAGATCGGCCCGGTACCGGTGGCGGTCAGCATCACCGGCACCTGGCTTCTGAAGCACCCGACGGAACTCGCCTGGTTGAAGGAGCAGCAGGCCAAGGGGCGTCTCGCCATCACCTGGGTCAACCACTCCCTTACCCACCCGTACAAGCCAAAGGCGCCCCTGGACCGTACCTTCCTCCTCACCCCCGGCCTGGACACGGACCGGGAGATCCTGGAGGAGGAACGGCTGATGCTGGCAAACGGGATCACCCCGTCCGTCTTCTTCCGGTTCCCCGGCCTCGTCGCCGACGGCGGTCTCATCACGAAGCTGCGGAGGCTCTCCCTGATCCCGCTGGGGGCCGACGCCTGGCTCGCCAAGGGGGAAGTCCCGACGGCGGGGAGCATCATCCTCGTCCACGGCAACGGCAACGAGCCCGCCGGCATCCGCCGGCTCCTGCCGCTCCTGCATGAGCCGGGACGCCTGTACCTGCTGCCGCTCGCCGACGCACTCGTCCCCTGACCCGCGCGGTTTCCCGCCGGGTTCCCCAACCCCGCCGATTATTTATCGCTCAGATTATCCCGCCGGCTGCCGATACGATGGATATGGTCCACAGCGACCGGCACGCCCGGGGTCCGTTCAGACGCCGTATCCAGAAAGGTTCCCAGAGGAGCGACCCATGCAGGACGACCAGCAGCAGACATTCCGCGAGGAATCCGGCGAACTCCTGGCAGAGCTGGAGGCGGCGCTCCTCGACCTGGAGGGAAGGCCGGACGACGCCGACCTGGTGGGCAGGGTGTTCCGCGCCCTCCATACCCTCAAGGGGCTCTGCGCCATGTTCGGCCAAAGCGACGCCTCCTATTTCGTCCACCGGGTGGAGTCCGTCTTCCAGCATGTGCGCAGCGGCGAGATGCAAGCGTCGGGAGAGTTCGTCACCGCCTGCCTCGAAGCGGCCGACCTGATCCGGACCATGGTCGTACCGGAAAGCGACCCTGCCGTTTCCGTGCAGCCCGCCGAGGACCTACTCCGGCGGCTGCAGGAGCTGAAGCCGCACGACAGCGCCGACGACGCGAACGAGATACCGGCCGTCCTCGACGAATTCATGCCGCGGCTCACCGAACACGAGCTTTCCCGCGTTCGGGCCTGCATCCGCAAGGGGTGGCAGTTCCACACACTGGATGTCCGCGTCACCCTGGAGAGGATGGAGCGTGAACTTACCTCTCTCACCGACCGTCTCAAGGGGTTCGGCGAACCGATCTCCATTCAGCCGGTCCCCGGGCAGGCACTGGCCAGCACCATGCAGTTCAGGCTGCTCGTCGCCTCCGACCGGCCCGTCGCGATGCTGGAGGAGCTGCTGACCGCCCTCCCCCGGGAGACGCCTGCTACTCCCGCGGACAAACCGGCTCCGGACTCTGCCGAACGGCCACAGCTCCGCACCTACCGGATCAGGTACCGCCCGGCTCCTGACATCTTCAGCCACTGCGACCTTCTTCCGCTCTTCGAAGAACTATCCACACTCGGGCGCTGCCGGACCGTGGCGCTGACGAATGCCATACCGCCACTCGACGCCCTCGACCCGGCCATCTGCCACCTTTCCTGGGATATCGTCCTCGCCACCGCCGCGGAGGCGGAGAAGATCCTGGCCGGTTTCCCCGCCGGCGAGGGAAACCATCTCCATATGGAGGAGATCGGCGACGGTACGGACCAGCCGAAACGGCTCGGGGAGATCCTCGTGGAACGGGGAGACCTGCGGCGCGAGGACCTGGAACGGAGCCTCTCCCGGCAGAAACGGGTGGGAGAGATGCTGGTGGAGGACGGGGTCGTCACGCCGGACAAGGTCCGTTCCGCCCTGGCCGAACAGGAGGCGCTCCGCGAACAGGGGAAGGAGGCGGCGGCGAGCATCCGGGTGGCGGTGGGAAAGCTCGACCACCTGGTAAACCTGGTGGGGGAACTGGTCACCGCCCAGGCGCGCCTGACCCGGATGGCCGCGGGAAGCGACCTGCCGGGGCTCTCCTCCCTGTCCGAGGAGATCGAACGGCTGAGCGCCGACCTCCGCGTCACCGCCCTGGAGATCAGGATGATCCCCATCGGCACCACCTTCGGCCGGTTCCAGCGGCTGGTGCGGGACCTGTCCCGCGAGCTGGGGAAGGAAGCGGAACTGGCCACCACGGGGGCAGACACGGAACTGGACAAGACCGTCATCGAGCGGCTCGGGGACCCGCTGGTGCACCTGGTCCGCAACTGCCTGGACCACGGTATCGAGCCACCCGACCTCCGGGAGGCGTCCGGCAAGCCGCGGCGGGGAACGGTGCATCTCGCGGCGCACCATACGGGCGACGCGGTGGAGATCACGGTCAGCGACGACGGCGCGGGGCTCGACCCCGACCGGATCATGTCCCGCGCCGCCGAACTGGGGCTCGTTCCCGCCGGCGCCGTCCTGTCCAACCGGGAGGCGCTCGCCCTCGTCTTCACACCGGGGTTCACCACCAGCCGCAGCGTCACAACCGTTTCCGGCCGGGGGGTGGGAATGGACGTGGTGAAGCGGTCGGTGGACGCATTGCGGGGCTCTATCGAACTCAGAAGCGAACAGGGGACCGGCACCACGGTCACCATCAGGCTCCCGCTCACCCTCGCGATCGTGGAGAGCCTGCTCGTCCAGGTAAGCGACAGCCGGTTCGTCGTCCCGCTGGACATCGTGGAGGAGTGCATCGAGATCACCGACGCCGCGGCGGGAACCGGCAACCGGGTCGCCGAGGTACGGGACCGGCTCGTACCGTACATCCCGCTGCGGGACCGGTTCGAGATCGGCGGAGCCGCACCGGATCTGCAGCAGGTGGTCATCACCCGGGTAAACGGCGACAGCATCGGCATCCTGGTGGATCAGGTGATCGGGGAGCACCAGGCGGTCATCAAGCCGCTGGGGAGGATCTTCCGGAGTGTCCCCGGCGTCAGCGGCGCCACCGTACTCGGTGACGGCGACCTTGCATTGATCCTCGACATGGCAACACTGGTACAGGGTGAAAACGCCGCGCCGGCCCTTCACTGAGCCGGACGCTCTGCCGGACCTCGCGCCATGCCGTTTCTCGTAAAACGCCTCATCACCAACGCGGTCGTGCTCGTCTGGGTCGCCAGCGCCCCCGTACACCAGTGGCTGCTGGGGAAATAATCGTTTTTAACCGCTCAGTTACACTTTTTCACGCCAACGGTTTTTCGTTGAAAACAAAAGGGGTTTAGGTATGATTCCCACAATATGAACCACGTTATCTGTTGCATTTTCGCACTTGGATGGAGGGTACTCATGAAACGGATTTTCACCAGAATGACGACGGGATCGGCAACGTTCGTCCTGACCCTGCTCCTGGCCGGCACGGCATGGTGCGGCACGATCAGCGGCACGGTGGCGAAGACCACCGCGAAGACCGGCCGGATCTACCTGCAGCTGCAGGACCAGTACGGCCAGTTCACCAACGGCACCAGCCTGGCGACCACCGGTGCATTCACCATCCAGGGGGTCAACCAGGGGACCTACACCCTGCATACCTTCATGGACGTGCAGGGGGCGGGCGTCCAGCATGCGACCGACCCCGTCGCCGCCGATGTCGTCGGGATCACCCTGGCGAATAACGGCTCCTCCCAGGCGATCGGCACGGTCACGCTGGCCGATCCCGGGGCGGTTTCGGTCCCGACCGTAACGCCGCAGATCATCCAGGGGAACAACGGCGCCCTGGTGGGGTGGCAGACCCCAACGGACGTCAACGGGCTGCCGACGGTGGACTACTACAACATCGCGTGGAGTTCAAGTGCCACCGGAACCCCCATCGCGGGACAGACCTCCGTCCATGTCCCCGCCGGCGTCAATGACGTCTGGGTTCACGCGACCTCCGGCGGTCCCTACTACTACCGGCTCCAGGCGGTCACCGGCGGCAACACCGCCAATTCGGCATGGGTCCAGGCATACACCCCCGGCGGCGGCGTGACCGTCACCGGCAAGGTGTACCTCTCCGGCGTCACCACCGTCACCGGTCCGCTCATGGTGGCGCTCGTGAACGACAAACAGGGGAAATTCTTCGTCACCGGCATCGCCTCCCCCACCAACGGCGCAGCGGGGAACAGCTTCACCATCAACAACGTGGCGGCGGGCACGTACAAGCTCTACCCGATCCTCGACCAGGACAACGACGGCGTGATCAGCACCGGCGCCCTCCAATGGACGAAAACGGTGCATATCCCGATCGAGGTGACCGTGGGAAGCAGCGCCGTCACCGCTCCCGACGTCACCCTCACCTCGGGCAACGTGTACGGCGGGGTGACGACCATCAATGCCAGGGACTCCTCCGGAAACAGCTGGTTCAACCTCAACTACCAGTTCGAGGACGGCCTCAAGCACGTGGTGGCGGTGCAGCTCACCGGGGGGCCCAACGTGACCGCCCCCATCGACCTCTGCCTGCAACAGTACCAACCGGAATTCTACTCCGAGTCGTTCCTGAACAGCCGTCCGAACGTAGGCGACAGCTACTCCTTCACCGTCACCTATTCCGACGGCAGCACCGAGAACATCCCCCGCCCCGTCTCCGGCATCGTGGACACCTTCCTGACGCCCACCGCACCGCTGGCCAACGGGACCAGCACCATGAACCTGAACAGCTTCCCCCTCGCCTCCTGGGTTCTGCCCGGGCTGCCGAGCGGGTACTTCGACTTTTCCACCTGGATCAGCAACATCAACTACCAAAATGGCGACAACCTGCCCTGGACGACCACCTCGGTCGGCGCCCCGTCCTCGATCACCTCGCCGGGGACCTACTCCTGGACCGCCATCATCAACGATGCCAATGCAAACCAGTCCCAGTACCAGACCAACTTTACCGCCACGAACGGCGGGCCGGCCATCTCCGCCGTCTCGCCCCTCTCCGGCCCGGCGGGAACGGCCGTGACCATCACCGGCACCGGCTTCGACACCACCGCCGCCAACGACACCGTCAGCTTCAACGGGGTTCCGGCCACGGTCAACTCCGCAACGTCGACCTCACTGGGGGTCACGGTCCCGGCAGGCGCCCCCACCGGTCCGGTCAGCGTCACCGTCGCCGGCAGCACCGCCGTCAGCGCCGACACCTTCACCACGACCATCGCCAACAGCGGCACCATCCAGGACTCGGGCAGTGCCGCCATCAGCGGGGCAACGGTCACCCTGGTGGAAGACCCCACCAAAACCACCATCTCCAACGGCAGCGGCGCTTACAGCCTGACGACGGTCCCCTCCGGCGTCCCGTACTCGCTCATGTTCACCGCCACCGGCAAGATCCCGCTCTACACCTCGATGGAATGGAAAACCTCCAACAATTCGGGGTCGACGTACATCATGTACACCTCCTCCGATCTGACCGGCTGGGGCTCCACCGGCGGCAAGGGTGCCATCCGTTCCCGTGCCACCGATGCCAGCAACACCAACCTGGCGGGGGTAACGGTCACCGCCACCAGCAGCCTCAACCCGTCCCGGACCTTCACCATAAACTACAACGCCCCGGGAAGCGCTACCGACAGCACGGGGATCTTCACCATTCCCAACGTCGATGAGGGGGACGCGGTGGTGGTCACCGCTTCCAAGGCGGGCTACACCTTCACGCCGCGCACCTATGTCACCCACAACGGCGCCGTGAGCGAAAACCGGCTCAAGGGAGCACTCATCGTCCCGACCATCTCCGGCTTCTCCCCCGCAAGCGGCGCACCGGGCAACACGGTCACCATCACCGGCACCAACTTCGACCCGACGCCGGCCAACGACACCGTCACCTTCAACGGCACCACCGCCACGGTCCAGAGCGCGACGGCCACCCAGCTGGCGGTCACCGTGCCCAACGGCGCCACCTCCGGCCCCATCTCCGTCACCCTGACGACCAGCGGCCAGACCGCCACGTCAGGAAGCAGCTTCACCGTGCTCCCCCCCGTTACCATCACGGGCTTCTCCCCCGCTAACGGGCTCCCGGGAGATTTGGTCACCATCACCGGCACCAACTTCGACCCGAACCCGGCCAACGACACCGTCAGGTTCAACGGCATCACGGCAACGGTCCAGAACGCCTCGACCACCCAACTGGTCGTCACCGTTCCTGCAAGCGC
>JAJYBI010000026.1 GCA_021779095.1 Deltaproteobacteria bacterium
CCTTTCTCGATGTGGCGAATGCATTGTCGGCTGGAAAGCGGTTACTGACGGAACGTTTGAAAGAGATACCGGGTCTCGCATATCGCGACGGCACCGCGGTGCGTCGGTCCGTTGAACGCCCCCTCATCCGGGATCTGGACTCGCTTCCTCCCGCGGAACTATCCGCGGAATACATCATCAATGTCGACCTTCGTCGGCAGATGGAGTTCATCATTACATCCCGTGGCTGCCCCGCAGTCTGCACCTTCTGCGCATCACCGCGTACCTGGGGGAAACGTCTCCGGTTCCATTCCGCAAAGTATATCGTGGATGAGATCCGCCGGTTGCGCGACCGGCTCGGTCTGATCTACTTCTCTATTCGCGACGACACCTTTACTGCAGACCGCCGCCGGGTCGTGGAGTTGTGCAGCCGTCTCTTAGACGAGAATCTTTACATCATGTGGAACTGTCAGTCCCGCGTCAACGCTGTTGACGACGAGATGCTGGCACTGATGAAGCGGGCTGGGTGCGAATGCGTGCAGTTCGGCATCGAGACCGGATCAGACCGGCTATTGCGGTTCCTGAACAAAAGCACGACCCGGGAGCAGATGGTTGCTGCGGCAACCGCTGTCCGGCGTGTCGGGATCAACCTCTCCATTTATCTCATCTCCGGGATGCCGGGGGAAACGGCCGCCGATCTCCGGGATACGGAAGAGCTGATCGCCCGCCTTCGCCCCCACGACGGCCAGGTCTCGCCACTGGCGTACTACCCGGGTACGGAACTCTTTCTCGTCGGGGTACGTGACGGCACCGTTTCGGCGGACCTCTTTGAGGAGCGCTCCGACGAGGCGCTGTACGTTCTGCCGCTTTCGAAGAGCAGGGTGACGACGCGCAGACTGATGACCTGCCTCGAACGGGAAGGGCGCAGTGCGGCGTTCAGCCGGGCCGACTTTATCTCCCAGAAAGGGATCCTTGGCTACTGTCACACCACGAATGTCATGGCGGGGGAATGGTACGAGGCGACGGGAAAGCTGGCACGATGCGAAGAGGAGTATGGCGAGATCGTCCGGAGAGAGCCGGGAAATCCGTGGGGCTGGCTCAAGTTCGGCGAGTTCTGCGGTGCGGCGGGAAGGGTGGATGAGGCGGTGGAGGCGTTCCGGAAACTGACCGGTCTTGTCCCCGCGCATGCCCCGGCCTATGCGGCGTTGGGGGAGCTGGCCCTTGTCAGGGGGCGGTACCGGGAGGCGGCAGACCGGTTCAGGGAGGCGCTTGATCTGAATCCCTTTGACGAGGCGGCGCGGCAGGGGCTCGCGGCGCTGAAGCACTAGGCACAAGAAAAGGCGGACCCGGTGGGTCCGCCTTGTTTGTTTCTGCAGTCGAAGGCTGGCTTAGCCTTTGTCGATCCGCAGGCCGGGAGCGAAGATGATCTTGTCGAAGGTCCGCTTCAGGCTCTTGCTCTGGAAGTTGAGCATCGGCGGAGAGTCGGGGAACTCGACGATGTCGCCAACCTTGACGGGGGTCTGCATGACCGCTACCCACATCTTCTGGCCTTTTTCCTCTACTTCCAGGTAGGTGTAACCAGCAGCGTCCATGGTGGAGATGACCTTCCCTTTGTGACCGATGCCGGCGGGGATTTCCTGCGGCTTCAGGCCGGCGTGGGGATCACCGCCGTGGGTTGCGTCTGCGGGCATCTGGCCAGGAGCGCCTGCAGGGGCTTCTGCTTTCGGTGCTTCCTCTTTCTTCTTGCAAGCGGCAACGGAGAAAGCCATAAGCGCTACCATCAGTAATGCTGTCTTTTTCACCTGTATCCTCCTCTGCGGGGTTTTAATAACTTATACTAAATACCATATTGTATGACGGTTGTGCAACAAAAACCATGGGGGGCTCGGCTACTTCGTGTTTACAATTACCTCGCCCGTGTCGGTCATCAGCTTGACCGGCAGTTGGAAGACCCGCTTGAAGATGTCGAATACCCCCTTGGTGAGGCTCTTCACCGGGACAGCATTGACGGTAGGATCGCTGAGCTTTCCTTTCGCCTCGAAATAGGCCGTTACCAGAGCCTTGTCCCTGCCGGTGAGTATCCAGCCGACCACCGGCAGGTGACTTACGACCTTGTCCACCGTCTGCAGGGGTTTGACACCTATCCGCATATCGATATCGTCCCGCGCCAGGTTGATGTTTCCTATGAGGGAAATGTTCATGGCGTCGCTGTCAATAAAGAGGTCGTTGGTGGCAACGACGCCGTCCCGGATGGCAAACGATGCGTTGATCTCGCTGTAAGGCATCCCGCCGCTGACCATGTCGGGGAGCTGCAGTTTGAGCAGCTGGGAAACGTTCAGGAGGGAAAACACCTTCGAGAGGACGGAGAATCGTTTCAGGGTCCCGTCCACCAGATGGAACCGTACGTTGCCGAGGGCCGACTGTTTCCATTCCTGTGCCGTGTTTCCTTTTGCCGTGATGTCCCCCTGGGCGGTGAGGGTTCCGGTAATGAAACCGTGGGGATACGATTCCTGCCTTTCGTCAAGCGCCCGCAGCAGCTGTTGCGCCGCAGCATCGGCTAGTCTGAAGTCCGTCTGGTAGCGGGGTTCCGTTCCGCTTCCACCGAGATCGAACCGGCACTTTGCCGTAAGGGTGCCGGCAAAGAGCCGGCATTCAAGTGGTTGCAGGTACAGGATGTTGTCTTCGTACAGGACCGTCGTACGCAGCTTGTGGAATTCGATCTGCTTTACCCTTCCCGCGTCAGCCGTGACGAGCGCCTTGAGGGAGATCATGTCCGGTGATTCGGTCTCTCCCTTCGGTTTGAGTCGGGTCAGCAGCATCAGATCGGCCAGGTCGAGATAGGGGGACGAGATGGAGAGATCGAGTCGGGGGGCTCGCATCGATGAAACCGTCCCCTTGACGGAGAGGTGCGACAGGTTGATCTGGGTGGACAGGGATCTGATTTGCAGGAGATCGTCCTGGAACGAGAGGTTTGCCTGTACCTTTTTCAGCTTCAGCCCTCCCGGCGGCGGTTTCATCCCCAGGTCGGCGACATCGAGCTCAGGGGAATAGAACTGCGCGGAGAAGGAGGGATGGGTGAAGCCGGAAAGCGTACCTCTGCCGTGCAGGAGCGATCCCCCCAGCCGGAAATCGAGCTGCGTTGTTTCGATCGTTGAGCCGTTGAACCGGACCGCACCGTTCAGGCTGCTGACGGCAGGCAGTTCTGACGAAGGTCTGAACGAAAGGCCGGCAAACGTCGCATTTCCCCCAACCTGAAGGCCGTCTGCGGTGGGATGCCCCGTGGCGGTCAGGTCGACCTGTACCTTGCCGCGGGGGGCGTATGGCTTGAGCTTCGGGACCATTCCGGCGATCTCCCCTATCGGGAACAGGTTCGATCTGATCGCGACGCTGAACGGGTTCCCGCCTGCATAGCGGTAGGTCGCTGCCGCTGCAAGGGAGAGGGAATCCAGCTGGTATCTGAGGGAGGTCACGCGGGTTTCGTTGCGGTCCAGCAGGGCGGTAAACGTTACGTTGCTGGGGTGTCCCTGGGGTTTGCCGACGATGCCAGGATAGCTGTAGGACGCCTGGTTCAGGTTCCAGTTGCCGGAAAGACGGTAGTCGTCGGTCGGACCGTCCCCCGTGAGGTGGAGTGCGGTCTGGCCGTAAAAGGCGAAGCGTGGGTTGTTCTCCTGTCGCAGCAGCCAGGCGACTTCGCGGGCACCGGGAATCATGTCCATGGTGAACCGGTAGTAGGTGGGGGTTTCGAGGGGATAGTCGCCGATCGTTCCCTCAAGCGTGAAGGGGGAGCCTCCGAAACTTGCCTTCATGCCGATCAGGTTGAAGTCCTTCCCCTTCAGTTCGAGCCGGCCGCTGATCCCGTTGAAGGTGGGGACCTTGTCGCCGTAAGAGAGAAGCCCGTCATCCACCCGGGCACGGATGTACAGCACGTTGTAGTTCGTGCCCTGTTCCATGTGCACGATCTGGCTGATCCTGCCGTCGAGCAGTCCCTCTTCCAGGCGGTACGTACCCCCTTTGATATGCTGCTCGATATAGTTGGATGTGTCCGTGGGAATGATGCCGTAGGGGATGTACTGGCCGAACTGCTGCAGGCGGATCGGGGAGCTGGTCGCCTTGGCGATGATACGCAGGTCTTTGCTGTGGATATCCTTCAGTTCACACGATCCGTCGATCTTTACCCCGTCGATGTTCAGCGACACCGGGGAGATATTGAGGTCGCGGGGGGTGAGTTCCATTTTGTAGCTGCCCGAGATCTCCCGGGGGTTAAGTGTCGCATGGAATACCTGGGGATAGTCGAAACGCAGCCGAGTGATCCGGAGCGATCCGGTCATGGCGAATGCGGCGAGTTTCCCCTTGAACGTAGAATCCGTGTCGATCCGGCCCGCCGGACGTTTGAAAGGTACGTATTTCTGGTAGTAGGGCCAGAACCTGCCGCCGTTCAGTCCCCGGGCGTGCAGCTTCAGGTCCATGCGCGTATCGGCCAGTGATTGCCGGCTGTCGGGGAGATTGACCGTTCCGGACAGGGCGATGTCGGATGTCTTTTCCTCGTCACCGATCCGGGCGGACAGTTTGATGTCGGTGGTCTTCCCCCGTACCAGCCGGTTTGCGGAGAGGTCGAGATCGGAGAGTGAGGTGGTAAGTCCGATTCCGGCCAGTCCATCCCGGAAGGTGAGGGTTCCCTTCCTGATCCGGACGTCCCGGATGGCGAGGTGCTCCGCACCCCCCTTCCGTTCGAGGAGGTCGGCGACATTGAATGTGCCGTCCCGGTCACGGGACAGGGCGATGACGGGGTGGTCCAGCACGATCCGTCGGAGAACCAGCTTCTTCTCCAAGAGCGGCAGGAGGGGAACCCGGAAGGTGATCCGCTCCGCGGTAATGAAGTTTGCCGTTCCGTCCTTCTCCTTGACGGTCACGTGGTTGAAGGTGAACGACGGGCCGAGGGCGAGGGAAACGTCGCCGGTTTCGTACTGTACCTTCCTCCCCAGGGAGTTCTGGAGTTCGGCAAGGATCTCCGTCTTGTACCGGTCGAGGTGCAGGTAGTGTTCCGCCAGCAGGACGGCGGCTGCGTACAGGGCGATGCCGATGATGGCGACAACGGCGATGATGCGGGTGGGACGTGACATGGGGGGAGTATACCTTTCCGGCCGAAACAGTGCAAGAGCCGTGACAAGCGGGGGGACGACGATGCCGAACCAGCACAAAAAGGCCCGCATGACGCGGGCCTTTTTGTGCCTACCGGCGTGTCCGGGCCTACTTCTTTTTCTTTGCCGGGGCCTTTGGTTCTACCGTTGTCGTGGACGGCCAGTGGTTGAGGTCATGGGCGATGTTGTGGCAACTGCCGCATTTCGGGAACCTGGCCATCATGCTGGCGGGATGAGGAACGCCGTGGCAGTCCTGGCAGACCGGTACCATCTTGTGCTTGCCCTGGTGGCAGTAGACGCAGGCAAGGTTCTTGTGCTTTGCGCTGCTGTGGGTGAGCAGCTCGAACGCCTTTTTGTGGCAGGCGCCGCAGTCCTTGGAGGGGAGATCGTTGCTGTAGGTTACGACCTTCGGCATGTGGGCCTTGTGGCATTTCTTGCAGTCGGCCGCAGTGATGTAATCGGCGTGCGGCTTGTGGCACTGGGTGCACAGCGGGATCTTGCCGTGTACGTTGTGGCAGGTGCTGCAGTACAGGGCAGAGTGTTTGCTCTTGTTCTCGCGCAGCTGGGCGATCTCTTTCGTGTGGCAGGTCAGGCAGGGGGCGGTCACCTTGTCGCCGAAGGTGATCTTCAGCGGTGTGTGGGGGTTTGTGTGGCAGCCGAGACAGCCGGAGAGCTGGAAGTGCGCCTTGCCGGAATGGCACTGGCTGCACTGCGGGATGTTGTTTTTGGATGCGGGGCGGTGCTTCTCGTGGCAGTCCTGGCAGGTAATGCTCTGGTGGGCACCGCCTGCGGTCGCAATGTCGTTCGGCTCGCTGGTGTGGCACTTGACGCAGTCGCCGTTCGTCAGGACCGGTTTTGCCGGTTCGTTGGCCGCGAGCGCCGTCAGGGCGAGGCCCATGACCGTTACGGCCGTCAGGATGGTTCTGGTGATCCGTCTCATTGTTCCTCCTTCAGTCCATGAAAGTAGATATCCCGCAGGCAGGAAGCCTGCGGGAGGCAATGGCGTGATCCGTGACAGGTACGACGTGGTGCTGTCTTAGTGTTCGCCAATGATGCCGGAGCGGGCGCACTATGGCACAGGGCTGTATACAAGTCAAACGGAAAATCACCGTTTACGGGCATCCGTCACCCGCCAGCCGGCGGTGTCCGCTCCGTCATTCATTGGCCTTTACAATAAATCAGCCGGTCTGGTACTATACGCCGGTTTATGAAGATAAAATGCCTCGAAATAATCGGCTTCAAGTCGTTCGTGGACAAGGCGAGCCTGGATTTCCAGCAGGGGATCACCGGGATCGTCGGGCCGAACGGCTGCGGCAAGTCGAACATCGTGGATGCGATCCGCTGGGTCATGGGGGAACAGTCGGCGAAGAACCTGCGTGGCCGGGCCATGGAGGATATCATCTTCGGCGGCAGCGATGCCAGAAAGCCTTTGGGGATGGCGGAGGTGTCACTCGTTTTCTCCACCACCGACGGCCGTGCCCCCGCCAAGTACCTGAATTTCAGTGAGATCCAGGTCACACGCCGGCTGTACCGGGACGGGGAGAGCGAGTACTTCCTCAACAAGACCCCCTGCCGGCTGATGGATATCGCCGAACTGTTCATGGACACCGGCGTCGGCACCAAGGCCTACTCCATCATCGAGCAGGGTAAGATCGGCATGATCCTCCTGTCGCGCCCGGAGGACCGCCGGTTCCTCATCGAGGAGGCCGCCGGCGTCACCAAGTTCAAGGCGCGCAAGCAGGTGGCGCTCAAGAAGATCGATCTGACCCGGCAGAACCTGGTGCGGGTCGGCGACATCATCGCCGAGATCCGGCGTCAGCTGAACTCCCTGCAGCGCCAGGCCAAGAAGGCGGAGCGGTTCCGCGAATACCGGGAGGAGCTGAAGGAGATCGATCTTCTCTTCGCCGCCCACGAGCATGCGGAGATGCTGGCCCACCGGCGCGAGCTCGGCAGTCTCCTGGCGGAGCTGCGCCGGGACGCGGCCGTCGCGGCCGGACGGCTGGAGGAGGCGGAGCTCGCCCTGGAGGGGCAGCGGATCGAACTCCTGGAGGCGGAGAAAGAGGTCACGTCGTCCCAGGAGCGGATGTACATCCTGCGCAGCGACAGCCAGACGGCGGCGAACCGGCTGGAGTACCAGAAACGGGAGCTCGCGAACCTGGAAGAGGCCGGCCGTCGTCGTGCGGAGGAGCTCGTATCCCTGGAGCGGCAAAAGGCCGAGGCGGAAGAGGAGCTGGCGCGGCTCGACCTCAACAAGGACGCCTTCGTCACCGATGCGGCCGAAGCGGACCGGACCCTGGCAGAGCAGCAGGAGGTGCTGGAGCTGCTCCTGCGGGACGAGGCCGAGTCGCTGCGGCGCATCGACGAGGGGCGCCGCGAGCTGTTCACCGTACTGTCGCGCATATCGCAGTTCAACAACCAGCAGACGGGGATGCTCCGACGGGTGGAGGGGATCGCCGAGCGGCTGGAGCGAAGCGGTACGGAGAGTTCCCAGCTCCAGACCCGGCTGGCGGAGCTGGCGGATCGCACCGCGGAGCTGGAGCGGCAACTGGCGGAGCTGGCGGAGCGGCATCAGCAGACGGGGGAGGAGCAGACGGTCTGCCGGAGCCGCCGGGAGGCCCTGATCGCCCGGCGCGACGAGACGGACGGTACGATCCGGCGGTTGCGCGAGGAGGCGAGCGCCAGAGGGTCGCGGCTGAAGTCGCTGCAGGACCTGGAGGCGCGGTTTGCCGGTTACGGCCAGGGGGTGCGGACGGCGCTCCAGGCGGAAGAGCTCAATGGTCGCTTCCGGGGACTGCTGGCCGACTTTATCCAGACCGGCGAGGAGTACGAGACCGCCCTGGAGGCGGTGCTGGCGGAACGGCTGCAGTACCTGCTCTGCGAACGGCGAGAGGATGCCGTCGACGCGATTGGTATCCTGACCCGCACCGCCGGCGGCCGCTGCACCTTCGTCCTGCCGTCCACCGCGGCGGTCACCGGCGAGGCGGTGCCGGGCTTTACCCCGATCCTCGATGTCGTCCGGATCGGCGACGAGGTACGGGAGCGGGTCGCGCCGCTTCTGGCGGGGATCTACCTGGCGGACGGACTGGGGCCGGCCCTGGACGCCGCCCGCCGTTTCCCGGCGGCCGGCTTCGTGACCCGGACCGGCGAGACCGTCTGGGGGGGAGGCGTGGTGAGCGGCGGCCGGGCGGAGGGGGAACAGCACGGCCTGATCCATACCCGCCGCGAGATCCGCGAGCTGAAGGAGACGGTGGAGCGGCTTGCCGGGGAGCTTGCGGCGGCGGAGGCGGCCCGGGATGCGGTCCGCGACGAGCTGGCAGATACCGACGCACGGATCGAGGAGCTGCGCCAGCTGTACCACCGCCTGGAGATCGAGAAGGTCAACCTGCAGAAGGACCTCCAGCAGGGGCGGGACGAGGACCGGCGGCTCACGGACCGGCTGGCGGTCCGGGACCTGGAGGACGGCCAGCTTAAGGAGGAGCAGGCTGCGCTTCTGGAGGAGATCGCCGAGATCGCCTCCGGACGGGATGAGGCGGAAGGGGAGAAGGGGCGGATCGAGGCGGAGGTCGCCGTGCTAACCGGGACCCTGGCCGGCAAGAAGCAGGAGATCGAGACCGTTCGGGATGCGGTCACCCGGATGAAGGTGCGGTGCGCCACCCTGCGGGAGCGGCACGAGTCGAATCTGGGGGCGCTGGCCCGCATCCGGGAGGATATCCTGCGGTTCGGCGAGCGGATCGAGGAGAACCGGCGCGAGATCGCCAGCGGCGAGGACGTCCGCCAGCAGCTCTCCGCCGCCATTGCCGAGGCGGGGACCGCCATGACGGAGCAGCTTTCCCGCCAGCAGGAGGCGGAAGGAGCCAACGTCCGGGCGCGGGAGGCGTACGAGCAGCGAAACGCCCTCCTGCAGGAGCACGAGACGGTGCTGAAGGAACTGCGTTCCTCCCAGGGGCGGCTTGCCGCCGCGGAGGGGGAAAAGACCCTCGCCCTCGCAGAGCTGGAGATGCGGATCGGCCGGGTGGAGGAGTCGGTCCGCCTGAAGTACCGCCTGGAGGTGGCGGAGCTGTCCGCCTCCTGTGAGGGAGGGATCGCCGATGCGCCGGAGAAGACCCGGCGGCGCGACGAGCTGCAGCGGCTCGTGGACGAACTGGGCGAGGTGAACCTGATGGCCATCGACGAGTACCGGGAGCTTGAGGAGCGGTTTACCTTTCTCACCGGCCAGAAGGACGACCTGGAGGAGTCGCTGGGGGCGCTCCAGCAGGCGATCCAGCGGATCAACCGGACGACGCGCAAACGGTTCATCGAGACGTTCCATCTCGTCAACGCCAAGTTCCAGGAGATCTTCCCGCGCCTGTTCTGCGGCGGCAAGGCGGAGCTCCGTCTCACCAACGAGGACGACCTCCTGGAGACCGGGATCGAGATCGTGGTGCAGCCGCCGGGAAAGAAGCTGCAGAACGTGACGCTCCTCTCCGGCGGCGAGAAGGCGCTGACCGCCGTGGCGCTCATCTTCTCCATCTTCCTCATCAAGCCGTCGCCGTTCTGCCTGCTGGACGAGGTGGATGCCCCGCTGGACGATGCCAACATCGGCCGGTTCAACGAGATGGTGCGGGAGATGAGCGAGATCTCCCAGTTCATCATGATTACCCACAACAAGACCACCATGACCATCGCCGACACCCTGTACGGGGTGACCATGGAGGAGCCGGGGGTTTCCAAGCTGGTTTCGGTCCGCTTGAACTGACCCGGTCGGAGGTAGAGAGACGTGCCGTTCAAGAGAATACTGCGGGAACTCGTGGAGGCGGTACCGGGAGCGACCGGCGCCATCCTTGCCGACTGGGAAGGGGAGGCGGTGGACCAGCACTGTCTGTACGACGATTACGAGCTGAAGGTGCTCGCCGCCCACAAGGGGATCATTCTGAACCGGATGAAGGAGCTGCAGGCGACCGTCGCCGGGGACGAACTCCGGGAGGCGGTCATCAGCACCGAGCTGCAGCACGTCATCATCGGCGGGATCGGTCCCGACTATTCGCTGGTCATGACCCTGGGGCGCGACGCCGTGATCGGGCTGGCGCTCCGGCGTTTCCGCGAGGCGGCAACGAGCCTGCACAAGGAGATCTACTAGATGGCTGAAGAGAAGAAAGGGTTTTTCCGCGGGATACTGAACCGGTTCGCCGGCGAGGAGAAGGCCGCAGAGGAGACGGTGCCCCCGGAGGAGAACGCGCCGGAAACGGTGGAGCCGGCGGACGAGGCGCCACCGGCGGTGTCGGCTGGGGCGGCTGGGGCGGCTGGCGGCGCCAGTGGTCTGCCCCGGGAGAAGCCGGCGCGCACCGGCTTCTTCGAACGGCTGAAAAAGGGGCTCGCCCGCACCCACGAAAGCCTCGTGGGACGTATCGATGCGCTGCTCCTCGGGAAGAAGGAGATCGATGCCGATACCCTGGAGGAGCTGGAGGAGATCCTGATCACCGCCGACGTGGGGGTCTCCGCCACCGTGGAGATGGTGCGGGGACTGGAGCAGCGGCTGAAGCGGAACGAGCTGCAGGATGCGGCGACCCTCAAGAAGGCGCTGCAGGAGGATATCCTCGGTCGGCTCTCCCGTCCCGGCAGCGCCCTGGATACCTCTGCCGCGACGCCGTTTGTCATCATGGTGATCGGGGTGAACGGCGTCGGCAAGACGACCACCATCGGCAAGCTGGCGAACCGGTACAACAGCGAGGGGAAAAAGGTGCTCGTCGCCGCCGCCGACACCTTCCGCGCCGCCGCCGCCGAGCAGCTGGAGGTATGGGGGAAACGGACCGGTGTGGACGTCATCCGGCACCAGGACGGCGCCGATCCCTCGGCGGTCGTCTTCGACGGCTGCAAGGCGGCGCTTGCCCGCGGTGCGGACATCCTGATCGTAGACACGGCGGGCCGCCTCCATACGAAGGTCAACCTCATGGAGGAGCTGAAGAAGATGCGACGCATCATGGGGCGGGAGATTCCCGGCGCACCCCACGAGACCCTGCTGGTGCTGGACGCCACCACCGGACAGAACGCCGTATCCCAGGCGCGGCTGTTCGGAGAGGCCGCCGGGGTCACCGGTGTCGCCCTCACCAAGCTGGATGGCTCGGCGAAGGGGGGGGTCATCGTCGCCGTCTGCCACGAGTTCAACCTTCCCGTCAGGTTCATCGGCGTCGGGGAGGGGGTGGACGACCTGCGGGAGTTCGATCCTTCCCAGTTTGTTGAGGCGCTCTTCGGGTAACCGTCAATAATTCCTTGACTTTTGAGGGGATTTTTTCTACACTTTTCCCACTTCGTGGGGTGGTTTTTAATGAGTACGGAACTATTCGATACCCTGGAACAGCGGCTGGATACCCTCCTTGACGATTATGTGCGGTTGCGGGAGGAAAATGCCCGTCTTCTGGAGGAGAATCGCCGGCTCATGGACGACCGCCAGCGGATGAAGGTGCGCGTCGAGCAACTGCTCGGGCGGCTCAACGCCGTGACTGCGCCATGAAGTCCAGTCACCGGATCAGGGTAATGGGGCGGGAGCTGCAGGTCAGAAGCGCCGCTTCCCCCGAGGCGGTCCAGGCGGTGGAGGCGTTCGTGAACGACAAACTGACGGAGGTGTCGGGGGCCTTGGCCTCGGCGGATTCCCAGCTCGTCGCCATACTCGCTCTGCTTAACGTTGCGGAGAGCTACCTTTCCCTGCGCCGGGAAACCGCTTCCCGCAGGACCGATGCGGATGCGGATGCGGCGGCGGAGCGGATGCTGGCGCGGATCACGCAGGTGCAGGGTAACGGTTTCACGGTCTCTTGAGGGAGATTTCACCATAGAAGCAGTACGATGGCAGCAGAATCAGGTCGGATCGGTTTCAACGGAAGGTGTCTACTTCCGCTTGCAGTTAGGTAGAGCTGATACATTCGTTATTGTTGAAAGGGGCTTACGACCGTTGACAGATATGCCATGACACGCTGACGCCGGTCGTCCATTCACAACTCTACCCATCTCCATCCACCCCGTTTCCCGCTGTATCTCCCTCCCGAGAACCGCCCGGATGCGCACCGCGTTCGTCCGGGAAGCCGCGTCCGTATCGGAAAGAACATACCTATGCCTAAAAACCGCATGCGGCAGAGCATTCTTGCCCGTCGCCGGTTACTTGCCGGTGATGAGCGGCATGCCGCAGACCTCCGGGCGCAACGGCATCTGCTGGACTGCCCCGTATTTGCCGCGGCGTCCACGGTTGCGATGTATGCACCGGTGCATGGCGAGGTGGCGACTGACCTCGTCATGGAGGCCGTTCTCGCCCGGGGGAGGCGTCTCGTCTATCCGGCGGTACACCGGGGCCATATTCAGTTCCGTGTCGTGACGTCACCCGCCGATTTTACGCGGGGGGCGTACGGTATCGCCGAACCGGGACCGCACTGTCCCATTCAGCCCATCGAGGAGATCGACCTGATCGTCGTGCCGGGGGTGGCGTTCGACCTGCGGGGGCACCGGATCGGCTACGGCAAGGGGTACTACGACCGGGCGCTCCATCCTCTGGAGGGGCAGGGGCGGCTTGCGGGGCTCTGCTATGCGTTTCAGCTGGTGGAGGAGATTGCCGGCGAACCCCATGACGTGGTCATGGACATGATCATCACCGACACGAAGGTAGTGCTGCTTCGTGATTAACCATACAGAAGGGGAGGGACGCGACTTTGAACGGAACAGACACAATTCTGGTTGCTTTGATTGCCGCAGCGGTCGCTGCCGGGGCCGGGTTCATGATCGGCAACATCTGGCGCAAGAAACTCGCCGGGACATCGGTATCCAAGGCCGAGGAGCAGGCCGCCCGGTTGGTCGAGGATGCGCGGCGGGAGGCGGAAGCGCTTACCCGCGAGGCGAACCTGCAGGCCAAGGACGTGGTTTTCCAGGCCAAGGCGGAGTTCGAGCGGGAGACGAAGGACAAGCGGCGTGAACAGCAGACGCTGGAAAAGCGGCTGCTGCAGAAGGAAGAAAACCTCGACAACAAGATGAACATGCTGGACCAGCGGGATGCCGAACTCGTCAAGCGCGAGCAGACGCTGATGACCCGGGACCAGGGGCTCTCCCAGAAGGAAGAGAAGCTGAACCAGCTCGCCGAGGAGGGGCGCCGGAAGCTGGAGGAGATCTCCGGTATGACGGCGGCGGAGGCGAAGAAGAGCCTCATGGAGGCGATGGAGAGCGAGGCGAAGCTCGATGCCGCCAAGAAGATCAAGGCGATCGAGGAGGAGGCACGGGAGACCGCCGACAAGAAGTCCAAGGAGATCATGGCGCTCGCCATCCAGCGGTACGCGGGGGAGTACGTCGCCGAGCGGACCGTCTCCGTCGTCTCCCTGCCGTCGGACGAGATGAAGGGGCGGATCATCGGCCGCGAGGGGCGCAACATCCGGGCGCTGGAGGCGGCGACGGGGATCGACCTGATCATCGACGACACCCCGGAGGCGGTCATCCTCTCCGGGTTCAACCCGGTCCGCCGCGAGGTGGCAAAGATCGCCCTGGAGAAGCTGATCACCGACGGCCGGATCCATCCCGGCCGGATCGAAGAGGTGGTGAACAAGGCGGAGGAAGAGGTGGAGCAGGCGATCAAGGAAGCGGGGGAGCAGGCCGCCTTCGACCTGGGGGTCCACGGCATCCATCCGGAGATCCTGAAGCTGATCGGCCGGCTGCGCTACCGCACCTCCTACAGCCAGAACATCTACCTACACTCCCTGGAGGTCGCCTTCCTCTGCGGGATCATGGCGGCGGAGCTGGGGATCAACGTGAAGCAGGCCAAACGTGCCGGGCTCCTGCACGACCTGGGAAAGGCGGTGGACCACGAGGTGGAGGGGTCCCACGCGGTCATCGGCGCGGAGCTGGCAAGGAAGTACGGCGAATCCCCCAAGATCGTCCATGCCATCATGGCGCACCACGAGGACGAAAAGCCGTCCACGGTGCTGGCGGTCCTGGTCCAGGCGGCGGACGCCCTGTCCGGCGCCCGCCCCGGCGCCCGGCGCGAGATGATGGAGACCTACGTAAAAAGGCTGGAGGACCTGGAGCGGATCGCCACCTCCTTTAACGGCGTGAGCAACTCCTTCGCCATCCAGGCGGGGCGGGAGATCCGGGTCATGGTCTCCAGCGACCAGGTGTCCGACGAGCAGTCGATCGTGCTGGCCAAGGACATCGCCAAGAAGATCGAGGCGGAGATGACCTACCCCGGCCAGATCAAGGTGAACGTTATCAGGGAAACCCGGGCGACCGAATATGCCCGTTAATATCCTGTTCATCGGCGACGTGATCGGCAAGCCGGGCCGGCAGGCGGTGGCGCGGGAACTGCACCGGCTCGTGGACCGCCATCTCGTTGACCTGGTGATCGCCAACGGCGAGAACTCCGCCGGCGGCTTCGGCGTCACCGAGGACACGGCGCGGGAGCTGTACCAGCAGGGGGTGCACCTGCTCACGAGCGGCAACCATATCTGGGACAAGAAGGACTCCTACGGCTACATCGAGGAGGAAGAGCGGCTCATCCGTCCGGCAAATTATCCCATCGGCACCCCGGGGCGGGGGTACACGGTCCTCACGACCCCCGGCGGGGTCAAGGTGGGGGTGCTCAACCTGGAGGGGCGCGTCTTCATGAACAATCTGGAGTGCCCGTTTCGGACCGCCGACCGGGAGATCGCGCACCTGAAACGGGAGACCCCGATCATTTTCGTGGACTTTCACGCGGAGGCGACGTCGGAGAAGTCTGCTCTCGGGTGGTACCTGGACGGTCGGGTGAGCGCCGTCATCGGCACCCATACCCACGTGCAGACCGCCGACGAGCGGGTCCTCCCCGGGGGAACGGCGTTCATGAGCGATGCGGGGATGACCGGCAGCTTCGATTCGGTCATCGGGATCGGCAAGCAGCAGGCGATCCAGAAGTTCGTCACCCTCCTGCCGGCCAAGTTCGAGGTCTGCAAGAACGACGTGCGGTTGAACGGGGTCGTGGTAACGGTCGATGAAGAAAGCGGCAAGGCGCTCTCCATCGAGCGGATCGCCGTCGCCTGCGGGTAGGGAAGAACCAGTTTTTAACGAGAGGTTGGCTATGACTGTTGCGGAACAGCTGTCCGTTATCAAGCGGGGTGCCGTCGAGATCCTGGTGGAGAAGGAGCTGGCGGAGAAACTGGAGAATGCGCAGAAGACCGGGGTGCCGCTCCGGATCAAGGCGGGGTTCGACCCCACCGCACCGGATCTGCACCTGGGGCACACGGTGCTCTTGCAGAAGATGCGCCAGTTCCAGAGCCTCGGCCACGAGGTCTGTTTCCTCATCGGCGACTTCACCGGGATGATCGGTGACCCCACCGGGAAGAGCGAGACGCGCAAGCCGCTCACCCGCGAGGATGTCCTCAGAAACGCCGAGACCTACAAGGAGCAGGTGTTCAAGATCCTCGATCCGGCGAAGACCCGGGTCGTGTTCAACTCCGAGTGGCTCGGAAAGCTCACCTCGGCGGAGATGATCTCTCTGGCGGCCAGGTACACCGTGGCCCGGATGCTGGAGCGGGAGGACTTCCACAACCGGTTCGTGAACCAGCTCCCCATCAGCATTCACGAGTTCATGTACCCGCTCGTGCAGGGGTACGACTCCGTCGCCCTCAAGGCGGACGTGGAGCTGGGTGGGACGGACCAGAAGTTCAACCTGCTGGTGGGGCGCGAACTGCAGCGGGAGTGGGGCCAGACCCCCCAGACGGTCATCACCATGCCGCTTCTGGAAGGGCTGGACGGCGTCAACAAGATGTCCAAGTCGCTGGGGAACTACATCGGCATCAACGAGCCGGCGGACGAGATCTTCGGCAAGGTGATGTCCATCTCCGACGCCCTGATGATCCGCTACTACGAGCTCCTCTCCGATCTGTCGCTGGACGGGCTGGAGCAGCTGAAGGCCGACCTGAAGAGCCACGCCGTCCACCCCATGGAGGCGAAGAAGCAGCTGGGGCGCGAGATCGTCGCCCGGTACCACGGGAGCGCCGCGGCGGCCGACGCGGACGAGAACTTCGTGCGCCGGTTCCGGGACAACCAGACCCCCGACGAGATGCCGGAGGTCGTGCTGGCGGCGGAGGGAGAGACCATCCTCCTCTGCAAGGTCCTCGCCCAGGCGGGGCTCGTCTCCTCCAACGGCGAGGGGCGCCGCGCCATCCAGGGGGGCGGGGTGAAGATCGGCGGCGAGAAGGTGGGTGACGACGGCTGCGAGATCGCCTGCAGGGGCGAGTACGTCCTGCAGGTGGGCAAACGCCGGTTCGCCCGCATCCGGTTCCAGTAGGGGAGATATATATGGCATTCCAGCCGAAAGCGGTGCTCGTCACCGGCGGGGCGGGGTTCATCGGCTCCAACTTCATCAACCATTTCATGGCCGCCAACCCGGACTGCCGGGTGGTGAACCTGGACCTCCTCACCTATGCGGGAAACCTCAAGAACCTGACCGGAGTCGAGAAGAACCCGAACTACCGGTTCGTGAAGGGGGACGTGTGCGACGGCCCGCTCGTGGCGGGAATCCTCGCCGGGGAGCGGATCGACGCGCTCCTGCATTTCGCCGCCGAGTCCCACGTGGACCGCTCCATCACCGGTCCGGAGATCTTCGTCCGGACGAACGTCCTCGGCACCCAGATCCTCCTGGAAGAGAGCCGCCGGCACTGGCAGTCGGGGCTCGTAGCCGGGTTCCGCTACCTGCAGGTCTCCACGGACGAGGTGTACGGCAGCCTGGGGGAAACCGGTTTCTTCACGGAGGAGACGCCGCTTGCCGCCAATTCCCCCTATTCGGCGAGCAAGGCGGGGGCGGACCTCCTCGTGCGGGCCTATTTCGAAACCTTCGGCATGCCGACCCTCAACACCCGCTGCTCCAACAACTACGGGCCGTACCACTTCCCGGAGAAGCTGATCCCGCTCATGATCCACAACATCCTGGCGAAGCGGCCGCTGCCGGTGTACGGCGACGGCCGGAACGTCCGCGACTGGCTCCACGTGAAGGACCATTCCATCGCCATCGAGACGGTGCTGAAAACCGGGCGCCTCGGCCGGGTGTACAACATCGGTGGCAACAACGAGTGGCAGAACATCGACATCGTGCACCTCGTCTGCGACCTGCTGGACAAGAAACTCGGCCGCACGGCGGGGGAGAGCCGCGGGCTCATCACCTTCGTCAAGGACCGGCCGGGGCACGACCGGCGCTACGCCATCGACGCCGGCAGGATGCGTAACGAGCTCGGCTGGGAGCCGTCCTACACCTTCGAGCGCGGCATCGACGAGACCATCGACTGGTACCTGGCCAACCAGCAGTGGGTGGCGGACGTCACCTCCGGCGGGTACCGGGAATACTACGAGAAGCAGTACGGAGACCGCTGATGATACTGATTGTCGGGGCAAACGGGATGCTGGGACATGACCTGATGGCGGTCCTGCCGGGGCCGGTGCGCGGGGTGGATATCGCCGATATCGACATCACGTCGCTTTCTTCGGTGCAGCAGGTGCTCACGAGCCTCAAACCCCGGGTGGTGGTCAACGCCGCCGCCTATACCGACGTGGACGGCTGCGAGGCGAACACGGAGACCGCCATGGCGGTGAACGGCGAGGGGGTGGCGCATCTGGCCATGGTCTGCCGGGATATCGGCGCCAAGCTCGTGCAGATCAGCACCGACTACGTCTTCGACGGCGGCAAGGGGACTCCCTATCTGGAGGACGACGCGCCGCACCCCTTAAGCGTCTACGGCGAATCCAAGTACGCGGGGGAGCTGAACGCGGCCTTCGCCCCGGACCACCTCATCGTCCGGACCCAGTGGCTCTACGGCCTGCACGGCAAGAACTTCGTAGAGACCATGCTCAGGCTGGCGGGGGAAAAAGACGAGCTGGACGTGGTGGACGACCAGATCGGTTCCCCCACCTGGACGGTGGATCTCGCCCGCGCCATCCGGGCGCTCATCGAGAAGGACTGCCGTGGGATCTACCACGCCGCCAACGGGGAGTTTTGCTCCTGGAACGCGTTCGCCCGGGCCATCTTCACCGAGGCGGGCGTCACGGTGCGGGTGAACCCCATGACTACGGAGCAGCTGAACCGCCCGGCGCCGCGGCCGCTCTACTCCACGCTTGACTGCGGGAAGCTTATGCGGGACACGGGCTTCACCCCCCAGCCGTGGCGCGCGGCGCTGAAACAGTACCTGGCTTTACGTAACGTTAAATAGAACCTGCTACAGAGGCACACGCCTGCGCGCTGTAACGCGCTTCAGCGTGCAAGCGTGAGACATGGAGAAAAGCTGAACGGCAATGGTACACGGAAGAAGCGGAAACATCGGATAACGGCGGATTAACCAAAATCTGAGGACCAATTTGTAAAACAATAACAAGAGATTGATCCGCAGTTATCCGCCTTTTCAGATTTGATCCGTGTACTATTCAGTGTTTAAGGTTTCCTCCGTGTCTCTGTGGCAGATTTTCAAGTGAGGTGATCGTATGGAAACCGGTGAGCGTCCCTGGGGCAGTTACACGGTGCTGGAAGAGAACCGCGGCTACAAGATCAAGCGGATCGAGGTGCTGCCGGGTAAACGGCTGTCGCTGCAGATGCACCACCACCGCAGCGAGCACTGGATCGTCGTCTCCGGCACCGCCAAGGTGACCTGCGGCGACCGGGAATCCATCATCAACGTCAACGAGTCCACCTTCATCCCCATCGGCGTCAATCACCGCCTGGAGAACCCCGGCGTCATCCCGCTCATCATCATCGAGGTGCAGAGCGGCGAATACCTGGGGGAGGACGACATCGTCCGATATCAGGACGATTTCCACCGGTGCGACGTACCGGCAAAGACGCAGGAAGCGTAGGGCGTCTGCGACAGGAATGAAATGGAAACGCCCCGGGAGACCGGGGCGTTTTTTTGTGTGAGCGGGTGTCAAGGCCGTACGTGTGAACTTTGTGGATGATGAGATGTGCCACGGGCATTCCGTGGCGTGCCGTCAGCGCCCGTCCCGGCGCCGGAACGGGCGGTACAGCTCGTCGTCGGCGATCAGCCGGAACGTCTTGCCCGACGCGATCCAGGCGCCGCCGAAGGCCATGAGGGCGCCGGCCTCGCCGTAATACGTGGGCCGCAGCCGCATCAGGACCTCGTCGGACAGCGCCAGGTTGGCCGCGGCGATGGCGAGCATGCAGCCGCCCATCACCCCGCCGCAGACCAGATAGATCGCGTTTCGCCGGGCCTTTCGGCCGACCGCATGCCTGGTTCACCTGCGGAAGGGGACGAAGCAGAAGAAGGCCAGGATGGCGAACAGCACGGCGGCGGCCGTGTAGTGCACGATCGACGCGCCGCCGGTCCGGCAGCCATCGCAGCCGGTGGGGAAGGTGGCCACGACCAGCGCGGCGCCGGCCGCCGCCTTGCCTGCCAGGGATTCGGTCTCCGTGTGGCCGTTATAGGCGAACAGGAACGACCCCACCACAAACAGCAGGCCGACGAAGATGTCCCGGGCATCCGAATAGTACGAGGCGCTGATCGATGACAGCGGCGTTCCTGCCAGCACGCTCACGATCACGGGAAGCGCCAGCGCAATCACCCCCATGAGAAGCCGCAGCCCCCGATAGTCGAATACCGCGCTGATTTTCCGGTCTTCCATGGGGATGTCCTCAAGAGTCAGACGGTTTCTTGGGCTAATTCCCAACGCCTGACTGTTCTCAACATCATTTTTTCGCATATTCCGTCCCGTCAAATGTCGGGCTCTGACCCCTTGGCTACTCCTGCTAACACGGCTGGTTAGTTAACTTTTTAAGAACGTCCCCTTGGTCCCCCGAGAAGTTGAACCTGTCGGTGTCGTTTTTGCAGCCATCCACTACCCATATCATCGTCTGATAGAATGACTCTCTAGCCTGAATTTCATCAGGGTGAATAGTTGATCGCTGGAACTCGATCACCAGTCCTGACTGAGTTTTCACATCGGCAATGTGCAACTCGCCAGAAGTGTTATCCCGATTGGCAATCTCTTGCCAGTCTTGAGGGAAGCGATTCTTCCAAGACCGATGCCACTCAGTTTCCTTTTCCCACCACGGATCACAATGGGTTCGCGACAAATGCGCCCAATGCCAAGTGATGTGCTTTCCACATTTGGCAACTACCTCGGCGCCACAGCCAGGGCAAGCAGCCCTCAGTTTAGGACTGGCTTCAATTCGTACTCCGCCTAACAGTGCAAATCGCATGTCCACTCCTATATGAATAATGAAGGTGAACGTTGTCGCTAGTTCTTGGCTCTAACACAATAAGTTACGAAAGTTACCAACGGTACACCATTTCTCCGGCTTTGCTCAACGCTTCCTGGATATATGGATGTCTAGCGCTTCAGTGCATTGCCCTATGTGAGTTCCAGAACAGTTGCTGCGATATCCCCAACATGCATTACAGACGCTTCCATGAACACTGTTCTCGCCTTGGAAAACAATTGTCCTAGTTCTACCGTCTTTTGACTTGCCGACTTTGGCTGTAATCGGCTCCCCCGTAGTAGAATTGAAGTTCGGATTACTGCGGATGAACTCATACGCTTGATCGAAAGTCTGCGCCGTTGAGAACTGATTTCCCTGTCCTCCGGTTGGATGCCCCATTTGCTCACTCCTTTCGATATGCTTGGCTTTGCAGCGCCAACGGCAGTGAGGCACCAGCGGCGGAGCGTTAGCGGAGACCGCTGTTGCCGATGGTTATGCAATTGTCTGTAGTTACTTTTCCAGCCTAAACTTCAATACGGCCTTGTAAGGCTTCAGCTCTCCCTCTGTTGGCTCAAACCATTCGATTTTATGTGTCAATCGATTTACTCTGAAACGATCTACTGCTGGAGATGTGTTCGGATCACCCGGACACTTGCCGCCATGTTTCTCAAGGATTGCAAACACTACAAATTTCTTTGTTTTTTCCTCTGTGACAAATGACAGGCAAGCCATGCTAGTCCAGCTATCGTAAAGCTTGTCTTTCTTAATTTGTGTCACCAGGACATTTAATTCATGCTCTTCGTCAAGAGGGCTACTAGCACTCGCAGGCATAGTGAAGAAGAGAGTTAGGAGCAGAAAGAACAATCCGAGGTTGAAAGAGCTGTTTCTCATGTATTTCCTTTTGTTTGCAGAAAGCCCAAGGGGTCAGACCTACACAATTGACAATCCTAAGCTCTTCCCGATCTTCTGCACAACTACCTTCACTTGTTTGTCATCATCTAGCTTTTGCCCGAATCGCTTGCTGGCTTGGGTTACTCCTGATTCGGTTAGCTGGAATAACGATCCGATTTCTCTTAATTTTGTCCCACTAAAGCGATGGCAGAGATAGATTGCTGCTTTCGTCGCCAGACGATTATCATCCGGGATTGCCTTCCGTGCGGCTTTCACGATTTCTTCCGGTGACGGCTTGCTGCTGAACTTTCTCAGAGCTGGCTGTTCCCGATCGTATTTCCTGTCGCTCAGATGACGGTCTTGTATCTCGTTGACAAACTCCTCCCTGCCCAAAATTGTGGAAGCAATCGTCACCAACAAGGGGCTGGAATAATCCTGCCCGATGAGGTCGTGCACGAACTGACGGTATTTCTTCTGAGCAGCGTCTTTCTTATTGCCAAAGTATCCAAGGATGAAATCCGTCCGAAGCCAGTCAGGGGCCACCGATCCGCCCATGTAGTATCTGCAGCTCGACCAGCGATACTCTTCCGGCTTCTCTACCATTCCAACTCTGACCGGGTTCAAATGTATATACCGCGAGAGTTCGGTTGCGTATTCATCGGCATCAACAAGTATCGCTTTATAGCGACCCTGCAGAAGATGGCCAGCCCGTTTCCGTTTGACATTGAAGTAGGTCGTGTAAGAGCTGTTAATGTGCTTCATTATCTGGGATAGGTTTCCATGCGGGGTTTCCACAATCAGGTGATAGTGGTTGTTCATCAGGCAATATGCGTGAATGACAGCGTCGTAACGCTGTGTGGCTGCTTCCAGATAGGACAGGAACTTCTCCCGGTCCCGCTGGCTCTTGAATATGTCCTTCTGCTCGTTCCCCCTTGCTGTCACATGGTAAAAAGCTCCCGGATATTCGATTCTCAGCGGTCTTGCCATTCTCCTCCTCCGATCAAGCGGTTTTCACGCGCTATGATATCGAAGATTGGTAATTTGTCAATTGTGTAGGTCTGACCCCTCTTGTCATTAAGCCACACCCCTTCATTGGGCAAATATTGAGGATTCGTCCAGTCAATCATCTTTTTCCTTTTTCCCAACGATGGTAGTTGAGCAGACGATTTTCGGTATCTACAGGTATATGCATGCATCTACATATATATCCCTGCATCTATATGTAGATGCTGCTCCGTCATCTACAGGTAGATGCTTTTGCCCTTTCGGTTACTTATCCAGAAGCATCTACATGTATATGCTTTTCAAGTGTCATTCTACCACCGTCACTTCAGCGGCACGAATTCGGCGTTTTTCTCCCTGTTCGACCGGTAGAGCAGATCGGCCCCGTCCGATCGGGCGGCAAACTCACGGTCGCCGTTGCGGGCCGTGGCGACGAGGGTGTACCGGTCCGGGGCGATCTCGTCGAAATGCACGTCCACGTCCGGCGGCCGCGTGTAGTTCGCCTGCTCCAGGCTGTCGGGATAGGCGTTGTGCTCGGTGCGGTAGGTGTCGACGGACGCCCGGGCGTTCTTCAGCGCGGCGATGGCCGCCGCATTGGCGCCCTTCGCCCGGTAGGAGGCGTACTGCGGGATGGCGATGGCGGCGACGATCCCCAGCATGGCGATCCCGATGAACGGCACGAGGACGAGGGCGATGTTGTTCACCCCGCCGGCCCGGGCCATCTCCACCGCCCGGTTCATCTCCGAAGGGTTCGCGTTGATCTCCTTCAGCTTGTTACGGACGTAGCCGTAGTAGAGGTAGTTGCCGGCGATGCCGAAGCCGATCATGGCCAGGAGGTTGACCCAAGGAACGAACGATATGAAGAAGGCGAGGAGCGCCCAGCCGTACTGTTTGCGGTAGATGAGCCACCAGAACGACACGAGGAACGCCGGCCAGTGCCAGGTGGCGGCAAATCTGCCGCCGGAGAAGCTGGTGAATTTCCTTATGTATTTGTCGGCGTTCTTGCCGATGAAGGTCCGCATGTCGTTGCGGTCGGTCGCCGCGGTCCGGGCGCTGCGGGGAGGGGAGGGGGGTACGACGGGAGGAGGCTGCCGGTCCGGACCGCCTGCGCTGCCGGCGTCCATCCGGGGCGCCATGGCCTCGAACGAGAAGTCGTCGGGGGGAGTGACCGGCTGCGGGGCGGGCGGCGGCTCCCGCTTCACGAGGAACCGCTCCCCGCATTTCGGGCAGACGGCATACATCCCCCCCTCCGGTAGCCTGGCGTCGTCGACGTTCCCGGCCAGTGCGCACTGCGGGCAGCTGAATTTCATCCCTGTAAGCCCCCTTTCTCCCGTATCGGCCCATCCCGAACAGTTATAGGTGTTGTGGGGCCCCGAGTCAAGCAACATTATCGCCGTTTCACCAGCGGTAGCTCATCCGTGCCGGCGCCCGGACAAAAAAACGCCCCGGCCGTTTCCGACCGGGGCGTTCCCGTTGCCGCTGTTATGTATCTCCTACTTTCCCTTGCCCGTGAGCTTGACCAGCGCCTCCATGTACTTTTCGCCGGTTTTTTTGATGATCTCCTCCGGCAGCGGCGGGGCGGGGGCGGTCTTGCCCCAGTCCAGGGTCTCCAGGTAGTCCCGCAGGAACTGCTTGTCGAAGGAGGGCTGCGGGCCGCCCGGCTGGTAGCTCTCCTTCGGCCAGAAGCGGGAGGAGTCGGGGGTCATGCACTCGTCGATGATGATGAGCCTGCCGTCGTGGATGCCGTACTCGAACTTGGTGTCGGCGATGATGATCCCCCTGGCGTCGGCGATGTCCCGCGCCCTGGCGTAGATTTTAAGGGTCACCTCCCGCACCTGGCGGGCGATCTCCGCGCCGCAGATCCGCTCCATCTCCTCGAAGGAGATGTTCTCGTCGTGCGTCCCCAGCTCCGCCTTGGTGGAGGGGGTGAAGATCGGCTCGGGGAGCTTGTCCGATTCCACGAGGCCGGCGGGGAGCGCGATGCCGCACACCTTGCCGGTGGCCTTGTAATCCTTCCAGCCGGAACCGGAGAGATACCCCCGCACGATGCATTCGGCGGCCAGTGGCTGCGCCTTCTTCACCAGCATGGAGCGACCTTCCAGCACCTCGGCGTAGGGCTGGCACTCCGCCGGGAACTCCTTTACCTCCGTGGAGATGATGTGGTTCGGGATGATCTCCTCCATCTGGCGGAACCAGAAGGCGGAGATCTGGGTGAGGACGTACCCCTTGTCGGGAATCCCCTCGTTCATTATGACGTCGAAGGCGGAGATCCGGTCGGTGGTGACGATCAGGAGGCTCTCCCCCAGGTCGTAGATGTCGCGCACCTTGCCGCGGCCGGCGAGCTTGAGGGTGGGGAAGTCGGTGGTCAAAACGGGTGTCGACATGGTGTATTCCTCCTGAAAAAACTTTGCCACAGAGTCATGGAGACACAGAGAGAACCGAAACTTCTGCAACGGGGATTAGGGAAGATGAGGTTGCAGGTCGAGTTCCCTGTCTATCCTGTCCATCCTGTTGTCTTGTACGATCTGGTGTTCTCTGTGTTTCCGCGTCTCTGTGGCAGATTTGGTTGATGCGTCAGTCGTTCTGGAACGCCGGGTTGATCTCGATCGTCGCCTTGGCCCGCAGCCCCTTGATCCAGGCGGTCAGGGCCTCGTCCTGCTTCTTCGGCAGGAGCGTCTTCTTGATTTCGTCCTTCACCTTGGCGAAGTCGGCGGCGCTGGCCTCGGTGCGGCTCTTCAGGGAGACGGCGTACCAGCTGTCACCGACCTTGAACGGGGTCTTGGCCGCCGGCGCCGCCGTGGTGAGGTCGAAGGCGGCGTTCATGATCTCGGGAGATGGCCCGATGCCGGGGACGTCTCCCTTCGCGCTGAAGCCGAAGGCGGGGGTGGTGTGGACCGCGAGCCCCGCGCCTCCCTTGGCCAGCTGCGCCAGGGCGGCTTCCGCCTTGGCCCGCGCCAGATCCCGCGCCTTGTCGGCGGCGGCGCGCGCCTCAACCTGAGCCCGGATCTGGGCAAGCGGCGGTACGTCGGCCGGTTTCTGTTCCGTCACCTTCAGGATGAACAGACCCCGGGGTGTATCCACCGGGCCGGTGATCTCGCCTTCCTTCGCACCGAAGATCCGCTTGATCAGATCGGCATCGGCACCGAACTCGGCGGGGGGATGGGTCGCATCGAAAAGCGGGGTCGTGTGGACGGTGGCGCCGAGCTTCGACGCGATCGCCTTCAGGTCGCTGCTCCCGCCCCCCTTGTGCATGACGTCGGCGGCCGTTTCGTACGCTTCCTCGGACGCCTTGCTCCGCAAGAGGTCGGCCTTTACGCGGTCCGCAACCTTCTCGAAGGGGGTGATGTCCCCCTTGACCATATAGCGGTCGATGTTCTTCTGGTAGAACTCCTGGGTCTCTTCCTTCGTGGCGGTCATCTTGGGCAGGTAGGAGGCCGGGTCGATCTGGAGATACGCGACGGCAACCCTGGCGGGCATCGTGAACTCCTGCTGGTGTCCCTCCAGGTAGCTGGTCAGGTCCTGGTCGGAGAGCTTCACGGAGCCTTTCAGCGCGGCCGGGGAGTAGGATACGTAGGAAAGCTCCACCTGATCGTGCTGTTTCTTGTACTCCTTCAGCGCTTCGTCGTCGGAGACGGTGACCTTGTCCCTGATCTGCTGGCGTGCCTTCTGGTTGATCAGCTCTTCCTTCTCGGACGCCTCGAAATCCGACGGGGTGATCCGGTTCGCCTTGAGCATCGCGTCGTACTGGTTGAAGTCGAAGACGCCGTTTTTCTGGAATGCGGGGATGGCGTCGATGGCCTTCCGCACATCGTCCTTGCTGACACTGATCCCCATGTTGTCCGCCGCCTGGCGTACCAGTTCGGCGTCGATCAGGCTGTCCATCGCCATCTTCTTGATCCCCATCTGCTTTTCCATCTCCGGGGTGAGGGATTTGCCGTACAGCTGCTCGTAGATGTTCCGCAGGCGGTAGTAGGCCCGCTGGTAGTCGTCGGGGGAGATCTTCGTCCCGTTCACCTTGACGGCGTAGTTGCCGCTGCCCCCCGATTTGCCCCCCTGTCCCCAGACGAGGAAGATGGTGCCGATGAACGAAAGGACGATGACGATGAAGACGAACTTGATGATGGGGGACTGCTGATACTTTCTCATGATGCCGAGCATTGGGGGGGTGACTCCTTTGCGCGAATTTCCCGCCCCCCGGAGTGGAGGCGGAACGGGCATGATACTATAGCTTCACCGGAAATTGCAATATCTAGATGGTTCTCATGATTGTGCGGCGCGGGCTCGTTGCGGGGTCAGTGCAGGCCGACGGGGGGACGGTGGTGCTGCGGCTTCTTCAGCAGCAGCAGCAGCGGGATGATGACGATGAAGGCGATCCCCACGGTCCAGAAGATCCGGTTGTAGGCGAGCATCGCCGCCTGGCGCAAGGTTACGCCGTAGAGCGCGGCAAGGGCCTGCTTCTGCGCGGTGACCGCATCGGTGCCGCGGGCGATGAAACCGTTCGTCATGGCGGCGAGCCGGTTCTGCCAGGCCGGGTTGTAGGGGGTCGTGTTGGCCACGAGTTCGTTCTGGTAGAACTGGCCGAAGCGGGCCAGCATCGTGGCGGCGATGGCGATCCCCACGCCGCCGCCGATGTTGCGCAACAGGTTGAACATCCCGGTGGCGTTACCCATCTCCTCCCGGGGGATGGTCGCCAGGGTGACGGTGGTGAGCGGCACGAAGATCATGGCGAGCCCGACCCCCAGCACCACCCGCGGCCAGACGAAGTCCCAGTAGGAGGCGTCCAGGGTGAACCCCTGCATCAGGTGCATGGCCCAGGCGGCGATGATGAGCCCGACCAGCACCACCTTGCGGCCGTCGTATTTCGAGATGACGGCACCGACGAACGGCATGGTGATGAGGGTGGCCACCCCGCCGGGCGCCAGCACCATCCCGGCATCGGTGGCGCTGTATCCCATGAGGGTCTGGAGGAAGAGCGGGATCAGCATGATGGAGCTGTAGAGGCAGAACCCCACGAAGAACATGATCGTGTTCCCCGCCGAGAACGAAATGTTCCTGAAGAGCCTGAGGTTCACGATCGGATGTTCGTGCTTCAGTTCCACGTACAGGAGCATCAGGAGCGACACGGCGGAGACCACCGACATGGTGATGATGAAGGGGGAGCTGAACCAGTCGTCGTGCTGTCCCTTGTCCAGCACCACCTGCAGTGCGCCGAGCCCGACCACCAGGAAGGCGAGCCCCGCGTAGTCGATGGACATCCCCTGCTTGCGCTTCAGGTAAGGTGGATCGAAGATGAAGGTCGCCGCCATGACGGTCGCCAGGATGCCGATGGGGAAGTTGATGTAGAAGATCCAGTGCCAGCTCATGTTGTCCGTGATCCACCCGCCGAGGGCGGGACCGACGATCGGGCCGAACATGGCGCCGACCCCGAAGATGGCCATGGCCATCCCCTGCTGGTGGGGGGGGAAGGTCTCCATGAGGATCGCCTGGCTGATGGGGATGAGCGCCCCCCCCGCCGCCCCCTGGACGACCCGGAAGACGATGAGCGCGGCCAGGTTGGGTGCGGCGCCGCACAGAAGCGACGCGACGGTGAAGAGGACGATGCAGGTGATGAGGAACCTTTTGCGGCCGAACACCCGCGCCAGCCAGCCGGTCATGGGGAGGATGATGGCGTTCGAAACGAGATAGGAGGTGAGCACCCAGGTGATCTCGTCGGTCCCGGCGTTGAGGCTCCCCTGCATGTGGGGGAGCGCCACGTTGGCGACGGACGTATCCACGATCTCCATGATGGCGGGGAGCATGACGGTGATCGTGATGAGCCATTTGTTGACGGTTTTTTCCATGGATGAGAAAGGCCTTGCCACAGAGACACGGAGACACGGAGACACGGAGAAAACCTTGAAGACTGAAATAGTACACGGAACAAATCTGAAAAGGCGGATAACTGCGGGTCAATCTCTTGTTCTTGCTTTAAAACCGGTCCCCAGATGTTGTTTAATCCGCCGTTATCCGATGTTTCCGCTTCTTCCGTGCACCATTGCCGTTCAGCTTTTCTCCGTGTCTCCGTGTCTCCGTGGCAGGTTTTGACGCTAGAACGGGTTCAATCCGGCCAGTACGTCCCCCAGCTTCCGGCCGGTGAGGATCGTCGGCTCGACGCTCATCCCGACGCGCAGCAGGCGATCCGGGTCGCTGGACTTGTCGATGGCGATCTTCACCGGAATTCGCTGGACTACCTTCACGTAGTTGCCGGTGGCGTTCTCCGGCGGGAGGAGGGAGAAGGCGGCGCCGGTGCCGGCCATGATGCTGTCCACGGTCCCCTTGAACGTCTTGCCCGGATAGGCGTCCACGGTGAACTCGACCTGCTGGCCCGGTTTTACATAGGTCAGCTGCTTCTCCTTGTAGTTGGCCGTCACCCAGGTCTTGTCCAGCGCTACGATCGCCAGAAGCGGCTGTCCAGGCTGGACGTAGTTCCCCGTCTCCACCGACTTGCGCGTGACGTATCCGTCGGCGGGGGCGTAGATACGGGTGTAGGAGAGGTCCAGCTGCGACGCTTCAAGTTCTGCCCTGCTCTTGGCGATGCGGGCCTCCCTGCTGCCGCTACCGGCGATTCCCAGCATCGCTTCCGCGCGGTGCACCGCTTCCTCCGCCTCCTTGAGCCGGGCAGTCGCGACCTTCCGGGATGTCTCCAGCCGGTCCAGCTGTTCCCGGGAGATCACCTCCTTGGCAAAGAGCGCCTTTCCCCGCGTGAGATCGAGATTCACCTGGTCGAGCTGGGCGGCGGCCTGGTGTGCGGCGGCACGCGCCGCCTCTACGGTGGCGTACTCCCCCGACGTCTCGTTTTTAGCCATGGCGAGCTCCGCCTCGGCGGTGGCCGCGCGGGTGCGGTAGTCCGCGTCGTCGATCTCCGCCAGCAGGTCCCCCTTGTGCACGGGTTGGTTGTCTGCAACGAGCACCCGGCTCACCATCCCGGGTACGCGGGAGGATACGGCATGGACGTGGCTTTCGATGAATGCGTTGTCGGTGGAGATGTGGGTCTGACCGCGTACCCACAGATTGGTTCCCACGATGCAGCCGGTGGCGACCAAAAGGATCAGGATGATCGAGTTGCGCCGGCGCCGGCCGTTGCCCGGCCCCTTTTTCGGTTTTTCGGCGACCGCCGCCGGGGCGGAGGTGTCGCCGGTCGTCGTGGTGTGCTGTTCGTCCATCTCGTTGTTCTCCTGCGGTTGGTTACAGTTCGCCCAGCGCCTTCTTCACCCTGGCGGCCGCTACCTGGAAATCGAACACCGCCTGATAGTTGAGGGCCCGTGCCTGGGTCAGGAGGGTCTGGGCGTCGATGACCTCGGTGGCGGTCCCTACCTGCTCCTGGTAGCGGTCCCGGTTGATCCTTAAGTTCTCCTCACCCTGTTTGATCGCCTCTTCCGTGAGCGGAATCCGCTCCTTGGCCGCCTTGGCGTCGTTGTACGCGGTCAGGTATTCCGTCCGTACCGCCGCCGTCATCTCTTTGAGCCGCATCGAGGTACGGGACCGGTTTTCCACCGACTGCCGGTAGCGGGCGGTGGTGGCCAGGCCGTCGAACAGGTTGAACTTTACCCCGACGGTGGCGGACATGATGGTCTGTTCCTTCACCTCGTTGTTCTTCACGTAGTCGGCGGCGAGGCGGGCGAACAGCTCCGGATAGTAGCCGCTCCTGCTCTCCGCCACGGTCTCTTCGTCGGCTCCCAGGGTGTTTTTCAGCGACCGGACCTCCTCGCGCCGGGCGATGGCCGCATCCAGGTCCGCCGGCGGTGGCTCGATGTTGTACTTTTGCGTGTCGACCAGGTCTGCCCGCCGGTCCGCCGGCCGACCGGTGAGGTAGTTGAGCCGGGTCCAGGCGTTGGCGAGCCGGTTGTTATCCGAAAGGAGCGACTGTTTGCTGGCGGCGAGCTTTACCTCCGCCTGCAAGAGGTCGTTGCGGGTGGTCACTCCCTGCTCGAACAGGTTCCTGGCCACCTCCAGGTGGCTTCCCATCTGTTCCACCTCCTGCTCCGCGGCGTGCACCAGTTTCTGATCCATCAGGATGCCGTAATAGGTTTCGATCACCTGCAGGAAGACCTCTTTTTCCTGCCCGGCGTAGGCGTGGCCGGCGGCGTCCCGCAGCAGTTCCGCCCGCCTGACCCGCGATTCCGTCCGTCCGAAATCGTAGAGCGTCTGGTTGAGGGTGGCGCTGAAGAAACCGTAGTCCGCATCCTGGGTCTTGAACCCGCCGAAGGGGGTGGCTACGGACTGGGGCGCCTGCTGGGCGGTATACCCCCCCTGCAGGTCGATGCGGGGGAGGTAGCCGCTGCGTGCCTGCGGGATCGCCTCCTGTGCGACCTTTTGGTCGTAGACGGCCCTGTTCAGGGAGGGGTTCGCCGTGGCGGCGCGTTTCAGGCAGTCGGACAGGGTAAGCGTCTCCGCCGGGGCGGATACGGCCCCGAACAATAGAAGGAGTGCCGAAATGGCGAGGATGGTTTTCATGACGGTTCTCCGGTCAGCGGCGCATCTTGATGAGGAGGGCGCGCAGGGTGTCGCATTCCTCGGTGGTGAGGGGGGAGGTGAAGCGGTCCAGGACGGTGACGGCGATGGCGCACAACTCCTTTTCCAGGCTCTTTCCCCGCGCCGTCAGACAGATGCGGTGGGCGCGGCGGTCCTCCGGATGGGGGAGCCGCTGCACGAGCCCCTCCTTGGCCAGCCGGTCGATGAGCCCCCCCATGGTGGTGCGGTCGATCTGGCTCTTGTCCGAGAGTTCCGCCTGGGACAGGCCGTCCCTTTGCCAGAGGAACGCCAGGAGCGAGAACTGGGGGGGGGTGATGTTGTACGGGTCGAGTTCCTCCTTGAAAAGGGAGAAGCCGCGCTGGTGGACCTTGGCCAGGAGAAAACCGATGGTGTTTTCGATGTCGAGCATGGGAGCTGTCTCCACACGGTAATCGGTTAATCATACATATAATCAGTATGCTGTCAATTTGAAAATGTCACGGCCTTTGAGGGCCGGATGGTGCCGCCTGTTCAGTTGCTACGGGTGGCCACCGTCGGTGCGGTGAGGTAGAGCCGGCGGTAGATCTCCCGGCCGACCAGCACCTTCTTCACGTAGTCGCGGGTCTCGGGGAAGGGGATGTTCTCGATGAACTCGCTCCGGTCCATGGCGCCGAACTCCTTGAGCCAGCGGTCCACGTTGCCGGAGCCGGCGTTGTAGGAGGCGATGACCGGTACGATGTTGCCGTTGTAGTAGTCGAGGAGTCCCTTCAGGTGGCGGGTGCCGAGGCGGAGGTTCACCTCGGGCTGGTACAGCCGGTCGGGGTCGGTCACGCTGCCGTCGACGGCCCGCGCCGTGGCCGGCATGAGCTGCATGAGACCACGGGCGCCGACGGGGGACTTCGCCCGGGGGGAGAACCTGCTCTCCGCCCGTACCAGTGCGAAGACGAGGCTCGGGTCGAGCCCGTTGGCAGCGGCAAACCGGGCGATCTCGCTCCGGAAGGCGTCCGGGTAGTTGATCCCCCAGACGTATAGATTGTCCTGGTCCATCTGCCGTGGCGGTTCTTGGCGCAGTACCCCGGCGGCGCCGCTGTAGTCACCCATTTCCAGGTACATCCGAACGATGGCCATGGTCTGCCTGCCCCGCGCCCTGTTCCGCTTCTTCACGACCGCCAGTTCCAGGTGCGCCTCGTCGTACATCCCCAGGGCGATAAGCGCGGCGGCGCGCTCCAGCGGCTGCGTCTGCGGAATCAGGTCGATAAGGTCGCCGGTGATAAGCGGCTGTGACGGCGTCGCCGGGTTCGTCGACAGATACTGCAGGGTGTAGTACCCGAGGGGGAACTCGGTCCGGAGCGCCGTGTAACACTGCGTGGCCGCATCCGGTTCTCCGGCGGCCTGGTGGGCGCGGCCGGACCAGTACAGCGCCTTTTCCCGGTACCCGCCGGAGGAGGTGAGTTTCGTGAATGCCGCAACCGCCGCGGGATACTCCTTCGCCTGGTAGGCGGCCCAGCCCGATTGCCAGAGGGCCGTCTGTTTCAGTCCGCAGTCGGGGTAGGTGGCTACGATCCGATCCAGCATGGCACGGGCATCGTCCCAGCGCCCCCGCCCCTTGAGAACGGACGCCGCATACAGCAGGGCGTCGTCCGCAAGCGATGACCGGGGCCAGGTCTCGACGACCCGCCGGTAGGTGGCGAGGGCCTCGTCCTTCCGGCCGGTACGGTCGAGGGCACGGGCATGCCAGAAGGCGATCTCGTCGGCATCGCTGCCGGCGAGGGGGCCGCCGTCCAGTCCGGCGAGGGTCTTTTCCGCGTCGCGGTAGCGGCGTGCCCGGTACTGGGCCAGTCCCCGTTTCAGGGAGACCCGCCTGCGGAACTCCGCCGGCTGCGCGCTGCTGATGGCGTCGAAGACCGCCAGCGCCTGCGGATACCGTCTCAGGCTGTAGAGGGTGTTCCCCCGCTGAAGCAGCTCGTCGGGCGTGTACGGTGGCACGGCGACACCGTCAGCGGCGAGGCGGCGGAGCGCCTCGTCGGCGCGTTCCGCGAAGGGGGAGGCGGGATAGTCGCGCCAGATGGCCCGATAGCGGGCGACGGCCGCGTCCCGGTCACCCAGCTCCTCGCGGCAGAACGCCAGCTGGAACGAGGCCGCGATCGAATCCTGCCCGGCAGGGTACCGGGTGATGAAGTACTGATACATGGCGAGCGCCGACCTGTAATCCTTGCGCCCGATCTGGGCGTCGGCGGTGAGCTTCAGCGCCCGGCGCAGAAGAGGGCTGTCCGGATACTCGATCCTGAGCCGCTGCAGAAGGGGGATCGCCTCGTCGAACCGGTTGAGCCGGCAGAGGGCGTCTGCTCCGTGGTACAGGGCGAAGTCGGCGAGGAGCGGATAGCTGTCCGCAGCCTTGGCCAGGAGAGCGACGGCGGTTTCCCACTGTGCGGTCCGCCAGGCGGCCATCCCCAGCAGGAAGGTGCGTTCCGGACTTTCGGGTGCCTTCAGCGCGGACTCGTAGCTGCCGCGGAATGCGCCGACCCGGTACTGCTCGGCAGCCGGACTGAGCACCGTGAGGGCGGGGGAAAGGGGAATGCCGGATGCGGGAATGGCGGCGGACAACAGCAGGATACAGAGGGCAACGAGGCGGTACGGCATGGGGGCTCCCGGAATTTCGATCTATGTGAACCGGCGGCGGGCGAAAATGAGCACCCGGCGGACAGGACTCCATACTAGCCGGAGCGGGGGGCAAAATGCAACGGTTTCCTGCGGCGGGAGCCGGCTAAACGTTTGACATCACCGGTAAATCGTGCAAGTGTAGTGCCACGTTGGACGAATGAATCCCCATCGAGGTCCACCATGCGCCTTTCCGACAAAAAACTGCTGAAACTCCTCCGGGACCATGCCCCGGACGCGGTGCCGTTTCGCGATATCATGAGCCATTTCGGCATCCCCAAGGGGGAGCGGAAGACGCTGCTTTCTTTCGTGCAGCAACAGGTGGAGGCGGGGCGGGTTATCGCCCTGTCCGGCAACCGGTTCCAGCTGGCGGCGGAGGAGGGGCTCATCACCGGCACCCTGTCGCGGCACCGGGACGGCTACGGCTTCGTCACCCCCGATGGCGGCGGGGATGACCTGTTCATCCCGCCCAAGGGGCTGGAGGGGAACCTGCATGGCGACATCGTGGAGGTGCGGCTCGTGAAGAGCCGGTACGACGGTAAAAAGGAAGGGCGGATCGTGCGGACCGTGACCCGCGGGGTGCAGCGGGTGGTGGGGCGCTACCGGCTTTTGCACGGCACCGGGATGGTGATCCCCGACGACCAGCGGGTCGGTCCCCCGGTCTCCATCTCCTCGCGGGACACCGGCGGGGCGAGCGACGGCATGGTGGTGGTCGCCGAGCTCACGGCCTACCCCTCTCCGGGCAAAAGCCCTGAGGGGCGGGTCGTGGAGGTGCTGGGGCGGCCGGATGACCCGGACGTGGAGGTGATGACGGCGGTGCACAGCTTCGGGCTCCCCCACGAGTTCACTCCTCAGGCCATGGCCGAGGCGGCGGCCGTGCCGCTGACGGTCCCTGCAGGCGATGTCGGAGGGCGGGAAGATCTGCGGGGGCGGGTCTTCGTCACCATCGACGGGGAGACGGCCCGTGACTTCGACGACGCGGTCTCCGTCGCCAAAGAGGGGCGGGGAAAGATCCGGCTCTGGGTCGCCATCGCCGACGTGGGGCACTACGTAAAGCCCGGCAGCGCCATCGACGGCGAGGCGTACGAGCGCGGCACCTCCGTCTACTTCCCGGACCGGTGTATCCCGATGCTGCCGGAGGCGCTCTCCAACGGCATCTGTTCCCTCAACCCGGGCGTGGACCGGCTCACCATGACCGCCGAGATGCTCTTCGACACCGCCGGGACCATGACCGCCGCCCGGTTCTACCCCGCGGTGATCAGAAGCCGCAACCGGCTCACCTATACCGAGGTAAAACAGGTGCTGGTGGACAAGGACACGGAGGAACGGGCGCGGTACGCGGATATTCTTGCCGACCTGGCACTGATGGAGGAGCTTGCGCTCCGGCTCATGAAAAAGCGGCACGGCCGGGGGAGCATCGACTTCGACCTGCCGGAGCCGGAGATCATCCTCGACCTGCAGGGGCAGACGGAGGCGATCGTCCGCTCGGAGCGGAACCTTGCCCACCGGATCATCGAGGAGTTCATGCTGGCGGCCAACGAGGCGGTGGCGACCCATATCGAAGGGGCGGAGTCGCCGTCCCTCTACCGGGTCCACGAGAACCCCGATCCGGCGAAGCTCTCCGACTTTCGCGAGTTCATCTTCAACTTCGGCTACCGGTTCGCCATGGAGGAGGACCGGGTCGACCCGGCGGAGCTGCAGCGGATCCTCGCCGAGGCTGAAGGGAAACCGGAAGAGCGGATGATCAACGAGGTGCTCCTGCGCTGCATGAAGCAGGCGCGGTACGCCGCGGAGAACCTGGGGCATTTCGGCCTGGCCGCCCGGACCTACACCCATTTCACCTCGCCGATCCGCCGCTACCCCGATCTCGTGGTGCACCGGATACTGAAGAAGCTCATCGCCGGCAAGCTCTCTCCCCAGGAGCGTGAGCGGCTCGCCCGTACCCTCCCCGACACCGCCGTCCACACGAGCAAGCGGGAGCGGGTTGCCATGGAGGCGGAGCGGGAGGTGGTTGCCCTCAAGAAGGTCCAGTTCATGCGGGACAAGGTGGGGGAGGAGTTCGACGCCTATATCACCGGCGTCTCCCACCACGGCTTCTTCGTGGAGCTGGTGGAGCTGTTCGTGGAGGGGATGGTGCCGATCACGACGCTCGGGAACGACTGGTACCGGTATGAGGAGAAGCAGCACCTCCTGCGGGGGGAGCGGACCAAAGGCCAGTACCGGATCGGCGACCGGGTGCGGGTACGCCTTTCCGCGGTGAGCCTGGAGCGGAAACAGCTGGAGTTCGCCGTTGCGGGGATGCCGCAGCGACGCTCTGCCGACGACCGGTTCGGGGTGGAGGAGGGGGAGTATGTGCGTACGCCGGTACGGGGCAAGCGGCCGCCGCGACGCAACGATGCGGGCGGTGGCGGCGGCGGCCGGCCCGCCGGTCGCGGGAAGGGGGGCGGAGGCCCCCGGAAGCGGCGGTGAAAGCTGTTGCGGACCGCTTCGAGACTGTGGTAATCTGCTATATTCGGAACTGTGCGCTTCACATCTTCCCGCGGAGCAAGGGCTGTAATGATCGAGGATAAATCCCTCCCGTTTATCGAACATCTGGTGGAGCTGCGGAAACGGATCATCATCATCTTCGTGGCGACGGTCATCGGGATGGGGGTCGCATGGAACTTCTCCGGCACGATCCTCTCCTTCGTCGAAAGGCCGCTGACCGGACATACCTACCTGACCGACCTGAAACAGTCCGTCTACCTCAAGGTGAAAGAGCGGTACCCCGCCCTGTACGCGCGCTACGGGCTGGAGAAAGAGGTGAATGCGCCGGTCAGGGAGCATCAGCTCAACTACAGCGCCCCCCTGGAACCGTTTTTCATCCAGTGCAAGATCTCGCTGCTCGCCGGTTTCATCCTCGCGCTGCCGGTCGTGTTCCACCAGGTCTGGCGGTTCGTCGCCCCCGGGCTCACCCGGCGGGAGCGGCGGCTGGTGGCGCCGTTCGTCACCGTCAGCACGGTCAGTTTCTGCATCGGCGCCATGTTCTTCCTGATCGTCATCTGGCCGGTCATCATCAACTTCTCCCTCTCCTACGAGTCGGCGGGGCTTAGGAGCTGGCTCAACCTCTCCGCCTACATGGATTTCTGCCTCCGGCTGATCCTGATCTTCGGCCTGATCTTCGAGCTGCCGGTGCTGACGCTGCTTTTGTCCCGGTTCGGGCTCGTCAGCTACGGGATGCTGGCGCGCAACCGCAAGTATGCCCTCCTGGCGAGTTCCATCATCGCGGCGTTCCATGCGGACCTGATCACCATGTTCGTCATCTTGGTGCCGCTGTACCTCATGTACGAACTGAGCGTCTGGGTCGCCCTCGTCTTCGGCAGGAAGCGGCAGCCGAAACCAGACATGGAGGCGGCCTGACATGCTGGTCTTCAGATCGATCGAAGAGATCCGTGAAAAGCTGCCGGGTGCGGTGGTTACCATCGGCAACTTCGACGGGATTCACCTGGGGCACCGGGAGATCTTCCGCCGGGTCCGGGCCCGTGCCGCCGAGCGCTCCGGCACCTCGGTGGTGGTCACCTTTATCCCCCATCCGCTGAAGGTACTGGCGCCGGAGCTGGCGCTCCCCCTTATCAGCACCTATGCGGAAAAGGAGACCCTGATCGGGGCGTCGGCCATCGGCTGTCTCGTGACCATCCCGTTCACCCGCGCATTCGCCGCCCTGTCCGCCCGCGAGTTCGTCGCGGACATCCTCGTCGCGCGGATCGGCGTGCGGCGGCTCGTTATCGGGCACGACTACGCCTTCGGCCGCGGCCGGGAGGGGGACGAGGAGACCCTGCGCCTTCTGGGGGCCGAGTTCGGCTTCGAGCTGGAGGCGCTGGACCCCATCGGCGCAGGCGGCACGGTCTACAGCAGCAGCGCGATCCGCCGACTCGTGGAAGAAGGGGCGGTCGCGGAGGTGGTGTCGCACCTCGGCCGGCATTTCTCCCTGGGCGGGAGTGTGGTGCACGGGTTCGAGCGGGGCACGGGGCTGGGGTTTCCCACCGCCAACGTCGCCACCGACAAGGAGCTCATCCCCAGGGGTGGGGTCTACGCGGTGAAGGTGCGAATCGGTGACGAAATCTTCGACGGTGCCTGCAATATCGGGACGAACCCGACCTTCGGCGGTGCGGCGCGGACCATCGAGACCTTCCTGTTCGATTTCGATGGGGACCTGTACGGGCGGGACCTGCGGCTTTTCTTCATCCAGCGGTTGCGGGACGAGCGGCGCTTCTCCGGCCCGGAGGAGCTGCGCACGGCCATCGCCGCGGACGTGGCCCGCTCACGGGAGATCCTTGCAGCCACACCGCTCATCGAATACCACGATTACCTGGAGGGGCAATGACCGGATCGAACCGGCTCCGTGATCCGAAGCTCTGGATCGGCATCGGGATCAGTGCGTTTTTCCTGATCCTGTTGTTCAGAAAGATCGATCCGCACGAACTGGCGGCGGCGTTCCGGACCATGGACTGGCGCTACCTGGTTCCCGCGGTGGCGCTGACCTTTCTCAGCTACTTCCTGCGGTCGGTCCGCTGGAAGTACATGCTTCTTCCCCTGAAGCGGACCACCGTCGATAACCTCTTTGCCGCCACCATCATCGGCTACATGGCCAACAACCTGCTGCCGGCCCGTCTGGGGGACATCGTGCGTGCCTACGTGCTCGGCCGTCGCGAGGGGTTGGAGTCGGGGGCCGTGTTCGCCACCGTTGTGCTGGAGCGGCTGTGGGACGGCTTTACGGTGCAGTTCATCCTGATGGCCACCCTGTTCACCCTCCGGCTGCCGCCGGGGATGGAGAACGTCCAATACGACCTGAATCTGTGCGGGTATGCCGCCCTCTTGCTCTACCTGGTTACCATCATCTTCCTGATCGTGCTGAAGCGCCGCACCGTCTGGACGATCAGGATGGTGGGGAAGGTGATGAAGCCGTTTTCGGTGACGCTGCAGGAGAAGGTGATCCGCCTCCTGGGCGCCTTCATCGAAGGGGTGCGGATGCCGGGAGGGGGAGGGATCGTCGCCCTCTGCATCCTGTCCCTGGCGACCTGGCTGGTGGCCACCTGGCCCATCGATCTGCTGCTGCAGGCGTTCGGCATCCATCTCCCCTTCAGCGCCTCCATGTTCATCATGGTGTTCCTGGCATTTGCCGTGATGGTGCCGTCGTCGCCGGGGTATATCGGCACCTATCATTTCGCCTGCGTCACGGCGCTCACCGCGTTCAACCTTTCCCCCGCGCGGGCGCTGAGCATCGCCCTGGTGATCCACGGCGTCAACTTTTTCCCCGTGATCGGCCTCGGTCTCTTCTACCTGGTCCGGGACCGGATCACGCTGAGAGAGGCCGAAGAGCTGTCCGTGAAGGAGGGACAACCCAGTGCATAGAGGACTGGCACAACGCATCGACCCCTGGGCGGTCCTGTCCGTCGTCGTTCCGCTGGGGATCTATCTGCTCACCCTGGCGCCGTCGGTGACCTTTTTCGACAGCGGCGAGTTCCTGACCGCCATCGCCTCCCTCGGCTCGTCCCACTCCCCGGGCTATCCGCTGTTCATCAATTACGGCAAGCCGTTTACCTGGCTGCCGTTCGGCAGCATCGCCTTCCGTATCAACTTCGCCACCGCCTTCTCGGCGGGCCTGGCCTGCTATGCGGTCTACCTGCTCTGCTCCCATCTCCTTTCCCGGCTGGATTTCTTCCGTGCCGCCGTCCCGGGGATGCCGTCGGTGCAGGTCATCTCCCTCGCCGCGGCGCTCACCTTTGCCGGGACGGCCCGGCTCTGGCTCCAGTCCAACCACGACAAGCCGTACCCGCTCCTGTCGTTCCTGGCGGCAATCATCTTCTACCTGCTCCTGCTCTGGCGCGAAGGGTATCGCCGCGGCGAGGACCGGATCGCCTACATCTACCTCGGGGCGTTCCTGTTCGGCCTTACGTCGGGGGCGCACCAGATCATCATCCTGATGCTTCCCTGCTACGCCTGGCTCATCCTTTCCGCCGACTGGCGCCAGATATTCCGGGTGAAGGAGCTTATCCTGGCGTTCGCCTTTTCCATCCTCGGGTTCGCCATCAACCTGCATCTGCCGGTGCGTGCCCTGCAGCGGCCGACCCTCAACTGGGGCGATCCCCGGAATCTTGATAACTTCCTGTGGCATTTTCTGCGCAAGGGGTATCCGGTGGACAAGGTGGACCGGGACCTGAACCTGCTCTGGACCCAGCTCTCCGCCTTCAACCTGCCGCGGGAGTTCACGGTGGCGGGACTGGCGCTCTTGTTCGTCGGGATGGTCTGGTATTTCCGGCAGTTCCGGGACGAGATCGTCGCCTACTTCGTCGGTATCGCGACGTTCCTGGTCATCCTCGTCGGGGTGCAGAATACGCCGGCAGAACTGGTGTTCCTGACGGAGGAGTTCTTCACGCCGCTCTACCTGCTGTCGGCGGTGGTGATCGGCCTCGGCCTTGCCGCCATCTGCTCGCTTCTCGCCGGCGCGGCATCCCGCCTGAACGGTCCGGCGGCGCGGTTGCTGTTCACGCTCCTGGTGTTCATCCTGCCGGTCTCCATCTGTGCCGCCAACTTCCGGGAGAACGACCAGCACAACAACTTCATCGCCCACGATTATGCCTCCAACACGCTGCGCACCCTGCCGCAGGGGGCGGTGCTCTATACCTGGGGTGACAGCGGTGCGTTTCCGCTCTGGTACCTGCAGGGGGTAGAAAAGATGCGTGAAGACCTGGACCTCCTCCATACGCCGCACCTCGTGTTTGCCTGGTACCTTGATGCATTTCCCGAACTGTTCCGGAACAGCGTGCTGCGGTCGTTTACCCCCGAGACCCTGGCGCCCGATGAGGCACTCCGGATGTCCATTGCCGAAGAGATGCCGCGCCGGCCGGTGTATGTGGATTTCTCCACCCGGTACTCCGTCCCGTTCAACGACTACGCCCTGGAGCAGCACGGCATCTGCTACCGCCTGCGCCCGGGAACGTTCAGCACGCCGCTGGCTCCCGACCTGTCCGTCTGGGGGCTGTACAACACGCGGGGGCTCACCGGCGGCATGTTCTTCCGCGATCTGGATACGGGCAAGGCGATCCAGATCTACGCCTCCAGCCATATGGAGGCGGGCGAGACCCTGCTCCGGCTGGGGCGGACCGATGACGGTGTCGCCGAGATCCGTCAGGCGGTGGCGATCTTTCCGCCGTTCGGCCCACAGGCCAACGGCATCCTTGCCTCGTATGGTGTGCAATGAACAACACGATCAGCGGAAAGACAGGCATCCTGGGAATCATCGGCTGGCCGGTGGAGCACTCCCTCTCGCCGCTCATGCAGAACGAGGCGCTGCGGCAGGCGGGACTCGATCTCGCCTATGTACCGTTCCCGGTGCACCCGGACCGACTCGCCGAGGCGGTGAGGGGGCTGCGTGCCCTCGGCGTGTGCGGGTTCAACGTGACGGTACCCCACAAGAGCGCGGTCATCCCCTATCTGGATGAGCTGACCCCCGAGGCGGAGCTGTGCGGGGCGGTCAATACGGTTCGCCGTGACGGCGACCGGCTGATCGGTCACAATACCGACGGCATCGGCCTCCTTCGCTCCCTGGCCGACGACCTCGGATTCGATCCCGCCGGCCGCTCCGTCCTGGTGCTCGGTGCCGGCGGGGCCGCGCGGGGGGCCGTGCTCTCGCTCTGCGCCGCCGGGGTGTCGCGCGTGATCGTGGCAAACCGTACCTCCCGCCCCGGGGCGGAACTGGCAAGCCTGGCGAGTACGCGGTTCCCACGGGTGGAAGCGCGCGCCATATCGCTGGATATGGTGTCGATAAAGCCGCTGCTGGGGCAGGTGGATCTGCTGCTCAACACTACGTCGGTGGGGATGGGGGGCACGTCGTTTGCCGGCCTCGATCTTTCTCTCCTCCGTTCTGCCGCACTTGTGTACGACATGGTCTATGCGCCGTTGCAGACGCCGCTCCTTGTCGAGGCTAAGCGGCATGGATTGTGCTGCGCCAATGGCCTGGGGATGCTCGCCGGCCAGGGGGAGGCGGCATTCAGCTTCTGGACGGGGCGTATTCCCCTTCCGGGATTGATGAAGGGCTGTTTGAACGGGTATATAGAGGCAACAACCGCTTGACAACAGGAGACTTACAAAATAGTATTCTCGGGCCAATCCAACGAAAAGCGGAGTTTGCATGCAGGCAAGTAGGCTGGGTGAACTGCTGGTTCGCAACAATCTGATCACGAAGGAACAGCTGGCCGATTCGCTTCAGGAACAGAAGGAGTCCGGCAATCAGACCAAGCTCGGATCGATCCTCGTGAAGAACGGGCTCATCACCGAACCCGACCTCACGGCGTTTCTCTCAAAGCAGTACGGCGTCCCCACGGTCAACCTTGCCGACATCGAGATCGACCCCGCCGTCATCAAGACCATTCCGGTGGAGGTTGCCCAGAAGTACCAGATCGTTCCCACGAACCGGGCCGGTTCCACCCTCATCATCGCCATGTGCGACCCCTCCAACGTCTTTGCGGTGGACGATATCCGGTTCATGACCGGCTACAACGTGGAGATGGTCATCGCCTCCGAGACGGGGATCAGGTCCGCCATCGACAAGTACTACGACCAGTCCGCCTCCCTGGCCGATGTCATGGGCGACCTGGACCTGGAGGACCTGGAGGTCGTGGGGGACGAGGAGGACGTGGACCTCTCCTCTCTGGAGCGTGCCACGGAAGATGCGCCGGTCGTCAAGCTGGTCAACCTGATCCTCACCGACGCCATCAAGAAGAAGGCGAGCGATATCCATATCGAGCCGTACGAAAAGAGCTTCCGCGTGCGGTACCGGATCGACGGCGTCCTGTACGAGGTGATGAAGCCGCCCCTGAAGCTCAAAAACGCCATCACCTCCCGGCTCAAGATCATGTCGGAGCTGGACATCGCCGAGCGTCGGCTCCCCCAGGACGGCCGCATCAAGATCAAGATGGGGGGCGGCAAGGACATGGACTTCCGCGTCTCCGTTCTGCCGACCCTCTTCGGGGAAAAGATCGTTCTCCGGCTCCTGGACAAGTCGAACCTGCAGCTGGACATGACCAAGCTGGGGTACGAGCCCGAGGCGCTGGAGCATTTCAAGCGGGAGATCCACAAGCCGTTCGGCATGGTGCTCGTCACGGGACCGACGGGGAGCGGCAAGACCGTTTCCCTCTATTCCGCCCTGTCCGAGCTGAACAAGGTCACGGAGAATATCTCCACCGCCGAGGACCCGGTGGAGTTCAACTTCGCCGGCATCAACCAGGTGCAGATGCACGAGGACATCGGTCTCAACTTCGCCGCTGCGTTGCGCTCCTTCCTCCGGCAGGACCCGGACATCATCATGATCGGCGAGATCCGTGACTTCGAAACGGCGGAGATCGCCACCAAGGCGGCGCTCACCGGCCACCTGGTGCTCTCTACCCTGCATACCAACGATGCGCCGTCCACCATCAACCGCCTGCTCAACATGGGGATCGAGCCGTTCCTCGTCGCCTCGGCGGTCAACCTCATCACCGCCCAGCGGCTTGCCCGGCGTGTCTGCAGCGAGTGCAGGCAGCCCGAGGATATTCCGGTGCAGGCGCTCATCGATGCGGGGGTCCCCCCCGAAGAGGCGCCCGAATACGTCTGCTACAAGGGCGCCGGGTGTCCCAAATGCAACGGTACCGGCTTCAAGGGACGGGTCGGCTTCTACCAGGTCATGCCGATGCTGGAGGAGATCCGGGAACTGATCCTGAACGGCGCCAATACCGCGGAGATCAAGCGGGAGTCCATGCGGCTCGGTATCAAGACCATGCGCCAGTCGGGGCTTACCAAGGTGAGGGAAGGCGTCACGTCATTCGAAGAGGTGCTGCGGGTCACCGTGGCAGACGACTAGGAGGCCGGAGAAGCATGGCAAATCTACATCTGCTCTTGAAGGAGCTGGTGGAGCGCGGTGGCTCCGACCTGCACATCACCACCAACAGCCCCCCCCAGATCCGGGTGGACGGCACGCTGACCCCGCTGGACCAGCCGCCGCTGAACGCGATCGAGACCAAGAACCTCTGCTACAGCGTCCTCACTGACGCCCAGAAGCACAAGTTCGAGGAGGAGAACGAGCTGGACCTCTCCTTCGGGGTGAAGGGGCTGTCCCGGTTCAGGGGGAACATCTTCGTGCAGCGCGGCGCCGTTGCCGGCGTGTTCCGGGTCATCCCCTACAAGATCCTCACCTTCGAGGAGCTGGGGCTGCCGCCGGTCGTTGCGGAACTGGCGTCCAAACCCCGCGGCCTCGTGCTCGTCACCGGGCCCACCGGGAGCGGCAAGTCAACGACGCTTGCCTCCATCATCGACAAGATCAACCTGGACCGGCACGACCATATCGTCACCATCGAGGACCCGATCGAGTACCTGCACCCCCACAAGGGGTGTCTCGTGAACCAGCGGGAGGTGGGGGCAGACACCAAGGGGTTCAAGAACGCCCTCAAGTACGTGCTGCGTCAGGACCCGGACGTCGTTCTCGTCGGCGAGTTGCGCGACCTGGAGACCATCGAGGCGGCGCTGACCCTGGCGGAGACCGGTCACCTCTGCTTCGCCACGCTCCATACCAACTCCTGCGCCCAGACGATCAACCGGATCGTCGACGTCTTTCCCCCCTACCAGCAGACCCAGATCCGCGCCCAGCTGTCGTTCGTGCTGGAGGGGGTCATCTCGCAGACCCTCATCCCCAAGGCATCGGGAACTGGGAGGGTGCTGGCGCTGGAGATCATGGTCCCCAACCCGGCGATCCGGAACCTGATCCGCGAGGACAAGGTCCACCAGGTCTATTCACAGATGCAGGTCGGCCAGGAGAAGTTCGGCATGCAGACCATGAACCAGTCGCTCTATTCGCTGTACCAGCGGCGGCTCATCTCGCTGGACCATGCCCTGGGGCGCTCCACCGACCCGGACGAACTGAAGCAGATGCTGAGCAGTGCAGGCGTACTTTCCACCCAGCGCAAGCCGATGAGGTAGTACTTAGACTGTGAGGAGGGTGTGATGGCAAAATTCGCGTGGGAGGCCAGGAGCAAGGGGGGGAGCGCCCAGAAGGGGGTCATGGAGGCCCCCAGTGCGGCGATCGTCGAGGCCCAGCTCAAGCGGTACGGTTTCAGCGGCATAAACGTGAAGGAGGAGGGGAAGGGGCTCTCCATGGAGCTCAAGCTCCCCTCTTTCGGCGGTGGCAAGATAGATACCAAGGACCTGGTGGTCTTCACCCGCCAGTTCGCCACCATGATCGACTCCGGCCTGCCGCTCGTGCAGTGTCTCGACATCCTCTCCAGCCAGCAGGAGAACAAGACGTTCAAGGATATCCTGGTCAAGGTGAAGGAGAGCGTGGAGAGCGGTTCCACCTTCGCCGACGCCCTGGCCAAGCATCCGAAGGCGTTCGACGCGCTCTATGTAAACCTCGTTGCGGCAGGGGAGGTGGGAGGTATCCTCGATACGATCCTGAACCGGCTCGCCGCCTATATCGAAAAGTCGATGAAGCTGAAGAAGCAGATCAAGGGGGCGATGGTCTATCCGGCCACCATCATGTCCATCGCGGTCATCGTCGTCGGCGTCATCCTCGTCTTCGTCATCCCGACCTTCGCCAAGATGTTCGCCGACTTCGGCGGCGAACTGCCGGCCCCGACCAAGTTCGTCATCGTCCTCAGCAACTTCATAACCAGGTACATCATCCTGATCATCGCACTCATCGTCGGTATCCAGGTCGGGCTCAAGAAGTACTACGGGACCCCCAAGGGGCGCAAGGTGATGGATCAGCTGTTCCTGAAGGCGCCGGTGGCCGGACCGCTCATCCGGAAGGTCTCCGTCGCCAAGTTCACCCGGACTCTCGGTACCATGATCAGTTCCGGGGTGCCGATCATGGACGGGCTCGATATCGTGGCCAAGACGGCGGGGAACAAGATCGTCGAGGAGGCGATCTACGGGGTGCGCCAGGCGATCTCCGAAGGGAAGACCATGGCCGAGCCGCTGGAGTCGTGCGGCATCTTTCCCCCGATGGTGGTGCAGATGATCTCCGTCGGCGAGGCGACCGGCGCCATGGATGCGATGCTGACGAAGATCGCCGACTTCTACGACGACGAGGTGGACGATGCGGTGAGCGCCATGACCGCCATGATGGAACCTCTGCTCATGGTGTTCCTGGGGACGACGGTCGGCGGTCTCGTCATCGCCATGTACCTGCCGATCTTCAAACTCGCCGGTACCGTCGGCGGATAGCCGATGGGAGAGCGGCGCCGTCTCGTCTGGTACCTTGCCGTCCGGGTGGTGGTGGTATCGCTGTTTCTCGTATCCACCTCCCTTCTGAGCGGCAGCAGGCCCGATCTGCTCGAGGGGTGGGTGCTCTACGACCTGACCCCGCTGTTTGTCGCCACCTATCTGTTTTCCCTCGTATCGCTGGTTGCACTCCGTTTTGTACGACATTTCCCCGTATCCCTCGCCTACGGCCAGATCGTCTGGGACCTCCTGCTCGTAACGCTCCTGGTGCTGTTGACCGGCGGAATTTCATCCCCGTTTCCGTTCCTCTATCTGATCGCGATTGCCGGGGCCAGCATCCTCTTGAGCCGCCGCGAGGCGCTCTACACCGCCTCGCTCTGCAGCATTCTCTACGGCGCCATCATCGATCTGCAGTACTACGGTCGGCTGACGCCGTTCGGGCTCAGCCAGGAGTCCTCCCGTCAGCAGGGAACGGGGTATCTCCTCTATTCCACCTTCTTGAACATCGTCGGGTTCTACCTGATCGCCTTTCTGACCGGTTACCTGACGGAACGGGCGCGGCGCAGTGAACAGGCGTTGCAGCAGAAGATCATCGATTTCGATGAACTGGAGCGGCTCAACAGCTCTATCGTGGCGAACATCAACAGCGGCGTACTCACCGTTACCTGTGGCGGACGGGTGCGGGTCTTCAACCGGTACGCGGAGTTCCTGACCGGCATTTCCCAGGGTGATGCGTACGATCTACCGCTGTCGGAGGTCATCCCCGCCTTTGCCGCGTATCCGGCGGAACTGGGGAGCGTCGAGGGGGGGGACATCCGGTTTCTGGACAACCGGGGGGCGGAGAGGCTCCTCGGTTTCAAGACGGCCCCGTTCCACGACAGCACCGGTGCCGTCATCGGTACCATCATCTCCTTTCAGGACGTGACCCAGCTGCGACAGATGCAGGACGAACTGAAGCGGTCCGACCGGCTTGCCGCCTTGGGGGAGCTGTCGGCACGCATCGCCCACGAGATCCGGAACCCGCTTGCGTCCATCAGCGGCTCGGTGGAGATGATCGCCCAGGGCAGCCACATCGACTCCGACGATCAGACCCTGCTGCGGATCGTTACGCGGGAGACGGAACGGCTGAACCGGCTCATCGGCGATTTCCTGCAGTATGCACGTCCGCCGCATATCGAAAAAGGCGTGGTCGAACTCGGTCCGCTTTTGCGTGATCAGGTGGAACTCCTCGCCGCCGACCAGCGGTTTGCCGCCGTTGCCGTGCATCTTCACTGTCCCGATGGTCTGGCCGTTACCGCGGACGGGGGACAGATACGGCAGCTGTTCTGGAACCTGCTGGTCAACGGGGCGGAGGCGATGCCGCTCGGCAGCGGCGAGATTGCCATTTCCTGCGAGCGCGTTGAGCCAAAAGAGGAGTGGGTACGGATCACGGTGGCCGACAATGGCTGCGGCATGACCGAAGCGCAGGCGGCGCACCTGTTCGAGCCGTTTTTTACCACGAAATCCGGCGGCAGCGGGCTGGGGCTCGCCACGGTCTACCGGATCGTGGAGAGTCACGGCGGCACTATTCATGTGGACAGTGCACCGGCGCAGGGGGCACGGTTTACCATTCTGTTGCCCGCGGCAGTAGTGTGAGAAAGGACGGATAACGGTGGATATACAGGTTCTGGTGGTCGATGACGAGCTGAGCATGCGGGAGTTTCTTACCATCCTCCTGCAACGGGAAGGGTACGTGACGAAAAGTGCCGCATGCGCCGAAGATGCCCTGCGGCTCATGGACGAGACCGTCTTCGATCTGGTGATCTCCGACGTGAACATGCCGGGGCTGGACGGTATCGCCCTCCTGGAGCGGATCAAGGAGCATGCCCCGGAAACGGCGGTCCTGATGGTCACCGCCTTTTCCACCGCCGAGCAGGCGGTGGAGGCGATGAAGCTGGGGGCCTACGACTATATCGCCAAGCCGTTCAAGGTGGAGGAGATCAAGGTCCTGGTGCGTAACGCACTGGAGAAGCGGCAGATGCAGCGGGAGAACCGTCGGCTGCGCCAGGAGGTGCAGGAACGGTTCAGCTTCAGCGGGCTGATCGGCAAGAGCCGCCGGATGCGGGAGGTGTACGGCCTCATCGAGAAGGTGGCCGCCAGCACGGCCAGCGTCCTGATCTACGGGGAGAGCGGCACCGGCAAGGAGCTGGCGGCGCGGGCGATCCACCAGAACAGCCCCCGGAAGGAGAGGCCGTTTGTGGCGGTCAACTGCGGGGCGATCCCGGAAACCCTCATGGAGAGCGAGCTGTTCGGTCACAAGAGAGGCTCGTTCACCGGAGCGGTGGCGGACCGGGCCGGCCTGTTCGAGCAGGCGGAGGGGGGGACGCTGTTTCTCGACGAGATCGGCGAGGTTCCCCTGTCGCTGCAGGCGAAGCTCCTGCGGGTGTTGCAGGAACGGGAGTACCGGCGGGTCGGCGGGATAGAGGCCCAGCGGACGGACGTACGGATCGTCGCCGCCTCCAACCGCGATCTGGAGGAGCAGGTGCGGGAGGGGCTCTTCCGGGAGGATCTGTTCTACCGGCTCAACGTCATCCAGGTCCGGATGCCGACCCTGCGGGAGCGGCCGGAGGACATCCCGCTCCTCGTGGAGCAGTTCTACCGCAAGTATGCACCGGGGCCCCCGCCCCACGAGATCATTTCCGCCGAGGCGCTGAAGACGCTCCTCGCCTATCCGTTTCCCGGCAACGTGCGGGAGCTGGAAAACCTGGTGGAGCGGTGTCTCGTGCTGGGGGAGCAGACCATCACCTGCGACGGCCTGCCGGAGCAGGTGACCGCGTTCCAGCGGTCCGCCCCCTGCGCCGAGTCGTTCGAGATTCCGCAGGACGGGATGAATCTCGAGGCGTACCTGGACGGCATCGAAAAGCGGATACTGCTGCAGGCGCTGGAACGGACGGGCGGCGTCAAGAAGCGGGCGGCGGAGCTCCTGGGGCTCACCTTCCGCTCGTTTCGCTACCGCCTTGCCAAGTTCGGCATGGACGACGAGGAACGGTGACGGAATTTGTCACCGGGAACTGCGCCGAATTACCGATTTTCGACCTGGCCCGGGGCGGTGCGGGCGCTCATGAGATGTAAGTTGGCGATTACATGACAAATCAGGGACGGTAAAATTCTGGCCCCGATATTGCTGTAGTGGTAAGCAACGAACAGACACGCACGGTTTCATCCCGTGAAACGACAGAAAGGAGAAACACCATGTTGAACAAGCTTAAGAGCAAAAAAGGTTTTACCCTCATCGAGCTGCTGATCGTCGTGGCGATCATCGGCATCCTGGCGGCCATCGCCATCCCGCAGTTTTCCGCTTACCGGCAGAAGGCCTACAATGCCGCTGCCAACTCCGACCTGAAGAACATCAAGACCGGTATGGAGTCCTTCATGGCGGACAACCAGCAGTATCCTACCGACTTGGCCCTGCAGTAGCAGCGTATTCTTACAAAAGGAGATACTAATATGAAGAAAATAATCATTCTCAATATTGCCGCCCTGTTCATCGCGTCCGTGTCGTTTGCCGCTATAACCAGTGCTACATCACATGATATCTCTTCCACTTTTGCCAATGCTGGACTGAGCGTCAAAGGGGATGGTGGCCCGGTGGCCTCTACGAACGCCGCGAATATCGGCAAGCTGTCCACCAAAGTGGAACTTGCCTGGAAGTGCGACCCTAACGGCTACGCCATCTACACGCAGCACCAGCAGGGAACCAAGGCGTTCGGCACCTCCTACGACAGCACGTCCATCTACACCAAGGATGCCACCGCCGGAACACCGGTGGGGCCCACCATGACGACCGGCTCCGATTCCTTCACCGGTTGGACCACCATGTAACCGGTTGCAAACCTAGAGACAATGGCGGGGAGCTGCGGCATCCCGCCATTTTTTTTGAAGGGACACCATGGATCAAAGGCTACCCCGCCGTACCTTAACTCTGCTGCTTATCTTCACCGTGCTCGGCGTCTATTATCCCGCCATCTTTGCGCCACTCAATACCATCGATGACCCGGGGCTTTACCAATATCTGCTTAATACGAACAGTTTCAGTTTTCACGATATCTTTGTGCCGGGGGGAAGCGGCACCTACTATCGGCCGCTTCTTACGGTGTCGTTTCTGGCGGACAAGTACGTATGGGGGCTGGAAGAGAGCTTCATGCACCTGGAGAATGTCCTCTTTCATCTGGGCAATACGCTGCTCGTGTATGCTGTCGCCTTTCGGTTGAGCCGGCTTCTGAAGGTCGCATCTCCCCTCCCG
>JAJYBI010000027.1 GCA_021779095.1 Deltaproteobacteria bacterium
TAAGATGCGTGTAGGACATGGTGGGCTCCTCCTGGGGTATGTGTTGGTCGCGCTTCACACACTACCAGATTTGCCTGCCATGTCCTCTGCTTAGCTCACGTGGTGCACTTACGAATAGAATCTACCTTCCCCATCATTGGAAATGGGTAAGCCTGAGTACGGTGGGGCATACTTGGGGACAGAAAAAGCCTGATGAATCATTTGTCTATATCGATGTTTCCTCGATTGACAATAAGGCTGGTGTGTTGTCAAAAAACTTGGAGGTTGTAAGCGCAAGTGCTGCCCCGAGTCGAGCAAGGAAGGTTATAAATAAAGGCACTCTTATATATTCTACTGTACGCCCATACCTGTTAAATATCGCGATTGTTGACCGTGAGTTCGACTTCGAACCAATTGCGAGCACTGCGTTTGCAATCATTCATCCGTGGGACGGTATTTCAACACGGTTTTTGTACTTGTATCTGCGTAGCCCAATTTTCGTTAGATATGTAGAGTCAGTTCAAATTGGCATGGCATATCCGGCAATAAGCGATGAGAAATTCTATTCCGGAGTAGTACCGTTACCACCGACCGAAGAACAATACCGTATTGTCTCAAAAGTTGACGAGCTAATGGCTTTGTGTGACAAGCTGGAAGCACAGCAGCAAGAGCACCGTAAGCTGCAAAACGCCCTTCGCCAGTCCAGCCTGCAAAGCGTCGCTGCCGCAACCAGCCCGCATGAGCTGCAAACCACCTGGGCACGCCTCGCCGAGAGCTTTGGTTGGATGTTCCAAAAACCGGAAGATGTGGATGACTTCATTGCAGAGTTGAAGAACATGGCCGTGCGTGGTTTGTTGGAATTGCCTTCTCCGACTTTGCCTGCCATCGAGAAAATCAAGACAAGCTGTGACAGCCTGCGGTCTCAGTACATTAAATCCGGCCTGATGCGTCGACAGAAGATCGTCGGTGTGGCTGATTCGGATGTGACTTATCCTGAACATTGGGCCGTTTCCCCATTCGATGAAGTTGGCATAGTGATTGGTGGGGTTACCAAAGGACGTGATCTTCGCGGTCGCGATGTTATTACGTGTCCCTACCTTGCAGTCGCCAACGTGCAGAGAGGGTTCTTCAAGCTTCAAGAGCTAAAAACTATTCAGATTGGCAAAGATGAGTTAGAAAAATATCTCGTCAAGGATAGTGATCTATTGATTGCCGAAGGAGGCGATTGGGATAAAGTTGGCCGAACTGCTATTTGGCGTGGCGGTGCAGAGAATTGCCTACATCAAAATCATGTTTTTAAGGCGCGAGTGCCCAGTGAATCTCTGCTCAACGAATGGGTTGAGCTTGTATTCAATTCAGGCGTAGGGCGAGACTACTTTGCAGGTGCGTCAAAACAGACGACGAATCTGGCGTCTATCAATATGACACAACTCCGTAGTTTCCCGCTACCAATCCCACCTTTAGACGAGCAGCGTGCCATTCTCAACAAATTAGGAGTATTGACAGAACTTTGTCTCGTGTGGCGCCATCAATTGCAGACCAAAGAAGAGCTTGCCTCACTTTTGGCAGGTGCTGCTATCGCAGTCTTCACCGGCATAACTACCGAACAGGAGGAGGATGAACCTGTGAAAGCCCCTCAAACCGAGTTAATTGCCCCATTACGTCTGGGCCAGATGCCTGACATCAAGACTCAAGCACCTTTGGCCACCATCCTTGCCCGTCACAATGGCGAAATGGGCGCAAATGACTTATGGCAACGTTTCGGTGGTGAGATTGATGCCTTCTATGCACAACTGAAAAACGAAGTCGCTCACGGTTGGATTCTGGAGCCCGCAGTGGCCGAGATGCGTGAGAATATTTTCACAGCGACTGGGGCCTGAGATGCAGCTTCAACGCCTTCATATTCCAAACTATCGTAACCTTCGTAATCTGGAGATTGTGTTTAACACTCACTTTGAGGTTTTTGCAGATTCCTCCACTGATGCACCTCCCCAAACCATTCGCAGCCATGCATTGATCGGTCAAAACGGCACCGGTAAGTCCAACCTGATTGAAGCACTTATCACTATCTTCCGCGATATTGACCTCGATCGTGACGCCCCTTTCGACTACACAATAGAATACAGCATTCGGGGCCATTCCATATTGATCGAGGCAGATACTGCCAAACGGAAACGCCCGTTCGTATGGGTGGACGGAGAGCAAAAGTCACAGGACTATCTCATCAAGAATGATCCGCCGGACAAGGTCCCACGCGACGAGCGTCGTGGCCCCCGATTGCTGCCGACCCATATCTTTGCCTATTACTCAGGCCGCAATGAGCGGATTGAAACCCTCTTCCAGGAACACCAACGTCGATTCAACCGCCGTCAAGAGATCACCGCTGAAGAAGTATTGTCGGAACAATTGCTCCAGAACTTCAGTGCCAGTGAGGCAGATATTCGTGCAGTCGAAGAGGCTCGTAAGCGTGAAGATAGTAAGCTACGGCAGCTTGGCGATGATCGCCTGCGCCGCCTATTCTACTGTCGGGGAGGCCATAGCCAATTGGTATTGCTGGCGTGTCTGTTGTCGGAGGACCCCGTATTTAAGAAGGTGCTGGCCAACCTGAATATTGAGTCGTTGGAGTCAGCACTTTTCGTGCTGAAAGAGCCGCACCGCTTACGTGAAAAGCGTCGGGGTGGCAAGTTTGAAGAAAATGAAATTAACGAAGGTGATCCTCGCTTTTGGTATGCACGTGGCAATGTCGTCAGTGAGTTCCTCGACAAGCTCTGGAAAGTTTCGTGGGCGCCAATCGAGCAGGAGGCGACTAAGCAGATCGACTTTCGTGGTCGATCAGAAAAGCAGAAGCAGCTCTACTTATTCGTGCCCAGCCAGGAAAAGCTCAAGTTACTCGGCGAGTTGGTAGGCGGCACCGACAGTTTCTTCCGCTATGCAGAGGGTGCTTACATCGGCGATCTTATCGACGAAGTACGCATAACCGTTAAGAAGCGTGACGAACATGGCGGCAAAGTCAGCTTTACCCATCTCTCTGAGGGCGAGTTGCAGATGCTTACCGTGCTTGGCTTAATGCGTATTACCCGCGAAGACCATTGTTTGTTCCTGCTCGATGAACCAGATACACACCTGAATCCAATCTGGAAGCTGCGCTACTTCGACGACATTGAGGGAGTACTGACGGCCACTGAAGGGGCTCTTGTTCAGGGAGAATCGCAAATCTTCATCACCACCCACGACCCGATGATGGTGGGAAGTCTCAAACGCGAGCAGGTTCACATTCTGCGGCGCGAAAACAGCCTCACGGTAGTGGAGCAGCCAGACATTCATCCCCAAGGGATGGGTGTCACCGGTTTACTAAAAAGCGAGCTCTTCGGCCTGGCTTCAACGCTGGACACCGAAACCGAGCGCCGACTGTTCCGCCGCAACGAGTTGTATGTGAAAACGCCACGCACGGCGAAAGAAGATGCCGAACTAAGCCGATTGAGTTCTGAATTGGCTGATCTAGGCTTTTCTACCTCTGATTTTCGCGACCCGGACTATGCGCTGTTTGTGCGAAAGATGGCACAGCATCGCAAATTCAGAAAGCCGGTGCTTTCTCCGGAAGAGCAGGCGGAACAGGATGCTATTGCCGATTCGATCATTGATGAAATCCTAGGTAAAGAAGTTGGCCCTGAAATATTTATTAAGGAACCGCCTGATAGAACGGATGAAATTAGCAAACTGACTGATAAGCGAATAGCGATCATGGAGAATGAATCATGATCTGGATTGACCTCGAACATAAGTTGCCAACCGATGCCAACATCCCTGGCTGGGTGCCTTGGACGCAAGCGCGGTGGGATGCCTGGCTAGCGGAGTCGGCCCGCCTGTGTGGCGAACTGGCAGCACTCAATGCCGCCAATAGACGCGACGAACGTAATGATTTGATTGATGCACACAGCAGCCACTGGGGTCAGCTTAAACCTTGGCTACAGGCCTTATCAGGGGGCAAGTGTTGGTTTTCTGAGGTGAAGGAACTGTATTCCCATTACGATGTTGAGCATTTTCGCCCCAAAAAAGAGGCGAAAGCGATTGATGCCACTGTGCGGGATGGATATTGGTGGCTGGCGTTCAACTATATGAATTTTCGACTCTGTGGCAACGTCGGCAACCGAAAAAAAGGAGGCTGGTTCCCGTTGCAAACGGGATCGCGCTGTTCCACATATGCCAATCAATGTGAAGAGGAAGAAACCGCCTATCTGCTTGATCCCATCGATATAGAAGATGTAAAGCTGCTGGCATTTGATGAGGAAGGCAAGGCTATCGCCCATCCGGATGCAACGGACTGGGAAGCACAACGTGTAGAAGTAACTGCTGAACGCCTGAAGCTCAACGAGCATCCGGCACTGCCTGAAGAGCGTCGAAAGGTCTGGGTAAAGGTTTCTGGTCTGATCACCAGTTACCAGCGCAACATTGCTCGTTGTCGGAACGGTGGGAATGAAACCGCCAAACAAAAGGCCAAGGAGGCAGCACAACAGGTCCACGAAATGACACGGCCTACCGCTGAGTTGTCCGCCGTGGCCAGATGGTGTGTGCTATTCCGCAACGATCCGCAGTTATTGAGATTGGTAGCCTGAAGAAGTTTCATTACTGTGAGGGCCTATGAAAATTGTTGCTGGAGGTGTGAATGGACTCTATCTCGAAGAAATCCACAATAAATCGATTGATAATACCGCCTGGATCAAAGCCGCAATAGCTTACGCAAATGGTCATCCAAAGATGTTTGATGACTGCTGGAAAAATCGAATCCCATTGACCTTCTATGGCCGATACGACAGCAGTGCGCCAGTCACAACGAATATTTTGAAGACCTTTCTCGATAGAAAATCTCCAAATTTCATTTGCAAGTTAGTCCCTGACATTTTTCACCCGAAGGTTATTTGGTGGGGCGGCTATGGAGCCTATATCGGCTCAGCAAACCTTACTGATAATGGCTGGGTAGGAAATATAGAAATGGGAGTATTCTTTACCCAAGAAGAACTAATTGAAAACAATCTTGAGACTGAGCTTGACGATTTTTTTGAGCAGGTTGATGCAAAGGCACACTCACTAACGCAAGAAATTTATGATGAACTTTGCGATCTAGAATCGAAAGAAATCAGCGCAAAAAAAGCGAGAAGCAACGAGAAATCGGTATTTGACAAGAAAAGGATAATTCCAAGGCTGTTACCACTGCAACAAATTCCACCGAAGAATAGTAACGAGCGAAGACGTAATAGCTTCCTCAAAGAGTGGCGTGACACATTACAGATACTGCGCGATATTGCCGACCGCGTATCCGCCCCCTCAAATCAACCTGTTTGGCTTCCTGCTGCTACCCCCAAGGGAGTACAAGCCGATCAATTTTTGCACGCGTTTTATTATAACCATGTGCTACAAGGCAAGCGTGCTACACACCACGAACTTCACGAGAAAAATGTCAAGAATCCAGAATCGGCTCTACAGACAGCAATCTCCTGGTGGAAAGGAACAGCCAGGGCTCCTTCTTGGGAGGATGCAAACATAAGGAACTCTAAGGTAGTAAATGACTGCTTAAGCATAAAGAAAATACAAGATATTACGGAAGATGAATTTCTTGAAGTCTGCAAGAATGTCCATGCTTTAACCGACCATTGTCTTCGAGTCAGAAATAAAACGTTTGGCCTTCCGGACAATCAATATACTGAAAAACTAGAGCGAATAAAAATTCTTTGCCATTACCTGTGGCGGCAAAGAACCAGTAACAATCGCAATGTCATTGATGTGTTGAGGCACACATTATATGGAGGAAAGGTCGAAGAGGTTCCCGACAGAATTTGGGAGTGTATCTCCATGGATGAGTTCAAAATACCTCACTTAGGTATCAGCAGTTTAGGAGAAATTGTCGGCTGGGCATTGCCTGATACATACCCTCCAAGGAATGGGCGAACAAGTAAAGCTTTGAGGGCTCTAGGGTATAAGGTAAAAATACATTCAGAATAATCACTCGCTTTGTGAGGTGTGAAGTATGAAATACGTAATGGTCACTAACTGGGAAAATCACTGGGATAAGCTGAGAAATAATAAGACGCAGTATAGCCTCGGAATGCTCAAATCTGGCGTTGATCCGTTTGGGTTGCCAGCTAGTGTTGAAACAATTTTTGTTAAATTGATGCCGGTTACAAAAGCTATTGAAAAGGCTTGGATTGGCAGAACCTTCAACTTCCAACAGAGCGGCAATCGAATCGAATTTTCGGTAGAAATCGCACATCTGATAACCTGTCCTGACCAGTATGCGAACTTTACCGAGGGGTGGTATCTAGTCGGCAACGAAGAGAACACTAAAACTGATTTACTTCCGAAATTCATGATAAGTCTTGGAAGCATAAAAGACTGGAGGGCATTTGAGAACGATTTTTACATGTTGCTCAAGTGCATTGGAGTCAATGACGCTTACAAATATGAACAGACCGACCAGCGGGGAAAAGCCGACGGGTATTTTTCCTTTGGTAATCTGTCGGTCCTATACGACTGCACCTTGGAATCAAATTTTGAAAACCTGAAGAATGTTCAGATCAGTAATTTCTGTGACCAGCTGAAAAAGGACAAAATCGAAGTCAAGAACAGGAAAATCACCATCGGACAGCATAAGAAGGCGGTTTGGATCATTACCCAATGCCGATCTTCACGTCAAATCGACCAGATCGATGATGTCAGAATCAAGGAAATATCAGTTTATGATCTTGTCGATCTGTATATCAGGAGGATCACTTCCGAACTCGATTCGGAAGGGCTCGAAGAAGCTCTAACCAAATTAGGCCAAGGGTGATCTGCATGGCGAAAATCTTTAAAGTTCATACCGATGAGCTGGGGCGATTAATTGCCTGCTTGCAGAAATCTATGTACGGAGTTAGCCGAACAGCCTTCACGCAGGAGCTGCCACCCGAATTGCGCTCAGCATCTGTAGGCGACATTGTTTTCATCAGCGAAAGGAAAATATGCGGGAATGCCTTGTTTGGGCCACTTTATATTGTTGGAAGCAGACAAGGGATTGTACCGGCAAAGAATTTCGGAAGCTGGGTGGAGATAAATGTGAGAAAGAGCGATGCGAAAGAACTCGCATATTGGGTTGATCTTGAGAAGAGGAATTATTGTCTACTATTCGACAAGTTGCTCAGCGACAGAATATCAATTGTCTGGCCGAATGATTGGGCGCGTATTGGTATTCAACTTCCCCCTTGGGGTATAGTAACTGATGAAAACGCACATAAGCTGATCGACTTTGCGGTAGCTAATGAACAGGAAGCACGATCGTTCTTTCAAAAGCATCGGTTTTGGTAGGTGAAGCATTTACAGAATCAGTGGTAACCGTGCAGTAGCTGGTTAATGGAGGATAACAGTTTGATTGACAATAATGGTCTTGATATCAACCGGCTTGGCAAGATCATTCAAGAGGCAAAAAAGCTTGCATGGGAATATAAAACCCTTACTGGTAAGCCCCTTGGGATAACCGGAGAAGTTGCAGAATACGAAGCCGCCCGTCTGCTCAATATGCAACTCTGTGATGCCAGACAATCAGGCCATGACGCTATTGAGAAACGTTCCACTGGGGACAAGAAGATTCAGATCAAGGGGCGCTGCGTTAGATCAAAGAAATCAGGGCAGCGGGTACCTAGTATCAAGCTGACGCATGACTGGGATTCTGTGATGCTCGTGCTCTTGGATGAAAATTTTGAGCCGATGAAGATACTTCAAGCTGAACGGTCAGCTATTGAGCACGTGTTGACGAAACCTGGTTCAAAATCTAGAACGGAACGGGGATCTATGTCCATCAGCCAGTTCAAGGCCATATCTAAACAAGTTTGGCCAAAGGAGTAACAGAATGGCGAATCTACCTGGTCCACAACCTGACATCAAGTTTTGTCCAATCTGCAAAGGGGACTTAGAAAACGTACCTCGAAGTAAAATGCGATCGAAGGGATACACACGGACAGATGGCTCTGTCTCTGAGCACACGCATACTTATAAATGCGTATCCTGCTTGATAAGATTTGAAATCAATCAGGATAGATAACAAGACGATTAGTTCCCAAGATAACTGATTTGAACTAGTTATGTATTATATCTGACATAAAGAATTATTGCCAATATTGTTATAAACAATTACTTATTATGCTGTCGTCAAAAGGTTGTCTGGCAACAGTAAAGTATGCTTATAGAGCAGCATGTTACTTTATGTTAATGAAGGAGATGAAATTGAAATTCGTAGAAATTCGTGCCTGTTATAAAGATGGCGGTGAGTTGACGCGTGAGTTATTTGTAATTATCTGCGGGTTGAATCCTGATAATAGAATTGCTTGTGGAGAATGGATGGGTTATTGTTTAACAAATAAATATCACTTTCCTTTTGTACTTAAAAATGAAAATGAACTATTCTTTGGTTGGGAAGAAAACTACTACGAAATGACAGACTTGAAAGAAAAGCGCATATTGGAAGGCGAATACTTTACAATATCTAATCAGCCAGGTGATCCTGAAGAATTTCAATCAACATACCAAATTACACATGTGACACCCATGGTTAAATAAATTACTACTTGCGCTATTCGCAATTCGCGAATAGAATATGCTCATGGTGCTGAAACCCCAAGATATAGTGATCCTCCTGAAACTCGTAACCATCGGTGACCGTCAATGGTCTTTCAGTTCGCTGGCGGACGATCTCGCCATGAGTGCATCCGAGGTTCATAGTGGTATCAAACGTGCGTCAGCTGCACGACTGTACGACCCTCAACGCAAGGTGCCTATACTGAAAGCACTCCTTGAGTTCCTGGTACATGGGGTAAAGTACGCATTTCCTCCTGTAAAGGGCAGTCTTACGCGCGGTATCCCTACGAGTTACGCAGCCCCTCCATTGAGCAACCTCATCGTTCAGACCGACGAGCCACCGCCTGTGTGGGCCGCTCCCGATGGCAACACGCGGGGGTACGAGTTTTCGCCCTTATATCCCTCTGTCCCGAAGGCAGTAGTTCATGACCCGGCTCTATACGAACTGTTGGCTTTAGTCGATGCGATACGAGAGGGTAGGGCGAGGGAACGGGAACTGGCTGTAAAAGAGATTACTGCGAGGCTGATTGGGCATGAGTAGGGTTGTTGAGATTAATCTGGCGATGATACGGCACGTAGCTGAACGACTTGGTCCTCTTCGAGAACGAGTTGTATTCCTTGGCGGAGCCGCTACAGCGCTACTCATCACCGACAACGCCGCCCCTGACGTAAGAGTGACAACCGATGTCGATGTGATCGTGGAAATCGCTTCGCGTGGGGATTACTACCGCCTGGCGGATTCACTACGGTTTGCGGGCTTCACAGAAGACACTAGAGAAGGCGCACCCGTCTGCCGATGGCTTGTAGACGGTATTGCGGTAGATGTTATGCCTACTGAAGCCGACATACTTGGCTTTAGTAATCAATGGTACGGGGAAGCTATTCGACATGCTGAGGTCCGGAATATAGCCGACGAAATGGCAATTCGTCTGGTTACCGCACCATATTTCCTAGCAACCAAAATTGATGCGTTCCACAGCCGTGGTGCTGATGATTACATTGCGAGCCACGATATGGAGGACATCATAACCCTCCTTGACGGTCGTTCTGAAGTTGTCGATGAAGTGAAAAATGCCCCTGATGATGTCAGGAATTTCCTCGCACTAAAGTTTGGGGAGTTCCTGAACAACCGTTCCTTCCTCGATGCCGTGCCTGGTCACCTCCTGCCCGACGCAGCGAGCCAGCAGCGGGTTCCGATACTGATGGAAAGAATGGCAGCAATTACATCTCAGGGGCGGATATAATCATTCATTATCAGACAATCCACGCTTGCCGATAAATTTTATCCGACAGATACATCCGTCGTTTACCTCTTTGGTAGAATACCAGCCTGATCCCGAGTCTCTGCAAGAAGTGATGTCGATGTGTTTGTCGTTAAAAACCCTTCTATCCCTTTCGTCAGTGACCCGTCCTGCAGCCTTCCGGAAGATATCTTCATGCTGTTCAATGGTGAACTTCTCGTACTGGTTCGGGCACTTTATGAGCAGATGAAAATGATAATTGCATTTTGCTTTCATTCCCCCGTGCCTTTCAACAAACGCAAAACCCTGTACGAACTTTCTCCGCCGAATGTATTTCCTCGAAAAGAGGATCTGGTTGTACCTGTCCAGAAGTGTATTGACATGTCGGCAGAGTAATTCGATTCGCATGTTTCTGCCGAAGGTCAGCGAGATGAAGAAATGGTATGGTCCGTTGTCGAGCACGAACTGTCGATACTCTCGTGTAAGCCGGTAAAAGGGATGTGGGAACCTCTGTTCATCACTGTCTTTCATCGGTTTTAACTTGCTAAACCCACCTTGTACTACGGTTACCGAATGCCGTGTTTCTTGGATTGTATTCTTGTTTCTCATCATGATTCTCCTTCAAGTCGTACTCAATGAATAGTTGTTGTGGTATCAGTAAAATGGCTCCTATTGGCAATACTCTCCCATCAAGACCCTCGAAAAATGAGCGCTTGGCGGGCAGAAACTGTCTGGTTGTCACCGGAATACGACACAAAAAAAGCCCGTAGCAAAAGTTCATGCACATATTCCTGATACTTTAAATTATGATTTACAGAAGTCATTTTGAGCCTATATCCGCCCCAATTTTTCCAACCTCATTTCAATTGCACGGTTGGTTCTACCATGTACCTTTGCGATAACATCGATGGAGGTTCCCTTCTTGAACGCACTGACCATTCTTTTTTCTTCATCCTTCGTCCAAGGGGTGCCTCTGTTTTGGGATGATTTTGATCGCGTGATATCGAACTGTTGAAACCCTGACAACCTTTCGGTCGCTATACGCAATGCCTGGACGGTTTGCGGTTTGCGAATTATGCTTTTTTCAGAAAGGTCCTTCCCCGTGTATGGATTAATTCCATTCGCAAGTTTATGCAGAATATTACGTGCCTTTGCAGTAGTCATTCTTGCCCTCCAAATAAATGAAGATGATTGGAGCTCCCCTTGAAACAGGGGGAGCTCCAAAGTCTAATGTTGTAGTTACCTACCAACAAAGTGAAAAGACAGTTTACGCGCAATTCTAACTGCCCTATCGAGGGTAGAAGCGTTAATGTTCAACTTCTTAGCTTCCCTCTTTCTAACACGGTCATAGTCAAACTCTGATAACTTTGCCAGTCGTTTGACAGTAGCCTCATCACTATTTTCATCATCTACACTGTCAGCTACACCAGAAAGAACATTAGCAGCAGTTGCATAGACAGATTTCATAATTTTTATTCTATCTGCACATTCTGCACGTTCAGAATCACTTTGCTCACTGAACTTTTTACTTGTCCAATGATATACTTCATCGTCATTGCCAAATAAACCAACCGCAATAAAGCCCCCGCTGTAAATGTACCTGTTGTTTTTAATATGTGACGAAGAGGGGTTGGTGGGATCATTGAAATAGTGCGGTCTTTCGTCATCTTTTACCTTTTCAGTTAGCTTGAAACCTTTTTTCTCCATATACTTAGCAAATCTCTCAGTGTTTGTTGCCATTGTCGATCTCCTTTACTTTGTGTTTGGCCATGGTTGGCATTCTGTGTTAAGGTTACATCTCTATCAGAGCTGGCAGTTTTAGTGCCCTGATTTCCTCCCTTTGCGTCCACCGGGCGCAACTTCTATAGGTTGAGCTAGCGGCAGACTATTAATGCAGTCCTCTACTTCGTTGCTCTTCCATCGTACCGAGTTCGGCCCTGTGCGATAAGGCTTCGGAAATCTGCATGCAGCCATCCCTCTATGTAATCCTGCGCTGCTAGTCCCAAGAGCTTCGCATACCTCTTTTCGTCTCATCATTCTGATTTTTGTATCCATATATCTCCTCTCTGCATGTTGAGTTTCCTGGCCAGGGATGAGTCAAATGATAATGGTATGAAATGCAGATGTCTAGGCATAAAACGTAGTTAAAACAGTAGGTTATGGCTATAATGGTTGATTTTGAGGATGGTTATAGTAGTGATTTTAGGGGGGAAAATAAAGCCCCTTAGATTAGCTAATCTAAGGGGCTTTATCCGCTTTATCTGGATACCTATATTTGATTTTAGGGTAGGGAGGGTGATTCTGAATTCGGTTCAAATTCCTTTTCAAATTTGTAGAACTGAGAAGATACGTATTTCCTGGTTTTCTTTTTCTTTGCCCCGTATTTATTCACAATAGTCAGGCAATGGTCTTTTTCTGTTCCGGAAGTTTCAAGTTTTTCAATCGCCGTTAGGTATGTAGGTCTTATCTTTTGGTTTAGACGGATATTTATAAAATTAATGAATTCCTGAAATGCTTTACCTTTTTCTGGAAGACGCTTCTTATCAATATAAAACTCACTGAGTCCTTCTAATACCATTGTTTTAATAATACCCTTTCGACCACTTACATTAGGCGGTGATGATGACACTTTATGATAATCATTTCTCTTGTTAGTATTCTGAGATTTGATAAGTTCTAAATATTTTTGTTTTGCCTTTTTCCTCTCCTTTTTTAAAGCAGCGAGTTTTGCTAATGCATCACCATTCCCTTGCTTATTCATTTTATTGAACTCTTTGCTTTTCCATATGCGAGAAAGATTCTCTTCAAAACATCCATAAAGTCCAAGAGATGGAGTGGATGCACTAAAGATATACCAACCGTTTTTTGAATCAGTTGGATGAAGTTTAAAATGACAGTAATGTATCTTGCCATCTGCTTCAATATATTTAGGTGGCGAAAGGTTGTACTTTTCCAAACACAGTTTAAATTTATCTCTTTTGTTCTCTGACATTTTATGCCTTTTAGGTTCATGTAAAATGTATCAGATCCACGTTTCAACGGTCTTCAGTTCATCCAGAGTCTACTTTATGTTTATTGATGTAGCCTGAAAACACATAGACAACGTGGAATCCTGTGCTTGCCCGACGGCGATCATGATACGTAGAATCTTAGAAATCTATATTCTCTCTTCGGCATCATAGACATTTTCAAAAGGGACATACTTGATTACCAGATTACCAGTTACTTTGATATTGCCCCAACGGGGCAAAATAACCAACTCTTGTGGCTAGATGAAAGGGATAATGCCAGAGGCAAATACATATATTATCAAGATTATTTTGCGGAGATAATTATCAGTAAATTTTGTTCCCATGCTTCAAGGGCCAACTGTTTTTCCTTGTCGTATCGGTATTGATTATAGACTTTGATTACACCTAGCTTTGCATGGTTCAGAACTGCGTCAATTATTTCGTCCATGAAACCCATTTGAGCCATGAATGTTGCTGCTGTTCGCCTCAGATCATGTGGCGTGAAGTGGTCAACTTCCAGACGATTTTCTGACGCCGGCTTACCATCTTTCTCATAAAGTTGTTTGCCCTTTTTATCCAATAACGGCCAGGTAAGGTTTCTTTGGACTGCAACAGATAATGCGTGGGAATCAATAGGCTGTACTTTTTTCCTGTGTGGACTCGGGAAGACAAAGCCATCGTAGTCTTCTTCCGCCGGTATTTCTCGAATTTCCTTTATCCGCTCGATGGACTGCGCAATGATCATTTTTGCCGTTTGTGACAGGAACACGCGGTGCGTTTTCCCGTTCTTGGCTCTCTCCCCAGGGATTGTCCACCAATTCCCGTCGATTTCGCTGGTGTGGATTCCGATGACCTCGCCAGGCCGCTGAGCCGTAAGGAGCATCAACTTGAGAGCGGCTTTGATTTCTATGCTAATGGCGGCAACGTCCAATTTGTCCCATAGAGTCTTTATTTCTTCTGCTGATAACGTCCTTTCCCGAGCGACTTTGGGGGCCAGCGCCTTGACACCAGTTGCGGGAGAATAGGGGAGAATGTCCCGCTCGACGGCAAAGTTCATCATCTTACGAATGACTTGAAAGGTGTTGTTACTCATACCAGGAGATCCGCGATCAATTATCTTTTCAAGCAACAGCACGACATCTCGCTTTACAATGTCCTTTGCCTTGCGCTTACCCCAAACGGGTATTATCTCCCTCTTTAGGATACGGTCATCTTCTTTCCACGATCGCTTGAACTTCTTGGCGTGTTTCTCAATGTACTCTTTAACGAGTTCTTCGATAGTTAAAGCCTTACGGTGTTCTTCTGACTCTGCAATTCTTTTTTCTGATGCTTCCTGCTTGGCTTTTGCCGGATCAACACCCTCGGAGCGCCCGGCCTTTAAGGCTGCAACTTTGCCTTGTTCGATATTGAAAGCCTTCCTAGCCTGTTCCAGCGTGATGCCGTTAGGGTGTAGCTTGTCCTTATATTCACCAAGATTTAGAAACCTGCGCACACCATCAATACGATAAAGATAGAAAAAGACTTTGCGGCCTGACGGAAGCACGCGAACACCGAAGCCGCCTTTTTCCCTTTTTGTATATTCTTTTCCTGTAGCCTTGAGGTTCCTGATCGTCATATCATCAAGCACGTCCGGCATAAACTACCTCCGTTGCTGTTGCCGTTTTGTTGCCGTTTTCGATCGAGTCTCTTCGAAATTATTTGAAATGGTATGATGTTGACAATAGATAAAATAACACGTAATGTCAATATGTTAAGATGAATTTGTGATGATAATTGTTATCGTTTGAAATTGCATGAAAATGCAATATTAACTTACTTCGAACCAGGGTGTCGGGAGTTCGAATCTCTCCGGGCGCGCCAAAAGAATACCGGTTAAAGACCGAATCGGTTCCCCGTGAATAAATGAAAACGCCGCCCCGGTTCGTGGAGCGGCGTTTTCATTTGTGCGTCTGATTACTGCCGGAGTGCTATTCCGGTTTTTCCTCGATCCGCGGGAACAGCGGCTCCGCCTTGGCGATCACCGTGCCGGGGGCGAGCAACCCCCAGGCAAGGGCGGTATCGTTCGCCGGCGACGTCCAGCCGAGGCAGGAAAGCGCCTTTACGGCGGTTTTCGGCATGAAGGCGGACAACAGCGTGTTGACGATCCGCTGGGACTCCAGCAGGCAGTACATGACCGTGGCGAGACGGTCTTTCTTGTCCGGGTCCTTGGCCAGCGTCCAGGGGGCGGTTTCGTCGATGTACTTGTTCCCCGCGGAGATCACCTCCCAGATGCACTGGAGCGCCTTGCTGAACGCCTGCTCGTCCATGAGCCCATCCACCTGGTGCACCATCTCGACGGTCTTCGCCCGGTAGGCCTCGTCGATCTCCTGCAGGGCCGCCGGTTCCGGTACGACGCCGCCGAAATACTTGCTTGTCATGGCGGTGGAGCGGGACAAGAGGTTCCCCAGGTCGTTCGCCAGGTCCGAGTTGATCCGGTGTACGAGGGCGGTGTGGGAGAAGTCGCCGTCCAGGCCGAACGGCACCTCCCGCAGCAGGAAGTAGCGGACCGCGTCGACGCCGTACTTTTCGATGAGCATGTTGGGTTCGACCACGTTCTGCAGGCTCTTGCTCATCTTCTGGCCTTCGACGGTCCACCAGCCGTGGGCGAACACCTTCCGGGGGAGGGGGAGTTCCGCCGCCATGAGGAAGGTCGGCCAGTAGACGGCATGGAACCGGAGGATGTCCTTGCCGATGAGGTGTACGTCCACCGGCCAGTAGGTGCCGAAGTTGCCGGCCTCGTCGGGATAGCCGAGGGCGGTGATGTAGTTGGTCAGGGCGTCGAACCAGACGTAGATGACGTGCTTGTCGTTGCCCGGCACCGGAATCCCCCAGGTGAACGAGGTCCGGGAGACGGAGAGGTCGCGCAGCCCCTCCTTGACGAAGGAGATGATCTCGTTGCGCCGCGACTTGGGCTGGATGAAATCTGGATTTGCCTCGATATGGGCGAGCAGCTGGTCCTGGTACTTGCTCATCCGGAAGAAGTACGACTCCTCCTTCAGTTTGTCCACCGGGCGGTTGCAGTCGGGGCACTTGCCGTCCATGAGCTGCGTCTCGGTCCAGAACGCCTCGCACGGCGTGCAGTACCAGTCCTCATATTCGCCGAGGTAGATGTCCCCCTTTTCCATGACCTTGGTGAACAGGTGGGAGACCCCCTTCTTGTGCCGTTCCTGGGTGGTCCGGATGAAGTCGGTATAGTCGATATCCAGCCTTTCCCAGAGAGACTGGAACCGTTTCACGACCCGGTCCGCCAGCTCCAGCGGGGTTTCGCCGGCGGAGTTCGCCGCCTTTTCCACCTTCTGGCCATGCTCGTCGGAGCCGGTGAGGAAGAAGACATCGTAGCCGCGCATCTTCTTGTACCGGGCGAGTACGTCGGCGGCGAGCGTCGTATAGGCGTGGCCGATGTGGGGCACGTCGTTGACGTAGTAGATCGGCGTGGTGATGTAGTAGGTGCGGTTCATGCTTTCTCCTTTTTGTCCTTGCCACGGTTGTCGGGGCGTCGCTCGCGACGGGGGCGGTCCGGTTTCTGTGACGGTGCCTTCTGCTCCCTGGCCGCCTGCGGCTGTTCCTTCTGCCCCTTCCGCGGCCGGTCCGAGATCTGGCTCGGTTTGATGTCCGCCCCCTTGAGGACCACCTCCTGGTTGTCTTCCGTCCGGATGGTTACGGTCCCCTCCAGGATGTTCTGCTTGACCACCTCACCATCGACCTGACCGCAGTGGACCCGTTTGCCGCATTTGGGGAGACACTTCTTCAGGGCGCAGTAGGTGTCGAATTCGTAGCCAAGGCAGCAGAGGAGCCGGCCGCACTGCCCGGAGATCTTGGCCGGGTTGAGCGCGAGGTTCTGTTCCTTGGCCATCTTCACCGATACCGGTTCGAACTCGCGCAGGAACGACGAGCAGCAGAGCTCCCGCCCGCAGATACCGATCCCGCCGACCATCTTCGATTCGTCGCGGACACCGATCTGCCGCATCTCGATGCGGGTATGGAACTCATGGGCCAGATCCTTCACCAGCTCGCGGAAGTCGATCCTGCCGTCCGCGGTGAAGTAGAATATCGCCTTGCTGCCATCGAACAGGTACTCCACCTTCACCAGCTTCATCTCCAGGTTCCGTTCCTGGATCTTCTTCACGCAATAGAGATACGCCTCTTCCTCGCGGCCGGCGTTGCGTGCCAGGGTCGCCAGGTCGTCGGCGTGGGCCTTGCGGGTGACGCGCTTGACCCCCTCGGGGAGTGCCGAGTCCTCGAAGTCGCGCGGCGGGGTAACGACGGTGCCGATCCCCTTGCCGCGGTCGGTTTCGACGATGACCCGGTCGCCCTGCTTCAGTTCGAGGTTGCCGGACAGAAAGTCGTACAGCTTGCCAGCCGGCTGAAACTGTATCTTTACGAGAGTAGCCACGTATCCTCCATGGATCTGTTGGGTTGCCCCGGTCCCGCCGGTTTCACCGGCAGACCGGACGTCAGCACTGCGCCAGACGGATGAAGAGCAGGTCGAGCGCAAGCCGTGTATTTGCATTGTACTGCAGCGCCTGTCGGGCGGCCATGACGCTGGCGATGCGCTTCATGACCCTGTCGGGGGTCAGTCGCGCCGCCTCCCGTTCGATAAGCGGCAGGAGGTCCCGGTTGGCGATGTCGCTGCCGCCGTACAGAAGCGTCTGGACATCGCGCAGGTACGAAACGAAGGTGTCCAGAATCGCCGCCGTATCGTTTTTTTCGGCGGAAATCCGTTCGGACAGCGTGAACAGTCCGGCGATGTCCGAAAGCGATACGGCGGAGAATTCGGCGATCCGGTCCTGTCGGTCGCTGAGCGTCTCCTGGCCGCATATCTCCAGCGCCTTGCCGATGCTGCCGCGTGCGACGGCTGCGGCGGTTACGGCCGTATCGGGAGCGACGCCCCGTTCGACCAGGCAATCGCGCACCGTGTCGTTCGAAAGGGGAGCGAACCTGAGCAGCTGGCAACGCGACCTGATGGTGGAGAGCACCGCGCTGGCGTCGGTGGTGAGCAGCACGATGACGGCGTTGCCCGGCGGTTCCTCGAGCGTTTTCAGCATGGCGTTGGCCGCGGAGATGTTCAGCTGTTCGGCGTCCTTGATGATGCAGGCCTTGCGGGACGCCTCGTAGGGGCGAAGGGAGAGCTCCTTCTGCAGCGCCCTGATCTGGTCTATCTTGATGAACGTGCCGTCCGGCTCCAGGAGGTGGAGGTCGGGATGGTTACCGGAGATCATCTTCCGGCAGGACGGACAGTCACCGCATCCGGTATTCGACGCGCAGAAGAGGGTCTGGATGAACGCAAGCGCGGTCGTGCGCCGGCCGCACCCCTCGATCCCCTCGAAGAGGTAGGCGTGTGCCGTCTTGCCGCTGTCGATGGACCGCCTGAGGACGGACACGCAGCGCTCATGTCCGAGGATACGCTCAAATGCCATGGTGTCTGCCGGTAAGCCAGGGCAGCACCGCCGTGGTGAGGTCGTCTTCGATCTCTTCGATGACGCGGTTGCCGTCCACGATGCGGAACCGGGCCGGTTCCGCCGCGGCGAGCGCGAGATAGCCGTCCCGGACACGACGGTGGAATTCGATGGATTCGAGCTCGAACCGCTCTTCGCGCTGTCCGGAGGTCGCATTGATCCGTGCGAGTGCCCGGTCGAGGCCGGTTTCCACGGGGCAGTCCAGGAGGATCGTGAGGTCGGGGGCGAGCCCCCCGGTGGCGATGTCGTTCAGCTGCCGGATGAGCTGCAGGTCGAGTCCGCGGCCGTACCCCTGGTAGGCGACCGTCGCGTCGAAGAACCGGTCGCACAAGACGTGCGTTCCGGCTGCGAGGGCGGGTCTGACGACCTCTTGCACGTGCTGTGTCCGTGCCGCCGCATAGAGGAGCAGTTCCGCCTCCGGGACCAGGGCGGAGTTCTTCGCGTCGAGCAGGATACCCCGAATCTCGTCGGCTATGGGGCATCCCCCCGGTTCGCGCGTGACGATGAAGGGAATACCTGCTGCGGTCAGTCGTTCGGCGAGACGGCGCAGTTGGGTCGTCTTGCCGCACCCCTCGATCCCCTCGAATGTGATGAAACTGGCCATGAATGCAGCTCCAGGCGGCTAAAGTAGCCGAATTATAGGGGAGGGGGGGCAATTAATCAAGAACTAATCCGGGCGGGCGGCCATAGCTGTTGATTAAATGGAAGTGGTTGGGTATACTCGCACTTTTCAAAGAGCGGGAACGGAAACAGCCGCCGTGGGCGACCGTACGAACGCAGTCGGAGGTGGTGTGCAAGGCGATACGCTGGCCGAAGTGGAGAAGGCCATCCGTTACCGGTTCAGGGATCGCGGGCTGCTGCGTGAGGCGTTCACCCACCGGTCCCATGCAAACGAAGCGGGGGACCGGCACCTGGTCGACAACGAGCGGCTGGAATTCCTCGGCGATGCGGTACTCGGCCTCTTGGTCGGACATGCGCTGTACACCCGCTATCCCCGTGCCGACGAAGGCGAGCTGACCCGGCTCCGTTCCGCCATGGTGGACGAACCGGCCCTCGCCGGGATCGCGACCTCCCTGCGGCTCGGCGACCATCTGATCGTGGGGAAGGGGGCGGAGCGCGAGGGGGTGCGGCACAAGTCGTCCATCCAGTCCAGCCTGTTCGAGGCGCTGGTAGCGGCCGTCTATCTCGATGGCGGCCTGCGGGCGGTACGGCGGGTCTTTTCGGGCCATCTGCTGCAGCTGATGCCCGCCTCGGGAGACACCCCCGTCAGCCGCGACAGCAAATCGCAGCTGCAGGAGCTTTTGCAGGCGGAGGGGAAACCGCTGCCGGCCTATCGTCTGATCGCCGAGACCGGCCCCGACCACGACCGCACCTTTACGATGGAGGTGGTGTCGGATGGCGTGCCGCTGGGATCGGGGTGCGGACACAGCAAGAAAACCGCCGAACAGGCGGCTGCACGTGCCGCACTGCAGTCGTTGGATACGAGATGTCCGGACAGCTGAGCCCGGTCATCGTACCGTTTTTCATCTCGCACCGCGGGTGCCCGCACCGGTGCGTATACTGCGACCAGACCTCCCTGAACGGAAATGGCGGTGCGCTGCCGTCTCCGGCGGAGATCGGCGCGACCGTGCGGCGGTACCGTGAGTCGTCGCGCCGGCGTCAGGTCGAGGTCGCGTTTTACGGCGGGACCTTTACGGCACTGCCGACGGCCGACCAGAAGGCCCTGCTTGATGCCGTCCAGCCGTTTATCCGCTGCGGCGAGGTGTCGGGAATCCGCCTTTCCACGCGGCCCGACGCACTGGACGATCCCTGCGCCGCGCTCCTTGCCGCCAGGGGGGTCACCCTGGTGGAGCTGGGGGCGCAGTCGCTGGACGACGAGGTGCTGCGCCGCACCGAACGCGGGTACGGCAGCGGCGATATCGTTGCCGGCGTCGGCACCCTCCGGCGCAATGGCCTCAAGGTCGGGCTCCAGCTGATGCAGGGGCTTCCGGGGGACACGCCGGAGCGGTCGATCGTCTCCTGCGACGCGGCGTTGTCGCTCCAGCCGGACTGCCTGCGCCTCTATCCGACGGTCGTGCTGCAGGGGACGCGGCTTGCCGCCCTCTACGCCGCCGGGACGTATCGCCCCTTCGCCCTGGCGGAAGCGGTCTCCCTCTGCAAGCGGCTGCTGCTCGCCGCCCTGCGGCGGGGGGTACCGGTCATCCGGCTGGGGGTCCAGGCAAACGATGCGCTGCAGACCGGGTCCGCCATCGTTGCCGGGCCGTACCACCCCGCGTTTCGCCAGCTCGTCGAGGCGGAGATCTGTTTCGACGCACTGTCGCGCCAGCTTGATGCATGGGGAGGGGCCGGGCAGGTAACGATCGGCTGTGCACCGCAGGCCGTTTCCGCGGTCGTCGGCCAGAAGCGGGGCAACCTGGAGCGGCTCCGACAGCGGTACGGGGGGATGACGGTCGACATCCGGCAGATGCCGTCGCTCCACCGTCGGGAACTCCTGCTGGAGGCAGCGGGTTTCCGTCGCACGATCGACATGATTCATGATGTCCACTAAACATAACAGAGAGCAGAGCGTGACCGACAAACCGTTCCATTCCGGGTTCGTTTCCATCATCGGCCGTCCCAACGTGGGCAAGTCGACCCTGATGAACCGTATCCTCGGCGAAAAGATCGTCATTACCTCAGACAAACCCCAGACGACCCGCAACCGGATCCAGGGGATCTGCAACGTCCCCGGCGGCCAGATCGTCTTCGTCGATACCCCGGGAATCCATTCCCCCCATTCGCGTCTCAACCGGTACATGGTCGATACGGCAATCGCATCCCTGCAGGGGGTGGACGCGGTGCTGCTGCTGGTCGAGGCGAAGGACAAGCCGCCGGCCCAGCGGGCCATGATCGAGGAGCTCACCGGCAAGGCGGACGCACCGGTGCTCTTGGTCATCAACAAGATCGACACCGTCCCGCCGGAAGAGCTGCTCGCCACCATCGCCGCCTACGGGGCGATGCATCCGTTCCGCGAGATCGTTCCCGTCTCCGCCTTCACGGGGGACGGGGTGGACCGCCTCGTGCAGCTCGTCCATGGCACCCTTCCGGAGGGGCCGGCCTATTTCCCCGACGATATCCTGACGGATCTTCCCGAGCGGTTCGTCGTCGCGGAGATCATCCGGGAGAAGGTGTTCCGCCTGACCCGGGACGAGGTCCCCTACGCCGTCGCGGTGCTGGTGGACAGCTTCAAGGAACGGGACGACGGCAGTCTCGTCTCCATCTCCGCCACCATCCATGTGGAGCGGGATTCCCAGAAGGGGATCGTCATCGGCAGGCGCGGCGACATGCTGAAACGGATCGGGACGCAGTCCCGTCACGAGATAGAACGGCTCCTGGGGTGCAAGGTGTTCCTGGAGCTGTTCGTAAAGGTGCAGAAGGACTGGAGCGAGAATCCCCGCCTGCTGCGGGAGTTTGGATACGAATGAAACCTGTCATCGCAATCGTCGGGCGCCCCAATGTGGGGAAATCTACACTCTTCAACCGCCTGGTGGGACGGCGCAAGGCCATGGTGGACGACATGCCCGGGGTCACCCGGGACCGGAACTATGCCACCGTCACCCGGTTCGACCGTCCGTTCATCCTGATCGACACCGGCGGCTTCGAGCCGGTCACCTCCGACCTGATGCTGCAGCAGATGCGCGAGCAGTCCCAGCTCGCCATGGAAGAGGCGGACATCATCCTGTTCGTCATGAGCGGTCGCGACGGACTGACACCCGCCGACACCGAGGTAGTGGAGATGCTGCGGCGGGTGGACAAGCCGGTCCTCTATCTCGTCAACAAGGTTGACGGCGAGAAGCAGGAGCAGGATGCCTGCGAGTTCTACTCCCTCGGTATCGAGCGGTTATATACCCTCTCCGCCGAGCATAACCGGGGGGTCGGCGACATGATGGACGACCTCATGGAACTGCTGCCGGAGAGTGGCGACGAGGAGAGGGACGACGAGGTCACCCGCGTCGCCGTGGTCGGCCGGCCGAACGTGGGGAAGTCGTCGCTGGTGAACAAACTTCTGGGGTACGAGCGGGTCGTGGCAAACCCGGAGGCCGGCACGACCCGCGACTCCATCGATACGCCGTTTCTGCATCAGGACCGACGGTACCTCCTGATCGACACCGCCGGTATCCGTCGCAAGGGGCTCACGGTCAGGAAGATCGAGAAGTACAGCGTCGTGGACGCGCTGCGCAGCATCGAGCGGGCGGACGTGGTGCTGATCGTCCTCAATGCCGAGGAGGGGGTGACGGAACAGGATGCGCGCATCGCCGGCTATGCCTACGAGGCGGGCAAGGCCTGCATCTTCGTGGTCAACAAGTGGGACGCGCTTTCAAAGGACAACTCCACGGTGGGGACCTACGTCGAGACCATCCGGCGCGAGTTCAAGTACCTGCCGTTTGCCCCCATCCTGTTCGTTTCCGCGAAGACCGGCCAGCGCGTCGCCAAGATCATGAACGAGGTGGACGTGGTGATGGCGCAGTACGCGAAACGCGTTTCCACCTCCGAGCTGAACAAGGTCTTCAGTGAGGCCACGGACACGCACCACGCTCCCATGTCCCACGGCCGGCGGGTAAAGTTCTACTACGCCACCCAGGTGGGGATCAAGCCGCCCACGTTCGTCGTCTTCACCAATCAGCCCGACGGAATCCACTTCTCCTACGAGCGGTATCTGTCGAACTGCTTCAGGGAGGCCTTCGGCTTCAACGGCACGCCGTTGAGGCTGATATTCAGGGGACGGGAGAGGTAATCCCTGCGTAATCTGCTTTACTTGCAAGGGGGGATGGTTTATGATTAACGCCGTTTTATCCCGAAAAACCGGTATCGGGACTCCGGCTGCCGTATGAGCCTGGTCGGGAGTCTCGAAGACCTCGGGCTCGGGGAGATCCTCCAGATCGTCAGCCTGAGCAGGAAGTCCGGCATCCTGTCGATGCACAGCAGGGGGCGCGAGGGACGGATCGTTTTCCGTAACGGCCAGGTCATCCGCGCCAGCTCCAGCAGCTTTCAGCAGAACCTCGGCGAGGTGCTGGTACAGAAGGGGATCATCGATCTCTCCATTCTGCGCCAGGCGCTGCAGATCCAGAAGGACGACGGGTTCAGGGATCGGATCGGGGCCATCCTGACCCGGAGTTTCGGTATACCCGCGGAGTCGATCGAGAACGTCGTTCGCGGCCAGGTCGAGGACGTCGTCTATTCACTGTTCGTATGGGCCGAGGGGAACTTCGAGTTCGAGGCCCAGGAGACGGGAGACGTCATCGACAACACCCGTCTCGACCCGGTGCAGTTCATGCTCGACCAGGGGCTCAACCCGCAGTTCCTGGCCATGGAAGGCACCCGCATCATCGACGAGAAGCGGCATCGGGGTGAGATCGTCGACGCATTCGCCCCGCCGGCCTCGACCGAACCGGTGCTTGAGCCTGACGTCGATCTTGCCTTTGACCTCTTGCATGTTGCCAAGGATGCGGTTGTCGCACACCTGGTGTGCGGCGACAGCAATCCCGGCAGTCTGTATGTTCTCGTGGATGACGATCCGGTCGCCCGGGATGTCCTTGCGGGTTTCCTCGCCACGACCGGCTGCGAGGTGCATGCGCTCGTGACGAGCGAGGATGCGCTGATCCTGACCGATACCATGTACCGGGAGGGGAAGCGCCCCACCGTTCTGGTCGACCTGATCATGCCGAAGATGGACGGGACGGGAATCCTTGGCGGGCTCGAACTCCTGGAGCTGCTCTATCACAACTTTGCCGACCTGCATGTCCTCGTCCTGGGAGAGTACCGGAACCGCGAGGCGGAACGGACGATCAGGTCGTATGGCTATTCGTTTCTGCTCAAACCGCGCAGATCCGACTATGCCAACCCCCAGGTGCTGCCGGAGTTCCGCGGGACGTTCCTGGGAGCCCTCGAACGGGTCAGGCACGGCGAGGTTCTGTCCGCGCTCGGCGACAAGGTTGATATCGGCGATGAGCTGCGGCTCGAACTGGGGGACGAGCCAGATGAAAGGCACGCTGCCGTCTCCAGTACCGGCGTCTCGCTGCTGCGGGCGATGCTTGAGGAGCTGAACGATCCGACCCTCGGGGGAGGGGTCATCCTGCTCGTTCTCAGGTTTGCGTCGGAATTCATGAGCCGTGCTGTCGTGTTCGGCGTCAGGCCGGATGTCATCACCGGTCTGGGGCAATTCGGTATCGAAGACGAAGAGGGACATGCGGATCTCAGAATCCGTAACCTCTCGATCCCGCTTGCGGGAGATTCTCTGCTCAGGACCGTTATCGAGTCGGTGCAGCCGCTGAAATGCGGGGCAGGCACCGCAGATCTCGATCGATTCCTGATCGACCAGCTCGGCGGCGGCACCCCGGACGAGCTCTTCATCGGACCGATCCTCAGCGAGGGTAGCGTGGTCGCGGTGCTGTACGGCGACAATCTTCCGGAGAAGAAGCCGATCGGCGATACGGATTCGCTCGAAATATTCCTCTCCCAGGCCGGGATCGCCATGGAAAAGGCGTTGCTGCTGCGCAGACTGAAGGACAAGGACCAGGAGGCGGCGTGAAAAAGATACTCATAACAGAAGATTCGGCAACCATGAGATCTTTGCTGGTTTCCACCATAGAATCCCTCGACGATTACGAGATCGTGGAGGCGAGCAGCGGATTTGAAGCGCTGCGGCTGCTGCCGCGCGAGAAGGTGGATCTCATCATCACCGATATCAACATGCCCGACATCAATGGGCTTGAACTGATCAACTACGTGAGGAACAATCCGAACTACAAGGATATTCCGCTCTTCATCGTCTCCACCGAGGGAAGCGAGAAGGACCTCGAAAAGGGGCTGGCGCTCGGGGCGAACGAATACCTCGTGAAACCGTTCGATCCCGCGAGGCTGCAGCATCTCATCCAGAAATACCTCGGCCGGGACTGACCGGCCGACGGGAACCGGAACGCACATGACGCAACCAATCGGAAAAGCGGTTAAGGAGTTTCTCGCCGAGGCGGAGGAGATCGTCGATCAGCTGAATCTCGATCTGCTGTCCCTGGGGGACTGTGCCGATGTCGGGGATTGCAACCCCGACCTGATCAATTCGATCTTCCGAGGTGCCCACTCCCTGAAGGGGCTGGCCGGCATGTTCGGTTTTGCCGAAATTTCCGAGCTGGCCCACAATCTCGAAAACCTGCTCGATTCGCTCCGGCTCGGCAAGATTCCGCTCGTCGCCGGTACGCTGAACGTGATGTTCGATTCCATGGAACTCCTGGGTAACCTGGTGCGGGGGGCCGGCGAGGGAGGGGGGACGATCGATATCTCCCCTGCGGTACAACGGATCAACGGCTGTCTGAATGCCCGGCCGGCTGCCGCTGCCGAACTGCAGCTCTCCGATCTGGGGCTGCCCGACAAGGTGCTCAACACCCTGACGGAGTACGAGGAGCACCGTCTTCTCGAAAACTTCCGGAAGGGACGGAACATCTATTCCATTCTCGTCTCCTTCAGCATCGCCACATTCGATCAGGACCTCGGCGAACTGACCGACATGTTGAAGCAGGCGGGTGAGGTGATCAGTACCCTGCCGAGCGCCGGCGGTAATCTGGAAGCGGCAATAGACTTCGAACTGCTGGTCGGGTCCCAGCAGGGGCTCGACGAGATCATCGCCATCGTCAACCGGGATACGGCCGTCGTTACCCTCCTCGGTGCGGCGAAGCGTGAGACGGCAGGTGGAAAGCCGGTTGCACCCGCCGCGCCCGTTTCGACCGAACCGGCGGATCAGACGACATCGACCGCGGTCGCAGCCGACATCTCCCCCACGGCCAAGAGTATCAGCCGTACCGTGCGCGTTGATATCGGCAAGCTGGACGAGTTGATGAATATCGTCGGCGAGCTGGTGCTGTCCCATTCCACCATTTCGAGTATCTCCAGCCGGTTGCGGCTGGACGGTTTTTCGACGCTGGCACTGGAGCTGGGGAAGGCGGCGAAGAACCTGGAACGTCGCCTCACTGAACTGCAGAAGGGGGTCATGGAGATCCGGATGATCCCCGTCGGGCAGCTCTACGAAAAGATGTCCCGCATCGTGCGGAAGGTGTCCCGGGAGCAGGGGAAGAAGGTGGACCTGCGGCTGTTCGGCGCCGATACGGAGCTGGACAAGCTGATCATCGAGGATATATCCGATCCCTTGATGCATATCATTCGCAACGCCATCGACCATGCCATCGAGCCCCCCGAAGAGCGCCGGAATGCCGGCAAGGACGAAAAGGGGTGCATCAAGCTCTCGTCGTATCACAAGGGGAACCACGTCGTCATCGAGATAGAGGACGACGGGCGGGGTATTGACCGGGAGAAGGTCAGACGCAAGGCGCTGGAACGGAAGTTCATCTCCGAGACGGACAACCTGTCCGACCACGAGCTTTTGGAGCTCATATTCCTGCCCGGATTTTCCACCAGCGACACGGTGAGCGAGATATCCGGACGTGGCGTCGGCATGGACGTGGTGAAGAACAATCTGACCGCCGTTTCCGGGATCGTGGATGTGGAAAGTACGCCCGGTGTGGGGAGTCGGTTCATCATCACCCTGCCGATCACCCTGGCCATCATCAAGGCGCTGATCATCCAATCGTGTGCCCGCACCTATGCCCTGCCGATCACGTCGGTTATGGAAAGTCTGATGATCCGTCAGCACGACATCATGACCGTGGAGAAGCAGGAGGTCATCCAGTTGCGGGAGAGTACCCTTCCGTTGCTGCGCCTCAGTGGTTATTTCGGTCTGCAGCAGGCGGGAGGAACTCCCGATGAGTTTTACGTCGTCGTCGTCGGGGTGGCGGAGAAGCGGCTCGGCATCATAGTGGACGATCTCCTGGGGCAGCAGGATATCGTCATCAAGGCTATGGGGGAAACCTTCAAGGGGATCAGGGGGATCTCGGGGGCGGCCGATCTGGGCGACCAGCGGACCATCCTCGTCCTCGATGTCGGCGGTATCATCAATGAATCGATGAGAGGTTCCGCCTGATTCAAGGCGGTTAGCGCTGTCTCAGACGGACAGGGTGCAATAACGGTTCATGTACAAGAAATTCTTCGCATTCAGGGAAAAACCGTTCAACAAGACGCCTGACCCCCGGTTTCTCTATTTGAGCAAGGGGCATCGGGAGGCGCTCGCCCGCCTGCAGTACGTGCTGGAGGAACGGGAGATCGCGATCCTCACGGGGGATGTGGGATGCGGCAAGACCACGATCTCACGGGCGTTGATGGATAGTGCGGGCAAGCGTTACCACTTCTGCTTCATCTTCAATCCACGGCTCACGGCCCACGAATTCCTGCGCATGGTTGCGCGCAGCCTGTCCGTGGAAACGCCCTCCCTGCACAAGGACGAGCTCTTGCATGCCATTACCGAAGCGCTGTACCGTTTCAACAAGGCGGGGCGTTGTCCCGTCATCATTATCGATGAGGCGCAGCTGATCCCGGAGCGCGAGACGTTCGACGAGATCCGCCTGCTGACGAATTTCCAGCTGGACGATCGGAACCTTCTGAGCGTCATTCTCATGGGGCAGCCCGAACTGCGAACCATCCTGGCGGACCCGACCTATGAACCGTTGCGGCAGCGGGTTGCGCTAACCTACCATCTTCGTCCGCTGTCGTTGCCGGAAACCCAGGAATACCTGGATTACCGGATCGAGGTGGCGGGAGGCGCCGCGGGGCTCTTCCTGCCGGACGCAGTACAGCGGGTGTACGAACTGTCCGGCGGCGTGCCGCGGCGTATCAACCTTATCGCCACCAACGCCCTGCTCGAGGCATACGGCAGGGACTGTTCATGTGTCAATGCGGCTATCGTCGATGCGATTGCCGGTGAATCGGTGCTTTAGCGGAAGATAACATGGATCTAGCAGAAATCAGAAAAAAGGCGCAGCAGGAACAGGATACCGACCGGCGGAGCGGTGCGCAGGATGCCGGACCGCCCCCCCTGAACGACAGCTCCGAATCGGTCGATCACATCCTTGAGTGGCCGACCCTCGAAGAGGCGGATTATCCGGTCGTCAAACCTGCTGCGCGTACCGTCACGGTGCCTCCCGCCGTCTCCGCGGCGTCCGGGGTGAAGCCTGTCGATCCGCTGGCTGTCATCCTTGCGGGGCGCAGGGCAGCAGCGTGCGATCTGGCGGAGCCGGACGAGGCCGGCACGGAGGTGGAATCGGCCGACGACGACAAGCTGGAACTCCTCTGCTTCCGCATCGCCCGCGAGGAGTACGCGATAAACATCCTCGATATCAAGGAGATCATCAAGCCCCGCGAGATTACGGAGGTTCCGCGAGTTCCGTCGTTCATTTCGGGGATCATATCGTTGCGGGGGATCATAACCCCCGTCGTCAACATGCATGAGCGGCTCGGTCTGACGCATCAGGCGGGTACGGGGCGGGAGCGGGTCATCGTCGTCCGCTCAGGTAACGATCTGTTCGGCATCTGTGTCGACGAGGTGAATCAGGTCGCGCGGATCGACGCCGCCACCCTGGAACCGACGCCGTCCGTCCTTGAGGGGATCAATCGAGAATTCGTCGCGGGGATCGGCAGGGTCGACGGCCGGATGCTGATTCTGCTCAATCTGGAAAAGCTCTTGGACGTGACCTTGTGCTGAGCCGATGAAAGGTAGCCATGGATAAGAACCGTATTCTCATTGTCGAAGACGAAGAAAGCCTCCTGAAGCTGGAAAGTATCCTCCTTTCTTCGAAGGGGTACCAGGTGTATGGTGCCACGAATGGTCGGACCGCTCTGGAAGAGCTGAAGCGCATCATGCCCGACCTCGTTCTGCTCGATATCATGCTCCCGGAACTGGATGGCTTCGAGGTCTGCAGGCAGATCAGGGAGGATCCCGCAACGAGCCATATCCCCGTCGTCATGCTGAGTGCCCGGAAGAACCGTCTGGATGTTGAACGTGGATCGCAGGTCGGGGCCGATGCCTATGTAACGAAGCCGTTCAAGTCGGCAAAGGTGATGGAGATCATAGAATCGCTTCTTCACCCGGCACAGTCGTGAACCGGTCGTTGTGCAGGGAAGAAACCCCATGAATGAAACCCTCCAGGATATACAGGTAGCGTCGTTCCGGCTGGGGCATGATATCTACGCCGTGGATATCATGCGGATCAAGGAGATCATCCGTCCCCAGAAGCTGGTGTCACTCCCGCGTTTCCCCTCGTTCGTCGAAGGGATCATCAACCTGCGTGGCAGGATCGTACCGGTCATCGACATCGGTAAGCGGTTCAATCTGCCGCGGTCCTACAACGAACGCACCACCTGCCTGCTGATCGTTACCGTCGGCCAGCGTCTGGTGGGACTTGTCGTGGATGAAATGACCGGCGTCATCAGTTTTCCGGCGAAGGATCTGAAACCGTCTCCCGAGGTTATGGACGGCATCCGAGCCGAGTATCTCGTAGGTGTCTGTCTCGTCGACGATGCGCTCGTCATGCTCCTGAACCCCGATACCCTCCTTTCCGGTCAGGAAACGGTCGAACTCGGCATGATCGATCGTGAGACCCAGGTATAACGCGTCACGGAACAAAGGATTTTTCTATGATAATAGGCTGCCCCAGCTGCAAGGCACGATACCGGCTGAATGATGAGAGGATAGGTGAACAGGGGGTGAAGCTCCGCTGCACCAAGTGCAGGACCCTTTTCCGGGTTGCCAGCAGAGCAGCCGAGGAAGCTGCCGTTGCCGCTGGTCAGGTGGAGAGGCAGTCGGTGTCCGTCCTGATGGCGCATGAGAGCCCTGCATTCTGCGCCACCGTCGCCAAGGTCCTCGCAAACGACCCGGTCGCTCTTTCGATATATCATGACGGCAGGGCCGCTTTTGATGCAATCCGCGAGACGCAACCGGATGTGGTTCTGCTCGATGTCGCCCTGCCATCGATGTTCGGTTTTGAGATCTGCGAGGAGATTCGCAAGGATGCCGTACTCGCGCAGACTAAGATCATACTTATCGCGTCGATCTACGACAAGACGCGCTACAAGCGCAATCCCCAGTCGCTGTACGGTGCCGATGACTACATCGAGAAACATCATATTCCCGACGATCTGGCGACAAAGATCTACCGTCTGGTGGCTGGGCAGAAGACGTGCGACGGAGTGCAGACGGCAGCTGTCGAGCAGTCCGCAACCGTGGACATGCCGTTCGTCTCCAGACGGGAGCTTGACGCCCAGGAGGAAAGCCGACGGGACCTTCAGCTTGTGGAGCAACAGGATATCACCTCGGTGGCGGTCGAAGGCTGCGATGTGGTGACGGAAGAGCACCTGCTGGCGAGAAAACTCGCCCGCAACATCGCATCCGATATCATGCTGTACAATCAGGCAAAGGTTGAAGAAGGGGTTCGTAACGGCACGTTGTTCCAACTTCTTTCCGACGACATGGAAGAGGGAAGACGCATTTTTCGCCAGCGCGTATCCCCCGGCATCCAGGACGACGAACCGTATCTGGACGATGCGTTCAAAGAGATCGTCCTGAAGGTCGAGAAGGAGCTCGGGATTTGAACGGAAGTGAGCAGTCGATAATGACACTCGACCAGATCATGGCAAACCTGTCGGCTTCTGACGAGGAGATCCGCCGTCAGGCGGTAGTCGCCATGCGGCATTATCCCCTTTCCCGCATGGCCGAATCGATCCGGTCTGCTCTCGGCGATGCGAGCTGGAGGGTGCGCAAGGAGGCGGTGGATCTCGTCCTGTCCGCTGCTCCCGACGAACGGTTCATTTTCGACCTCGTGGAGATGCTGCGCTCGGAAGAGAATGCCGGACTGCGCAATTCTGCCGTCGAGGTGCTCGAACGGCTCGGCAGCAGGGCGGTTCCGGTGCTGCACCGTTTCAGCGCCGATCCGGATCACGACGTGCGTAAGTTCATCATCGATATCATGGGGAGTATCCGGGATGCATCGTTTGTTCAGGTGCTCGTCGAGGCGCTTCGTGATTCCGACGCCAACGTGAGTTCCGCCGCTGCCGAAAATCTCGGCAAGATCGGTGATGACCGTGCGATCGAGCCGCTGCTTCAGTCGCTGGATCGTTGCGACATGATGTTCCGATATACCGTTCTTCAGTCGTTGGGGAGGATCGGCCGGCAGATACCGCTGGCACCGCTCATCCCGCTCATGGACGATCCGCATTTGAAGAAGGCGATTTTCGTCTGCCTGGGGGCCGTCGGAGACGTGTCGGCGGCGGCGGCGCTCATCGACGGTATGACACTGAAGACGCGTTCGGCACGCGAGGCTGCGGTGACCGCACTGTACCGACTGTATCGCAGATTGAGCGCCGGTTCGGAACGGAAGGCTGTGGAGGAGGGGCTGCGTCGGCATCGGGGTGTCGACGCGATGCAGGGGCTGGTGACGCTCCTCGAATCCGACAACCGCGATGTCCGGGAATCTGCCATCTGGGCCGCGGGACTCATCGGCGATGACCGGTTCATCGTGCCGTTGATGAAAAGCTGCCAGTCCGAAGAGGTCCGTTCCGCTTGCATCGCCGCGCTGACACGGCTCGGTTCGGACAATATGCAGGGGCTGGTCGCACTGTACCCTGGTGCTTCGGTGGATGACCGTTGTCTCATCGTTCATCTCGTCGGGGAGACCGGGTATCGTGACGGTTCGGCTATCGTCACGGCTGCGCTCCGTGACGACTCTTCCGTTCTGAAGCGGATCGCGGCCGTTGCTGCAGGGAAGATCTGGCTCCACGGGCTGGTTCCGGAGATTGCCTGCCTCCTGGACGAAGAGGATGTCCGTCTCCGTTCCGGAGCGATCGAGTCGCTTGGTCAGTTGGCGGTATCCGCCCCCCGTGAGGTCCATGAGGTGGCGGTGCGGCTTGCCGGCGGCGATCTTCCCCAGAGAAGAAAAGAGGCCGTATCGCTCCTGCTTGTGCTTAAGGACATCGACCGTCTTGCACTTCTCGCGAAGGACGAGGATGCGTCGGTCCGCTGCATGGCGGTACAGGCACTGGCCGGCGTCGATGCGCACGACATCACCGGTCATCTCGTGATGGCGCTTGTGGACGAGGATGCCTCGGTGCGTATTGCCGCCGCAGGCGCCCTCGGCGCGAAGGGGGGCGGCGAGGCGGTGCATGCCCTCCTGCTGGCGTTGCAGGACGAGGACCCGTGGGTGCAGTGTGCCGCCGTGAAGTCACTGGGAGGGATCGGCGACCGGGTCGCGTTGCCTGCCATCACGGAACTGTTGGTCAGTTCCGATGGGCTCGTCGTCATCGAGGCGCTGCATGCACTATCCCGTATCGATGCGGAAAAATCGCGCGGGACGATAGTTGCTGCACTCGATAACGGAGATGCCGATATCGTCAAGGCAGCCATCGACATCCTGATGGAGGGCGGCGACGATCGCTGGATCGATGCGAGGTGTGACATGCTTCTGGCACATCCCGACTGGGATGTGCGGTGCCGTTTCATCCGTCTCTTTGCCGACCGGCGCGGTGACGACGCGCTGCCGCTCCTTAAGTTGCGGCTTTCCTGCGAAACGGACGAGATGGTCCGTGCGCTGCTCAACGATATCCTCGGCAGGGGTCTCTGATGTTTTCCACCGAGCCTGATGTGCGGATGACGGACGAGGAATACCGGCTCATCAGGGACCTTGTACATGGCCATTGCGGCCTTTTTTTTGATACCGATTCCCGGTATCTGCTCGAGAAACGCCTGGCCGGACGGCTTGCCGCACACCAGCTGACGTCGTTTCGCGAATACTACCAGTATCTCAAGTACAACCGGCAGAGGGACCAGGAACTGTCCGATATCATGGATGTCCTGACCACGAACGAGACGTACTTTTTCCGTGAGTCGTTCCAGCTGAAGGCGTTTACGGACGAGATCGTGCCGGAGCTCATGGCACAGAAGGAAAAGCTGGGAGACCGTACCCTGCGCATCTGGAGCGCCGGCTGCTCAACCGGCGAGGAGCCGTATACCATCGCCATGCTGCTCATGGAGATCGGGCTGCCGGCCAACTGGCGGATCGAGGTCATCGGCACGGATATCAGCCAGCGTGTACTGCACCAGGCGCGCAAGGCCGTGTACGGCCGTTCGTCGTTCAGGGCGACCGATGACTGTTACATCCAGAAGTTCTTCACACCGCATGAAGGGGGTTACCGGGTCAACGATGAGGTGCGGGAGCTGGTGACCATCAGTCATCTCAACCTGTTTGACAAGAACCGGCTGGCGCTGCTCGGCCGGATGGATGTCATCTTCTGCCGCAACGTGATCATCTATTTCGACTCCACGGCGAAGAAACGGGTGATCGAATCGTTTCATTCCGCCCTAAGACCCTGTGGTTACCTGCTCCTCGGCCACTCCGAATCGCTCATGAACATAACCACTGCCTTCGCCCTCAGGCATCTGAAAAACGATATGGTGTATCAGAAACCCGGACAACCTGTGATCGGAGGTGCCGTATGAAAACGATCCGGGTTGTGGTGGTGGATGATTCCGCATACAACCGCCGGACCATCACGCGGATGCTGGAAAGCGTCCCGGAAATCAAGGTGGTCGGTTATGCGGGCGACGGGGAAGAGGGGATCAGGAAGGTACTCGATCTCCGCCCCGACCTGGTGACACTGGATCTGGAAATGCCGCGCATGGACGGGTTCACGTTCCTGCGCATCATCATGAACAGCTGTCCCACGCCGGTCATTGTCATCAGTTCCCGCAGTGATGACGAACGTGTCTTCAAGGCGCTCGAGTTCGGTGCCGTGGATTTTATCGCGAAGCCGACGAGGACCATTTCCGAGGACCTGCTCAACATCCACGATGACCTGATCGCCAAGGTCCGTACGACCTTTTCCCTGAATCTCAGCAGCATCACCACGCGCTCCGCCGTCACGCCGGCCTCCGTCGCCGTTCCCGACCTGAAGGGGAGACCCGCGACACATGCCGATAACCTCTCCTCCGTAGACGTGGTTGCCATCGGTGCATCGACGGGTGGGCCGCCCGCTCTCCAGGGGATACTCAATTCGCTGCGGGGGAGCGTGCCGTTTTCGGTCGTCATTTCGCAGCATATGCCCGCCGGATTCACCCGCACCTTTGCCGAGCGGCTCAATCGTCTCTCCTCGCTGGAGGTGTCGGAGGCGCAGGATGGTGACATTCTTCGTCCCGGCATGGCGCTCGTGGCCCCCGGAGGATATAACATGGTCTTCCGGCGGCAGGAGGGGGCGGTCGTGACCCGCATCGTCAAGCCGGCGCCCGAGGACCGCTACGTACCGTCGGTGGATGCCATGTTTTCATCGTGTGCCGAGCTGTTCGGCAGACGGCTCTTGGGTGTCGTCCTCACCGGCATGGGGAATGACGGGCGCAAGGGGGTAGTGGCCATCAAGAACGCCGGCGGACAGATCATCGTCGAGTCGGAACAGACGGCCGTTGTGTACGGCATGCCCCGTGAGGCGGTTGCGACAGGCATGGTGGACCGGGTCGTTCCACTGGGCGGGATGGGACGCGAGATCCTGCTGCGCAGCGGAATTTTTCCTGAGGCGCAATGATTTTTTGCAGAAATCGGCAAATTCGGATATGGTATCCGCGATAACATCCAGAGTCAGGAGTCTCCCATGGCAAGCGACGACGATAAGGGCATGCTCAACAGGGCTGACGAGTTTTTGCAGGTTTTCAAGAAGGGGGCCGAATTCACCCAGGAACTGATGCGGGAGAACGAGCGGTTGCGCTTCGAACTACTCCGTATTGAAGAGGTCGTCCGCGACAAGGATTCCGGGGGGCACAACCTCGTATTGCAGAAGCGGATCGATGAGCTGGAACGCGAGAAAGCGGAGATCCTCGAACGGATACACAAGGTGGAGGCGGAGAATCAGGATTTCGCCAACCGCTACGTCGAGATCGAGACGGAGAACAACAACCTGGCTAATCTGTATATTGCCAGCTACCAGTTGCACTCCACGCTGGACTTCAGGGAAGTGCTCCAGATCATCACGGAGATCATCATAAACCTCATCGGCGCCGAAGAGTTTGCCCTCATGCTCCTGGACGAGAAGACCAACGAGCTGTCGGCGGTGGCGACGGAAGGGGTGGACCGGGACGCGCTCCCCACGGTCAAGTGCGGAACCGGCATCATCGGCGGAGTGGCCAAGACCGGCGAGAACCACTTCGTTGACGATATGAGCTCCTACGAGCTGGACTTCCTTTCCCCCATGGTATGCATTCCGCTCAAGATCAAGGAGCATGTGATCGGGGTGATCGCCATCTACAAGCTGCTCATCCAGAAGACCCGGTTTGAGCAGGTCGACTACGAGCTGTTCACGCTGCTTGCCGGCCATGCCGCGACGGCGATCTTCAGCTCCCGGCTCTACTCCGAATCGGAGCGCAAGTTGTCTACGATCCAGAGTTTCATCGATCTCCTCACGAAATAATTGAAATGACCCGCTTGGAGGCACGGATACCATGGCTGAAATCTCTATCCTGATAGTTGAGGATTCACCCACGATGCGGCAGTTGATCGCCTTTGCCCTCAAAAGGATGCGTGGTGTGCGGATCGTTGAAGCGAACGACGGTGTGGACGGCCTGAAAAAGATATCGGCGGAAAGGTTCGATCTGATCTTTACCGATATCAATATGCCGATCATGGATGGGCTTAAACTGGTGAGCCTGGTCCGCAACGATGCAAACCACGCGTCGACGCCGATCGTTGTCATCACCACCGAAGGCGCCCAGGAAGATCGGGAGCGGGCGCTGGCCCTCGGGGCAAACGATTACATTACCAAGCCGATCCAGCCGACGAAGATCGTGGATGTCGCCCGTCAATTACTGCAAATCCCCTGATCGTATCGATTGAAACCGCAGGCAGGTCACGCGCGTTCCGCTTCCTCCAGCACCATCCGGTAGCCGGACGGTGGGTGACGGCCAATCTCAGGGCGCTGACAAGGAGAATGTCTTGAGACGAAGTCTCGTAGTCCTTTTGTTGCTGGCCATTCCCGTCGTGCTATACGCACGGGAATACAATGTCGTTGCATTCAAGACCGAGACCGCCGGGACGGTGGAGTTCAGGCACGACGTGCACCTGCGCAAGCTGGGCAGGAACTGCACGAAGTGCCACAACGCGATTTTCAAGATCGCCAAGAAAAACCCTTCCTACACCATGGCGGATATGGAAAAGGGGAAGTCCTGCGGCACCTGTCACGACGGCCGGACCGCCTTCAAGGTGACCGAATGCGTGCGCTGTCACAAGGTGGGTGTTGTGGCGATCGAGATCCCCGATTTCGGCGCAGCGACGTTCAGTCACCCGTTCCACCTTTCCATGTACAGCTGTACGGACTGCCACAACAGCCTGTTCAAGCCGTCGCGGACCAAGAACCCGCATGTCACCATGGCGCAGATGGAAAAGGGGGCCGCCTGCGGCGCCTGCCACGACGGGTCCACCGCGTTTTCCGTGAAGGGTGACTGCACCAAGTGCCATAAGGTCAAGGACATCCACTTTGGCGCGCAGGCCACGTTCAGCCACACGTTCCACCTCGGCATGTTCTCGTGCCGGGAGTGCCACACCAAGATCTTCATCGCGGGAAAGAACAGCAAGCGGTACACCATGGCGCAGATGCAGCAGGGGAAATCCTGCGGCGCCTGTCACGACGGGTCCACTGCCTTCTCCGTGAAGGGGGATTGCGACAAGTGCCACACCACGGTCAAGGATGTGGTGTTCAAGGCGGACGACGCGCGGTTCAGCCACGGCATTCACACGGCCATGTTCAAGTGCGGCGACTGTCACAGCAGCATCTTCATCGGCGGGGTCAACAGCAAGCGGTACACCATGGCGCAGATGGAGCAGGGGAAATCGTGCGGTGCCTGTCACGACGGGTCGACGGCGTTTTCCGTGACCGGGAGCTGCGACAAGTGCCACCATTCCACGAAACCGATCACCTTCACCATCAAGGATGCGGGAACCGTCACCTTTTCCCACGAGATCCATACCGGCATGTTCAAGTGTGACGACTGTCACAACAAGGTGTTTACCACCGGCAGCCGGGCGCAGCGGTTTACCATGTCCCAGATGGAGAAGGGGAAGGGGTGCGGCGCCTGTCACGACGGGAAGACCGCGTTTACCGTCGCGGGGAACTGCAGTAAATGCCATCCGGTGAAGGATGTGGTTTTCCCCCTCGACGCACGCTTCAGCCATGACAAGCACCTTGAGATGTTCAGCTGTTATGAGTGTCACGCCAAACGGTTCATCGCCGGCCCCGGCAACAAGCACCGCACCATGGCCGACATGGAAAAGGGGAAATCCTGCGGCGGTTGTCACGACGGGTCGACTGCGTTTTCCGTGAAGGGGGACTGCGGCAAGTGTCATACGAGCACGGTCAACGTCGAATTCAGGAACCCCGCGACGGGGGTGACGGTCTTCAGTCACAAGGTGCACACCGCCATGTTCAAGTGTGACGAATGCCACAACGGCATATTTACCGCGGGGAAGGAGGCGGTCCGCCACACGATGGCCGATATGGCAAAGGGGAAATCGTGCGGTGCCTGCCACGACGGTTCGACGGCATTTTCCGTCAAGGACTCCTGTGCCAAATGTCATCCGGTGAAAGAGATCCAGTTCAAGGATTCGGGCGCACGTTTTTCGCACACGTTCCACCTGCAGGCGTACAGCTGTTCCGATTGCCATGACACCATCTTCATTCCCGGACCCGGCAACCGGCATACAACGATGGCGGAGATGGAGAAGGGGCAGTCGTGCGGCGCATGTCACGACGGTTCGACGGCATTCTCCGTTACGAACTCCTGCGAAAAGTGCCATATCGTGACAAAGGCGATCAAATACGAGTTTGCCGACAAGACGACCGGCTCCGTGCTGTTCAGTCACAAGGTCCACGTCTCCCGGGGATATAACTGCATTGACTGTCACAACAAGAATATCATTACCGCGGTCGGCATTCGGACCTATACCATGAAGGATATGGAGTCGGGCAAGTACTGCGGCGCATGTCACGGCATGGCCATGGCATTCAGCGTCAAGGATTCCAAGAAATGCGGCCGCTGTCATGCGAGTTCGGCGAACGACCTGTTCCATTGGACCCCGCCCGAATAATGCAACATCTATAATCACATCAACTGGAGGAAAGTGTGGAAGAGCGGTACTCGCCCAAACATATAGAAGAGAAGTGGCAGCAGGAGTGGGAGCGGTCAAGAAGCTTCAAGGCAACGGAAGACCCGGCACGGTCCAAATACTACCTGCTGGAGATGTTCCCGTATCCGTCGGGGCGCATTCACATGGGACATGTGCGGAACTACTCCATTGGTGACGTCATTGCCCGGTTCAAGCGGATGAAGGGGTACAACGTCCTGCACCCCATGGGGTGGGACGCCTTCGGCATGCCCGCCGAAAACGCCGCCATCCAGAACAACAGCCATCCGGCCAAATGGACCTACGAGAATATCGACTACATGCGCGGCCAGCTGAAGAAACTGGGACTGTCCTACGACTGGGACCGTGAACTGGCCACCTGCGACCTGGACTACTACAAGTGGGAGCAGCTCATCTTCCTGCAGATGTACGAGAAGGGGCTCGCCTACAAGAAGACCTCGTTCGTCAACTGGTGTCCGAAGTGCGAGACCGTCCTGGCCAACGAGCAGGTGGAGGACGGCGCCTGCTGGCGCTGCGACAGCGACGTCCAGCAGAAGGAACTGGAGCAGTGGTTCTTCCGGATCACCGACTACGCGGAGGAGCTGCTTGAGTATACCGACCGGCTGCCCGGCTGGCCGGAGCGGGTGCTCACCATGCAGAAGAACTGGATCGGCAGGAGCACCGGGTGCGAGATCGACTTCCCGCTGGACGGCCGTGACGGTGCCATCAGGGTCTTCACCACGCGCCAGGACACGCTCTACGGGGCGACCTTCATGTCCCTCGCTCCCGAACACCCGCTGGCGCTGGAGCTGACGGTGCCAGAGCACCTGTCGCAGGTTACCGCATTTATCGAGAAGGTGAAGAACACCGACCGGATCAGGCGCACCGCCGAGGACAACGAGAAGGAAGGGGTGTTCACCGGTTCCTACTGCATCAACCCGGTGACGAAGCGGCGCATGCCGGTCTATCTGGCCAACTTCGTCCTCACGGACTACGGCACCGGCGCCGTCATGGCCGTGCCGACCCACGACCAGCGTGACTTTGAATTCGCCCGGAAATACGACCTGCCGCTGCAGGTGGTAATCCAGCCGAAAGGCGAAACCCTCGATCCCGCCACCATGACCGAGGCCTATACCGTCGAGGGGGTCATGGTCAACTCCGGACCGTTCGACGGCCTCAAAAGCGGCGAGGCGAAGGGGCGGATCGCCGACTTTCTCGAGCAGGAGCGAATCGGCACGAAGACCGTCAACTACCGGCTGCGCGACTGGGGGATCTCCCGTCAGCGGTACTGGGGGAACCCGATCCCGGTGATCTACTGCGACGTCTGCGGTACGGTCCCGGTCCCTGCCGCCGATCTGCCGGTGGTGCTCCCGAAGGATGTGACCTTCACCGGCGAGGGGGGGAGTCCGCTGGCCCGGGTGGAGAGCTTCGCCGCCACCACCTGTCCGCTGTGCGGCAAACCCGCCCGGCGGGAAACCGACACGATGGACACCTTTGTCCAGTCGTCCTGGTATTTCCTCCGCTACTGCTGCCCCGATTTCCAGGAAAGTCCGCTGGACAGCTCGCGCGTCGGCTACTGGATGTCCGTCGACCAGTATATCGGCGGGATCGAGCACGCCGTCCTGCACCTCCTCTACGCCCGGTTCTTCACCAAGGTGCTGCGCGATCTGGGATACGTGAATGTGGACGAACCGTTCGCCAACCTGCTGACCCAGGGGATGGTGATCAAGGACGGTGCGAAGATGAGCAAGTCGAAGGGGAACGTGGTCGACCCCAACGCGCTCATCGACAGGTACGGGGCTGACACGGCGCGCCTCTTCTCGCTCTTTGCCGCTCCCCCCGAAAAGGACCTGGACTGGAGCGACCAGGGAGTCGACGGCAGCTACCGTTTCCTGAACCGTGTCTGGAAACTCGTGAATGAGCTGCTCCCCGCCGTTCGGGAGAGCGGTCAGGTGGATGTCGACGCGCTGTCCGACGATGCCCGGACCCTGCGCCGCACCGTCCACAAGACGATCCGGAAGGTGACGGAGGATATCGAGGGGCGGTTCCATTTCAATACCGCCATCGCGGCGATCATGGAGCTGGTGAACGCGATCCAGACCTTCGAGCCGCGAAATCGCCCGGAATCTGCCCCCGTACTGCGGGAGGCGATCGAGAGCGTGCTGCTCATGCTCGCGCCGTTCGTTCCCCATTTCAGCGAGGAGCTATGGGAGACCATCGGTCATACCGGTGGCATCGAACAGTCGGGGTGGCCCGCGTTCGATGCCGCTGCAGCGGTGGACGACGAACTTCTTATTGTCGTCCAGGTGAACGGCAAGTTGCGTGGCAAGGTCACCGTTCCCGCCGGGATTGCGGAGGACGAGGTGAAGGCGCTGGCCATGACGGACGAGCGCGTTCAGTCACACGTCGCCGGCCAGACCGTCCGGAAGGTGATCTACGTGCCGGGCAAGCTGCTGAACATCGTGGTGTAGCGAGGCGTCATGAACAGGATTTGTCGGTACATCCGGTCGCTGGTGCCCCTCTGCCTGGCTTTGCTGTTCTGCGGCGGGGTCGGACCCGCCGGTTGCGGTTATCGTCCGACCGGCGTGTCGGAACACCTGTCTGGCCCAACCCGCGACATCGCCATTCCGGTCGTCGCGAACAACAGCTACAAGCCGTACATCGAGACGAGGTTCACCAACAACCTCATTGACGAGTTCGCCGGTCGCGGGTTCCGCGTGGTGCCCGGAGGGGGCGCATCCCACTCCCTCCAGGTCACCATCGTTTCCTATGGATCCGTTCCCGTCGCCTACAATGCACTGGACCAGGTCAGTATCTACCGGGCCGTCATGACGGTGGAGGTGGTCCTGCGTGATACCGCCCGTGGCGTCGTCCTCTGGAAGAAGCAGATGGACTGGGGGGAAGAGTATCCGGCGAGCGACGACATCGCCCTGCAGACCAACAACGAGGATACCGCAATCAACGAGGTGGAGCACCGTCTCGCCCAGCAGATCCACCAGAACATGATTCAGGATTTCTAGATGCGCCCGGATGAGCTGGAAAAATCCGTATCTGCAGGCGCCGCAGGCCCCCTGTACTATCTCTACGGCGACGAACCGTACCTCACGTCCCGAGCCGAATCCCTGTTTCAGGAAAAACTGATTTCTCCGGACTTCCGCGACTTCAACCTCACCGTCTTTTACGGTAACGAGTGCAAAGGGGGAGAAATCGTCGAATCGGCTTTGACGCTGCCGTTCTTTACGGAGCGGCGGCTCGTGATCGTGCGTCGCGCCGGTGACCTGCCGTCTGCGGCGTACGATCTCCTCCTCCCGTATCTCCAGCAGCCGTCCGCCAGCACCAGCCTCGTCTTCGTTGGCGAAAAGGTCGATCTCCGCCGGAAGTTCTTTACCGAATTCAAGCTGCACGGTCAGTTGGTAGAGTTCAAGAAGCTCTACGAGGACAAGATACCCGGATTCGTCCGGAGCGAGGTCGCCCGGTGCGGCAAGCGGATCGACAATGCCGCAGCCGAACTGCTGGTCTATCTCGCCGGTTCGAACCTGCGCGAGCTTGCCTCACAGGTGGAGAAACTCGTGCTGTTCGTCGGTGCCCGTGACTCGGTTACCGCCGACGACGTGCGGGAGATCGTCTCCGACACCCGAGTCGAGACGGTCTTTTCTCTGGCCAACGCGCTCGGCGAACGGAACGCCTCCAAGGGGCTGCGCGCCCTGCACACCATCCTCGGCGACGGGGAGGCACCGCTCATGGTCCTCTTCATGCTCACCAAGCATTTCCGGCAGCTCTGGACCGTACGCGAGATGCTCGGGCGCAAGCAGTCGCCGCAGGATATCAGCAAGGCGACGAGGGTGCCGCCGTTCTTTGTGAACGGGATCATCGCCCAGGCAAAGGGGTTCCGCGAGCAGGAGTTCATCGCCATATTCGAGCGGCTGTTCGCCATGGACCTGGCGATGAAGCGGGGCGGGGACAAGACGGGGAGTCAGCTCGAGCGGTTCGTCATCGAGCTGTGCGGAAGGCAGCTGGCTGGCGGTTGAAGCAGGCGCGTCAGATCGAAACGGAAAAAGGGGTCCGATGCGTGTCGGACCCCTTTCGAGTTCGTTCGATCTCGGCCGGTTCTTACTGTGCGAGCGTTCCCACGAGCTTCGTCAGACGGGAGACGTTCCGCGACGCATTGGAGCTGTGGATGACCCCCTTGGATGCTGCGGAGTCGATGACCGGGATGGCGGCGGTGAGGGCTTCTTTTGCTGCGGCCTCGTCCTTCTTGGCCACCGCCTCACGTACGCGCTTTATATGAGTCCGCAGGGTGGAGCGGATGTGCGTGTTCCGTTCGTTTCTCTTGTCGTTCTGCTTGATTCTCTTCAGTGCTGACTTGTGATTGGCCAAGACCTGTTCCTCCGTATGGAATGCGTGTTAAATGAAAGCATTTTATTACCATCGGGGTGGCGTCCCTGTCAAGAAAATATTTACGGGAAATCCGGCGTTTTTCGAAGATCGGTGTTGTTTCTCCTGTGGAGGTATGCACGGCTGACTGCCGCCGACAACCCGATTGACTCGTTTTTGTATCCATGGCATACTGCCTGCCATCCCACCAACCACGCCGGAATCCGTATTCAGCGGCGTTTCCGGCTGCCGCAGGAGCCTATGTCAGACGCCGGTTTCGCCCATCTTCATCTCCACTCCGAGTACTCCCTTCTCGACGGCGCGATCCGCCTCGGTCCGCTCATCAAGAAGGCCAAGGAATACGGCATGCCCGCCGTCAGCCTCACCGACCACGGCACCATGTTCGGGGCGATCGAGTTCTACACCAAATGCAAGGACGCTGGCGTCAGGCCGGTCATCGGCGCCGAGGTCTACATCGCTCCCGATTCCCGGCACAATCGCACCTATGCCGCCGGCATGCCGTCAAACTACCACCTGATCCTCCTCTGCGAGAACCTGGAAGGGTACAAGAACCTGTCCCGGCTGGTCTCCGCCGGCTACAAGGAGGGGTTCTACCGCAAGCCGCGCATCGACAAGGAGCTCCTGGCCGCGCACACCGAGGGGCTCATCTGCCTCTCCGCCTGCCTGAAGGGGGAGGTGGCCCACTACTGCCTTCTCAACCGGATGGAGGAGGCGGTGGCCGTCGCCCGCGAATACCATGCCCTCTTTCCCGGCAGCTACTACATCGAGCTCCAGGAAAACACCATGGAGGAGCAGACCCTCGCCAACAACCGTCTCATGGAGGTTGCCCGCGAACTGGGACTGCCGCTGGTGGCGACGAACGACTGCCACTACCTGAACCGTGACGACGCCCGGGCCCACGAGATTCTCCTCTGCCTCCAGACCGGCAAGACCCTGAGCGACCCCAACCATATGAAGTTCTCCGCCGACGAGTTCTACTTCAAGTCGCCGGACGAGATGCGGGCGGCGTTTCACTATGCGCCGGAGGCGGTGTCCAACACCGTTGCGGTCGCCGAGCGGTGCAACCTGGAACTGGACTTCAAGACCTACCACTTTCCCCAGTACGAGAAACCGGCGGACAAGACCCTGGACGAGCTTCTGGAGGAGCAGGCCTATGAGGGGCTCAAGGAGCGGCTCGTCACGGTCCGGGCGAAGTACCCCGACCTTACCGCCGAACAGGAACAGGCGTATTACGACCGCCTCCGGATCGAGCTGGACTGCATCAAGCAGATGGGATTCCCCGGCTACTTCCTCATCGTCGCCGACTTCATCAACTGGGCGAAGGACCACGACATCCCCGTCGGCCCCGGCAGGGGGTCGGCGGCCGGCTCGCTGGTCGCCTACGCCATCCGGATCACCGATCTGGACCCGATCCCCTACAACCTCTTGTTCGAACGGTTCCTGAATCCCGAACGTATCTCCATGCCCGATATCGACGTGGACTTCTGCCAGGACCGCCGCGACGAGGTGATCCAGTACGTGGCGGAGAAATACGGCCGCGACCGGGTCTGCCAGATCATCACCTTCGGCAAGATGAAGGCCAAGGCGGTGGTGCGTGACGTGGGACGGGTCCTGGACATGACCTACGGCGACGTGGACCGGATCGCCAAGCTGGTCCCCGACGTGCTGGACATCTCCCTCGAAAAGGCGATCAAGCAGGAGCCGAAGCTCCAGGAGCTGGCCGACACCGATCCCAGGGTGCGGGAGCTGCTGGACGCGGCGCTCTGCCTGGAGGGGCTGTCGCGCCACGCCTCCACCCACGCGGCGGGCGTCGTCGTCGCGCCACAGGCGATGGAGGAGTACTGCCCGGTCTACAAGGATCAGAAGAGCGGCTCCGTCACCACCCAGTACTCCATGAAGTACGTGGAGAAAATCGGTCTGGTGAAGTTCGACTTCCTGGGACTCAAGAACCTGACGGTCATCGACAACGCGGTCCGGCTCATCAGGTCCGGCCAGAACCCGGCGTTCGACATCACTACCTTGCGGGACGACGATCAGGAGACCTACAAGCTCCTCCAGTCGGGCAACACCACCGGGGTGTTCCAGCTGGAATCGAGCGGCATGCAGGGGCTCCTGGTGAAACTGAAGCCGTCCTGCTTCGAGGACATCATCGCGGTCTGCGCCCTTTACCGCCCCGGCCCGCTGGGAAGCGGCATGGTGGACGACTTCATCGACCGCAAGCACGGCCGCAAAGAGGTGGTCTACGACCTGCCGCAGCTGGAACCGATCCTGAAGGACACCTACGGCGTCATCGTCTACCAGGAGCAGGTCATGCAGATCTCACGGAGCCTGGCCGGATATTCCCTCGGCGGCGCCGACCTCCTGCGTCGTGCCATGGGGAAGAAGGACCCGGCGGTCATGGCGAAGGAAAAGATCCCGTTCCTGGACGGCGCCAAGGCGCAGGGGATCGACCCGAAGAAGGCCGAGGCGATCTTCGACCTGATGGCCAAGTTCGCCGAATACGGCTTCAACAAGTCGCACTCCGCCGCCTACGCACTGGTCGCCTACCAGACCGCCTATCTGAAGGCCCACTACCCGGTGGAGTTCCTGGCGGCGCTTTTGACCGAGGACATGGGGAACTCGGACAAGGTGGTCAAGAACATCAGCGACTGCCGCGACATGGGGATCGATGTCCTCCCGCCGGACATCAACGCCTCCGACCTGTCGTTCCGGGTCCTCGGTTCCTCCATCCGCTTCGGCCTCGGGGCGGTGAAGAACGTGGGGGAGGGGGCCATCGAGGCGATCCTGGAGTCCCGTCGGGACGGCGAGTTCAGGGATATCTTCGACTTCTGCGAGCGGGTGGACCTGCGCCGGGTGAACAAGCGGGTCGTGGAGTCGCTCATCAAGTGCGGCGCGTTCGACTCCACCGGCGCCAACCGTGCCCAGCTCATGGCGGGGCTGGAAGACGCCATGAATTACGGCCAGAAGATCCAGCAGGAACGGGATAGCGCCCAGGTCTCCCTCTTCGGCACCGAGGAGATCGTGAAGGGGAACGGCAACGGCGGCGTCAAGCTCCCCAACGTCCACGAGTGGGACGAGAAGCTGAAGCTCGGTTTCGAGAAGGAGGCGCTCGGCTTCTTCATCACCGGCCACCCGCTCGACCGGTATGCCACCGAGATCAAGCGGTTCGCGTCGGTCTTCACGTCCGATTTCGACGAGCTCTCCGAAAAGACGGAGGTGCGGGTCTGCGGTATCATCGTTGCCAAGAAGGAGTTCATCACCAAGAAGGGGGACCGGATGGCGTTCCTCACCCTGGAGGACCTGCACGGCACCATCGAGGTGGTGGTGCTGGCGAAGGTCTTTGCCCGGGTGTCGGAATTCCTCTCCAGCGAGGACCCGCTGCTGGTGACCGGGACGGTGGAAGTGGGGGAGAAGAACCGCAAGCTGATGGCGGAAGACGTCGTCCTCCTGCGGGAACTGGCGGAGCGCGAGACCAAACGGGTGACCCTGAACATGACTGCCGACAAGGTCACCGAGGCGGACCTGGAGTCGCTGCGTGACATAATCATCCGTTACCGGGGAGGCTGCCCGGTCTTCCTCGCCCTGGACGTGCCCGATGCGGGGGTTGCCTCCATCCGTCTGCCCGAGGCGTACTCCGTTATACCCAGCGAAGAATTATCGCTGGAAGTAAAACGGCTGTTCGGCTATAATGCCGCTTCATTCGAGTAGACCCGCCCCGTATCCTGCTGATATTCCATGCAAAGGAGAGTTTTCGCGATGTCCCAGCAATTCTATCTGGAGTTCGAAAAACCGCTGGCGGAACTGGAACGGAAGGTACAGGAGCTGACGGCGCTTTCCTCCGACAACGTGGACCTCTCGACCGAGATCGCGAAGCTGGAAAAGAAGATCGAGACCGTCCGTAGCGATATCTTCTCCGATCTGTCCCGCTGGCAGACCGCCCAGGTCGCCCGCCATATCAACCGCCCCTTCACCCTCGACTACATCGCCCATATCTTCACCGAGTTCACCGAGCTGCACGGCGATCGCAACTTCGGCGACGACCACGCCATCGTCGGCGGGCTCGCCCGGCTGGACGGTGAACCGGTCATGGTCATCGGCCACCAGAAGGGGCGCGACACCAAGGAAAAGGTGTTCCGCAACTTCGGCATGCCCAACCCGGAGGGGTACCGCAAGGCGCTCCGCCTCATGGAGATGGCCGAGCGGTTCCGGCTTCCCATCATTACCTTCGTGGACACGCCGGGAGCCTACCCGGGGATCGGCGCCGAGGAGCGCGGCCAGGCCGAGGCGATCGCCCGCAACCTGCGGGAGATGGCGCGCCTGACGGTGCCGATCATCGTCGTCATCACCGGCGAGGGGGGCTCCGGCGGGGCACTCGCCATCGCGATAGGCGACCGGATTCTCATGCTGGAGCACTCGGTATATGCGGTCATCTCTCCCGAAGGGTGCGCGGCGATCCTCTGGTCCGACGGCACCAAGGGGGAGCAGGCCGCCGAGGCGCTGAAGCCGACGGCGAAGGATATCCTGGGGCTGGGGGTCATCGACGAGATCGTGCCGGAACCGAAGGGTGGGGCGCACCGCGACCATCCGTCCATGGCGAAGACCCTGCACGAGGCGCTACGCCGCAACCTGGACGAACTGAAGACGCTGCCGGTGGAAGAGCTGGTGGAGGAACGGTACCAGAAATTTCGCCGGATGACGCGCTGCGTGGAGTAGGATCGCGGCACAGATACAGGAACCCGGAGCGGGGCGGTTTTGCCGCCCCGTCTTCTTTTGGAGGAACCGATGCAGGAACGTTTGCAGAAGATACTGGCCAAGGCGGGGATCGCCTCCCGCCGCGAGGCGGAGGGGTTCATCACGGCTGGGAGGGTCGCCGTGAACGGCATGGTTGCGGCCGAGCTGGGGACGAAGGCCGATCCGGAGAAAGACCTGATCACCTTCGACGGAAAGCCGGTCAGGTGCGAGGAGCGGAAGGTCTGCATCCTCCTCTACAAGCCGGCCGGCTACATGACGACCCTGAAGGACCCGGAGGGGCGGCCGGTGGTGACCGACCTCCTGAAGGAGGTGCCGGAGCGGGTCTACCCCGTGGGGCGGCTCGATTACAACACGGAGGGGCTCCTGCTGCTGACCAACGACGGCGATCTCGCCAACCGGCTCATGCACCCCCGCCACGAGGTGGACAAGGGGTACCTGGTGCGCGTCCGCGGCAGTGTCACGCCCGACCAGCTGCGGCAGCTGGCCGACGGGGTCCTCCTGGACGACGGCATGACCGCCCCGGCACGATCGGCCCTGGTGAAGGAAAGCGAGAATAACTCCTGGATCTCCCTCACTATTCACGAGGGACGGTTCCGGCAGGTGCGCCGCATGTGCGAGGTGGTGGGGCTGTCCGTAGTACGACTCAAACGGTCGCGGTACGGGTTCCTGGAGATCGGTGCCATGAAGCCGGGCGATTACCGGCTGCTGACCGCCGCCGAGGTGGAGCAGCTGCGTACCGATCCGTCCAAGCCGCCGCGGAAGCTTCAGGGTTCGGTATCTAAGCAGGATAGGCAGAAGTTGTTACCGGAAGAGGGACGTCGTGCCGAAACCGCCCAGAGGTCGGGGGTGATAACAGCATTTGACAGACCTTTAACGGGTAAGGGAGATCGAATACCTACCAGATCGACAGAGAAGGGTACTTCCATTCCGAAAAAGATTACTGACGAGCGGGTGGGCGGCGTGAAAGAGTCTACTGCCCAACGAAAAACCGCATCCGGAACCATTGTTCGAAAGAGTAATGCGCATATGCATAATTCTAAATTCAAGAAATAGCCAAGGTATTACAGCGGCGTAATTATCTGACAATGGAGGAATAATAGTAGTTGTAAATTTGTGCATACTGGACAATAATGCCGTCACCTACTTACTTGCCATTCAGAGGTATTTCCGTGACGGTTCATTTCCTGAGAAATTTCGAGCTACAGATTTACCGTTATTACTTGGCATTATGTGCAGTCACTGAAACCGGCGCTACGGATTTTTTCCGTGCGCCGGTTTTTTGTACCATCACCTAAGCGACCGAATGTGCAACTGCTTGCCATCGTTTAAAAGTAAGAACCGCGTCGTATGCGGATATAAATAATCGTGTAGACGGAGTTGCCATGAAGTTTAATAGTGTCATTACTCTCTTCACCCTGCTTACCATGCTATTGTTCACTGGTAGAGCATCGGCTGCCGATTGGGCTGCAAATTTTGGCGGTCAAGGAGGTAATGGAGCAACTGCAGTAACCATTGCAACAGTACATGACGCCGCAGGAAACACCTACCTGACCGGATACTTTAACGGTACAAACATGACCTTCGGGAGTATTACCCTGACCAGGATCGGTACTCAGGATGCCTTTTTGGTAAAACTGGATCCGTCCGGCAACGTCCTCTGGGCCAAGAACTTCGGTGGTAATAATGCGTTGGTATTTGGCCAAGGCATTGCTGTTGACGGCAACGAGAATGTCTACCTAGCAGGATATTTTTATAATGCGAATCTTACCACCCCGGCCTTGACGAAGATCGGCAGATATGACGCTTTTGCCATCAAGTTGGACAGCAGTGGCGCCACTTCTTGGGCCAACAACTTCGGTGGCAGCGGCGCATATGCATATGGGTATGGCATCGCCGTGGACGGTACCGGTAATGTCTACCTGGGGGGGGAATTCGATAGTGCCAACCTTACTGCCCCGGCCCTTACGAAAATAGGCTATCAGGATGCCTTTACCATTAAGTTGGACAACAGCGGCGCCACCACTTGGGCAAAAAACTTCGGCGGTGGCGGCGCATCTGCAGTTGTTCAGAGCATCGCCGTGGACGATACAAGCAATGTCTACCTGGGCGGGAGATTTTCTGTGTTCAATCTCACCACCCCGTCCATGACCAAGATCGGTACCATGGACTCCTTTGCGATCAAGCTGAACAACTGCAGATGCGC